>NZ_JBHSEP010000021.1:0-117493 GCF_042654645.1 Cohnella hongkongensis | reverse complement strand
CTGGAAGAACACCAGGTTGATAGGCTCGGGGTGGAAGCGCGGCAACGTGTGGAGCTGACGAGTACTAATCGGTCGAGGGCTTATCCTAAGCGGATGGCCTAGCAAGGCAATTCACCTTCTTCTTCGCACCACTTTGGTTCGCATCCGGTTTTCAAGGCGCAAGCCCAGACACCTTCTCGACGGAGGTGTCTTTTTCCTTTTATAATTACGAATCGAAACCTCCATACTATCCCTGTAATGCACAGGAGCGGAGGGAGCGCATGTCCGTATTCAAGACGGCAACGCTGATTGGAATAAGCTTGTCACTGGCGGCCATTACCTGCGGTTATCAGGCGCAGCCGGTGCGAAAAACCAGAGCGTATTACGAGGAGCGCGAAGAGGTTGTATGGGAAGTTCCGATGAAGGAGAAGCTAATCGCCCTTACGTTCGACGATGGCCCTAATCCCGTGACTACGCCCAAGATTCTCGATCTGCTGGCGGAGAACGAGGCGAAGTCGACCTTTTTCGTTGTCGGAAGGCGGATGGATCAATACCCCGAGGTTGTAAGGCGCGAGGCACAGGAAGGTCACGAGGTCGCGAATCATACATACAGTCATCTGTATTTGAACCATCGGATCAGCGAGCAGCGGCTGTCGGAGGAGCTGAGCCGAACCGAGAAGCAGATCGTGAATTTGACCGGAAAGCACAGTCTATGGTTCAGGCCTCCGGGAGGCTTTTTCAACGATTCGGTTGTGCGGATCGCGCGCGAGCGCGGCTATACGATGGTCTTATGGTCATGGCATCAGGATACGAAGGACTGGAGTTCCCCCGGAACAGGCAAAATTATCGACAGAGTGTTGAAAAACGTTCGGAATGGAGATATTGTGCTGTTCCACGATCACGTCGAAGGTTCGATGCAAACGGTTCAAGCGCTGCAGACGATATTGCCCGAGCTCAGGAAACGCGGCTATCGAATGGTGACGGTCTCGGAGCTGCTCCGGCACAAAAAGACAAACACATTGTTCGGGAGGCCGCATTCTTGAAATCCGGATATGCCCGCCTGGCGAAGGCGGGTTCTTTTTGTTTTTTCCTCAAACATTATTTCAACTTGGGGAGCATTTTCGCGGTAAGCGCCAGCTCCGCGAATCCACGAGCCGCGTGGGAGTTTGTGAAGTACGTGAACAGCGACGCTTTCTCCAAGCTGAAGTCCAAAACGATGTCGGCCGAGCAAGAGAGCCCGTCACCGTCCGCTTCGCCTTCCCAGTAACGTCAGCTTGTTCAGCGTACTTTCGAAAAGCTTGCCGCTTGCGGCAGGCTTTTTGTTATTTAGAAAGTATTTCTGATCTGAATCGCCTCCGACCTCCGCGTTAATCCGCCGATGCTAAGACAGCGTAAGCCGTTTATGCCGGGTTTCTTCCGTTCCAGTCATAACGCGAGAATGCTCCCGTAAATATGAGTAGAAGGGCGAAAGGGGCGAAAATTCGATGGAGTGGTGGGCGATATGGCTGATCGTGGCCGGTATGCTGCTGATTGCCGAGATGCTGACGCTAACCTATTACTTGCTGTGGCTCAGCGCAGGCGCAGCCGTCGCTTCCGTCGTGTCCTTGCTTGCGCCGGACGACTATTTGCTTCAGGCGTTGGCCGGAGGGGCCGCCGCTTTGGCGCTAACGCTCGCCACCAAGCTGTTGAAAAAAAAGCTGAAGCCCGGGAAAGGGTTCCGTGATGCGCATGAGCAGCTGATCGGCAAGCCGGGGATCGTGATCGAAAGGATTACGGCGAGCCGGCCGGGGATCGTCAAGGTCGGTTCGGAGACTTGGAGCGCAACGTCCAAGGAGGAGCTGAATCCGGAAGATCGGGTCGTCGTCGTCGCTCGAAGCTCAACCATGCTTGAAGTTCAAAAAACGGGAGGTTGACCGGAATGGTGTATGTCGTATTTCTCGTTGTCATCCTGATCGTAGCGGTCGTCGTGCTGTCGATCAGGATCGTGCCTCAGCAGAAGGTGGGCGTGGTCGAAAGACTGGGAAAGTACAGTCGGCTGCTGACGCCCGGAGTGAACGTCCTCGTTCCGTTTATCGACAACGTTCGCGTATTTCACGATCTGAGAATTCAGCAAGCGAACGTCCCGCCGCAGACGGTCATTACGAAGGATAACGTCCAGGTGCAGATCGATACGATCATTTTTTACCAGATAGTCGCCCCGGAGCAGGCTACATACGGAATATCGGATTACGTCTACGGGGTGCGCAACATTACGACCGCAACGCTGAGACAGATTATCGGAAATATGGAGCTGGACGAGACGCTGTCCGGCAGAGAAAAAATTTCTTCGAACATCCGCTTGGCGTTGGATGAGGCGACCGAGAAGTGGGGGGTACGCATTGAACGAGTAGAGGTGCTCGACATTAAACCGCCCAGCGACATTCAGGAAGCGATGGATAAGCAGATGAAGGCGGAGAGAAACAAACGCGCGATCATTCTGGAGGCAGAGGCGGCCAAGCAAGATTTGATTTTGCGGTCCGAGGGGGATAAGCAGAGCAAAATATTGAAGGCGGAAGGAGAAAAGGAAGCCCGGATCCGTCAAGCGGAAGGCTTGCGGCAGGCGCAGGAGCTGGAGGCGCTCGGAGAGGCGAAGGCGATCATGGCCGTGGCGGAAGCCGAGAAAACGAGAATCGAGAAGCTCCGGTCGGCGGGGCTCGACGAGAGGGTGCTGGCTTACCGTTCCTTCGAAGCGCTGGGCGAAATCGCCAAAGGACCGGCCAACAAAGTATTCCTGCCTTCAAGCGTCGCCGATACGCTAGGCAGCGTAGGGGCGTTGGGCGAGCTTTTCAAATCCAAGGGCTAGCCGACAACGGCTTAAAGGGACGGTCCCGACTCTGAAGAACCGGGCCGAGACCGTCCCGCAGCCTGTTAGAGAACTCTTCTGGCCGTAATGTACCGTTTCGAATAGCTGCTTAGTTTGCTGACGATAACGCCGTTAACGCCGCTGCCGGTCGTATTATGGATAAATTGTCCGTTGCCGATATAGATGCCGACATGATTGACGGTGCCAGGCTTCGACACGCTGAAGAAGACGAGATCGCCTTTTTTCAGATTGCTTTTGGCGACATAGACGCCTTGCTTGCTTTGCGCCTGGGAGCTCCATTTCAGGTTTACGCCCTGCTTGGCGAACACGTATTTGGTGAAGGAAGAGCAGTCGAACCACAGCTTTCCGGGATTGTTCACGTTGAATTTGTAGGTGACCTTGCCCTTGAGCTGCTTGGCCAACGCGATAACGGCGTTCGCTTTCTGGGCGGAGGTTGCGCTTGCGGATACCGTAGACGCGGCATGGGCGGAAGGCTGTTCGAGCGCGCCGACGCCGGTGGCCAGCAGCGCGAAGCAGGCGGCTCCGATCGCGATTTTCCTCAGTCGTTTTGTTATGTTCATGTCGATTCCTCCTGATCTGATTCTCGATGACAAAAAGGAGTATATCATGATGCTTGTCCCTATATTGAGAAATTAAGGGCATCTTAATCTTGCCAATATGTGCCGATCAGCGGGATCGTCCTCAGCGATCGGCGAATAGCCGACGGCAATTGACGGTTCAAGCTCTTGTCTTCTATAATTGATAATTATCGGATAATTCTGTATTTTTTTAAAAGTAAACCGTTTTCATGGGAAGGAGAGGATACGGATGCGCGACACGAATCGGATATTCGTCTTTACCGGGCCGGACGGTTCTGGAAGAAAATCGGTTGCGGAAGCGGTCGGCCAAACCTTCGGCATGGAGAAGATTGTTTCGTACGCGACGAGGCCGCCTAGGCCGGGGGAAGTGAACGGACAGGATTACACGTTCGTGACTCACGAGGAGTATCGGGAGATGGAGCGGCGGGAAGAGTTCCTGGAAAGCGTCGAAATCGACGGCCAATTGTACGGCATACGCAGCCGGGATATCGAGAACAAGCTGGCGCAGCAGGATTCCGTCTATCTCATTTTGAATCATGAAGGCGCTAGCATCCTTAAGAAGATCTACGGGGACAAGGCTGTTCGTCTGTTCCTCTACGTGGATCCGCGGACGGCGGAGGAACGTCAGCGCAAGCTCGGATTGCCGGAGGAGGTCATTGCCAAGCACCTGAGCCATTACGAGCAGGAGCTCGGCTATCGCGCTTCCTGCGAGCACGCGTTCGAGAATTACGATTTGGCGCAGACGACTTACGAGATTACGAATACGCTGGAGACGTATCTGCAGCGGGATCTCGTCGACAAGGACTGACGGAGCGAAGAATCGAAGAGCGGGCGTTGACGAAAATGGAAAGTCATGGTATGTTAGGGCTACGATTTCAATAGCGAAAGCGGAAGCACCGCAAATTTCGACGCGTATGCGTCGGGGTTTGCGGTTTTTCGTTTTCCGGAGGGGAGGCGGAACATGGTCAAGAGGATCGTGCTGGCGGCTGCGGAGAGGGAATACGTCGCCAAGCTGGCGGAGTATTTGCGGGAAGAGGAGAAGAGCTGGGAGGTGGCGGCGTACACGCACGACAGCGCGCTGAGAAGGGAACTGCAGAGCGGGGGGAGAATAGACGCGCTGATCGGAGAGCGGGAGATGATAGGACCGTTGACCGTTTCGAGCAGCCGAATCGGAAAAGTCGTCGTTCTGTCGGACGAGTCCGGAACGGGGAGGCGGGGCGAGGAAGAAGTAGAGGAGTGGGTGGAGATTTCCCGCTACCAGCCGCTGCCGGCTCTACTGAGCTGCATACGAGGATCGTTGGGGGCGGACGAGGCCAAGCTGGAGGGCCGCTGCCAGATCTGGACGGTGTTCTCTGCCTCGGGTGGCGTAGGCAAGACGACCGTGGCGTTAAACCTTGTCCGCCAAGCGGGGGAAAGGGGGCTTCGCGTTCTCTATCTCAATCTGGAGGAACTGAACGCGACATCGCTCCTGTTCGGAAGAGGCGAGCCGGATGGGCTGTCCCGTCTGCTTTACGCGCTGCAGGCGCATCCGGAGCAATGGGAGGAGCAATCGCGGCGGCTGTGTCGACACCAGCCGCAATTGCGGGCCGACTACATCGACGCTCCGGAGCATCCCGGGGAGCGGCTTGCGCTCACTCCAGACGTCGCGCGAGAGCTGATCGACAAGCTGAAGTCCGGGAACCGGTACGACGTCATCGTCGTCGACCCCGATTCCGGCGCCGGAGAATGGCATCTGCGCCTGCTTGAGCAGAGCGACCGGATCGTCTGGCTGACGTTGGACGATGCGCAGTGTCTGCTGAAGGCGGAGAAGCTGCATCGGCACTGGGAGACGCGATTGGACGGCGCTCCGTGCAGGGTGTCGTACGTCATGAACAAGTTCGGCGGGGGACGGTCGGTTAACCGGTGGCCGCTGCCCGGAGCGGCGCCTGAGATGGCGCTTCCGTATGCTCCGGAGTGGAAGACCGTCGATCAGCCGGGCAGATTGCTTTCCTCGCCGGCCTATTCGGGAGCGGTGGAGAGGCTGTTGGACCTGTTGGGCGCGGACGGCGGCCGCTCGGGAACGGATCGCAGGAGGAGGGGCGAAGGCTATGGCGGACAGCGGGCTTACGATCGAGGAGCTGGTTGAGCTGAGGAACGCCGTTCGCGCCCGCTTGGCCTGGGACGACTCCATATCGGACGAGGAATTGCGGAAGCGGATCGAGGACGAGCTGTTCCGCAGAGATCGAGTACGGAGAATGACGGCGAGGGAACGCGGGGCGGCGGTCATGCGCCTGTATCATTCCTTCCGCGGTTTGGACGCGCTGCAGCCGCTGCTCGAGGACCAGGAGATCACCGAGATCATGATCAACTCCCACAACGAGATTTTTATTGAAAAGGGAGGGGAACTCCGAGCGGTCGATCTCGGCTTCGAGAGCCGCGAGAGGTTGGAGGATCTCATTCAGAGCATGGTCGGGCGCGTGAACCGAATCGTCAACGAAGCTTCGCCGATTGTGGACGCTCGTCTGCCCGACGGCTCCAGGGTACATGTGGTGCTGCCTCCGATCGCGCTGAAGGGGCCGACGGTGACGATACGCCGATTTCCGAATCAGCCGCTCGGAATCGAGGACTTGATCGCCAAGGGATCGCTAACGAGAGAGGCCGCAGACTTTTTGCGCGAGCTGGTGATGGCGAAATACAACCTGTTTATTAGCGGAGGGACGGGCTCGGGCAAGACGACTTTCCTGAACGCGCTCGCTCAGTGGATTCCCTCTCACGAACGGGTGATTACGATTGAGGATGCCGCCGAGCTGCAGATTCGGGGCATCGCCAATCTCGTTGCGCTGGAGACGCGCAACGCCAACAGCGAAGGCAAGGGGCAATTAGGCATACGCGAGCTGATTCGGGCATCCCTGCGGATGAGACCTAACCGGATAATCGTCGGCGAGGTGCGCGGATCGGAGGCGCTCGATATGCTTCAGGCGATGAATACGGGACATGAAGGCAGCTTGTCTACGGGACACGCGAACGGCGCCAAGGATATGATCTCCCGATTGGAGACGATGGTGCTTAGCGGAGCGGACTTGCCGGTGCCCGTCATCCGCCAGCAGATGGCTTCGGCGCTCGACATTGTCATTCATTTAAGCCGTTTTCGAGACTCCACTCGCAAGGTTGCGGAAATATGCGAGGTGACGGGAATGAAGGACGGGGAGATTTTGCTGAACGCGTTGTTCCGCTTCGAAGAAGAAGGGGAACGGGAGGGCCGCGTCGTCGGCAGCTTGCGCAGGCTGGCTCCGCTGCGCGATACGGGCAAGCTGCGCCATGCCGGTCTGCTGAAGGAGGAGAGGGGGAGTTGACGGACTACTCGGTCTATCGTCTGAATGCCAGGGAGAGGGTTTGGGCCATTGTCCTCGGCTGCGCCTTCTGCTATGCGAGCGTATGGCTGCTGTATCGGCACCCCTTCATCGCTGCGGCGGCCGCGCCTCTCGGGTTGGCGTACCCGCGTCTTTATGCCCGCAGCCTGTGCCGCCGTCGCAAGGAGAAGCTAAGACAGCAGTTCAAGGACGCCCTGCAGGCATTGACCTCCTTGCTCTCCGCGGGCAGATCGGTCGAGAACGCCTTTATGGCTTTGGAGAACGATCTGATCCTGTTAATCGGAGACAGCCGCTCCGACTTGATTACAGAACTAAGGGCGATCTCCAATCGGCTACATAACGGAGAGCAACTGGAGGCCGCCTTGCAGAACTTCGCCGGGCGTTCCGATCTGGAGGAGGTGAAGAGCTTCGCCGAAGCGATGGCGATCTGCAAGAGAGCCGGAGGAGATCTGGTCGAGGTGGCGAGAAGAACGTCTCAACTGATTGCCGAGAAGATGGACGTCGAGCTGGAGGTTTCCGTTCTGATCGCTCAGAAAAGGTTCGAAGCGAGAATTATGATGGTCATGCCCTTTGCTTTCGTCGGTATACTGGGCTTTCTGGCTGCCGATTATATGCAGCCGATGCGAGAAGGGATGGGGATCGTTGTGCTGACGGTTGGCTTGCTGCTGCTGGGGCTGTGCAGCTGGTGGATGCTTCGGATTATGGACATCAAGCTATGAGCGAATGGTTGATCCGAGCGGCATGCGTACTGCTGCTGGCTGGATATGCCGGGCTGATCGCAGCGGCCTCCCGGGGCCGGAAGGGACGCGCGCTTAGGCTTCGGACCGATCCGTTCGCGATTGCGCTGCGACATCCCGCCGTATGGAAGAGGACGCTGCCTCTGCTGGACAGAGCTCGCGTCTCGTTAGCTTTGCTTAACGGAGGCTCATGTCCGGAAGTCCGATTGATCGATTGGGCGGCGGAGAGCGCGGGGCTGGGCTACATGACGCTGACGGGCATGAGTGTGCTGGCCTGGGCGACGGATACGCCGGATTTGCTCGCAGTTGGCGCGGTGCTTGGAGTCTGCCTTCCGGTTTTGCGGCTGAAGGAGCTGTCGGCTCAAGTGGGCAAGCGCCGCCAGAGCATCGTGATGGAGCTGCCGGAGCTGTTAAGCAAGCTGCTGCTCATGGTGAACGCGGGAGAGAACGTCATGCGCGCGCTGTCCCGGGTAGCCGAGAAAAGGCGTTCGGCAGACAATCCGCTGTACACGGAGCTGCGAGCCGCGATCGAGAGCATGAACCGGGGAGAAAGCCTGGCAGCGGCGCTGGAGGAATGGGGGCGCAGGTGCGCGGTGCCCGAAGCCAAGCTGTTTGCGACGACGGTGCTGATCAATGCGAGAAGAGGCGGAGATGCGTTCGTACCCGCGCTTCGCGAGCTGACCCGGCAAATGTGGGAGAAACGGAAGGCGATCGCCAGAACGGTAGGAGAACAAGCCTCCTCCCGGCTCGCGTTTCCGCTGACCGTCGTATTTTTGCTCATCCTGGTGCTGGTCGGAACGCCGGCCGTATTCATGATGTGATTTCAGTCCATAGGGGAAAGGATGATCGGAATGATCGGATTCTTGTATCAGTACGGACTTCATGCCTGGCGCGCGCTGCGCGACGACGAGGACGGAATCGGCACGCTGGAGCTGGTGCTGATCGTAGCGGTGTTGATAGCGATTGTGCTCGTGTTCCGGGAAGAGATTATCGGATTTTTGAATAGTCTGATGGATAGGGTAGAGAGCAAGTCGGATGAAGTGTTCGAGTAAGAAGGAGATGGAGACGGCTGGGTCGTTCACGCTCGAAGCGTCGATGCTGCTCCCTTGGGTGGTGATGCTGACCTTCCTGCTGCTCTTGTTCTCTCTGTACATGTCGCAAGGAGCGCTGCTTTACTACAGCTCGGCCGTCATGGCCGAGAGGGCCGCATACAGCTGGGCGAACTCGTCCGCCGACATACGCACGGGCGGGTACCCCGCCGGGCAGCACGACGGTCTGTACTGGCGACTGAGCGACGATGCTCTGGTGCAAGGTCTGTTCGGAATGGCTTCGGATGAAGCGGGAGCGAGCGTAGAGGTGTATGCGGGCATGTCGGAAGGAGAGGGGAGCGGAGCGGCGGCCAAGCTGAGGAAGGCGGCTTACGCGACGTCGGCCAAGCATAACGCGGGAGCAGGGGAGCTGAGCTATTACAACATCGGCGTGAAGCGCCGGATCGATGCGGAGCTTCGAAGCCGCTGGCTTGCGGTTCCGCTTGTCCGCTTCAGAGGGGGAGGGCCGGCAGAAGCGCACGTATCCGCACTTGTCGTGGAGCCGGCGGAGTTCGTGCGCGCGTTCGATCTGATCCGCTACTATGCAGCCAAGCTTCAGAATGCCCCGGAGGGGGAAGCGAATTACCGCTCCCAGGCCGGAGAGGTTTTGAACAAACGCAAAACGTCCCTGGGGAACGGGGGGAGCGGGACATGAGACAATCGCAGAGTCGGGGAACGTTAGGCTCCGTCTCGATCTATTTTATCGCGGCGACGGCCGCGCTGTTCCTGCTGACCTCCCTTCTTATCGATTTCGCTCGAATGGCGGCTTTTCGCAAGCAGACCGAGCTGGCGGTCAAGTCGGGCGCGCGATCGGTCATGTCGTCATTCGACCCGGTCGTCTATGCGCGGTACGGCTTGTTCATACGGGGCGGAGAGCCCGCGAACGAGGTGTTCCGAACGACGCTGGAGGGAAACGCCTATGCGGGAAGCGGCGGAGGCTCTTTTGCCTTTCTGGATACGAGGTGGGAGCGGGCGGAGGTGACGGAGAGCAGGCCGCTCGCCGATCACGGCGTCTTTCGCAGGCAGATTCTCGAGGAGATGAAGTACAAGGCGCCGATCGATCTGACGATCGAGCTCGCCAGCCGGTTTCGGGGGCTCACGGGCACGATGAAGGAGGCGGCCCGCACCGTGGATCTGCTGGAGAAGATGCGTCGAGCCTACGACCGCAGGGAGAAGGCGTTGGACGGCGTCTACGGGCGGCAGAAGGAGCACGGGACAAGGGCGGCTCAGCGCGCGGAATCGGCTCTCGGTTCGGCGGGAAGCGTCGTCGGGGGCTACGACGATTACGTGGTGAAGAGAGAGGAGGATCGGTCCCGAAGGGAATCCCTGAGAAGATGGGAGGAGGAGAGAAGCCGACGGTTGAACGAAGGCGAGGATCCGGAAGAGATCGAGAAAACCCGGCCGGAGGGGCCTCGTTTCGAGGCGGAGGTAGCCGCATACGAGAGTCGAGCGTCCTCGGCGGCTCAGCAGCTCGGGAGGGCGGCGGACGATGCGCGCGCGGAATCGGACTCGTTCGTCCGAGCGGCCAAGGAATCGTTGAACGAGGCTTTGCGCGCGAACGAGGAGATGAGCGCCATCGCAGCCCGATCGAACGACGGGGCGGGGACAGGCGGAGAGAGGGAAGAAGACGCCATGGACGCCGATCACCGCCGGACGATGGAGGAGCTTCGCAATTCGGCGGAAGATTTGATTCTGGAGCCGGGCTTCTTCCGGGATTACGAAGCCGAGCTCGAACGGCAGCATAGCCGGGGACTGGCGCTTGCAGGCGAGATCCAGAGCCTCTCCTCTCTGATCGGCTCCGTTCCGGGCTCGACAGGTATGGGAGCCGCGTTGAGTGCAGGGGAAGCCCGAGCGAGCGCGAAACTTGCCGAGTTCTCCAGTGACTACGGGGCTGCGGGCGAAGTCATCGCAGCGCGGCTGGAGCTGTTGGAGTCCCGCCGCTCCCATGACGGCGAGCGCAGAAGGCAGGAGAGTCTGGCGAGGTCGGAATGGCAGAACGCTGCGAGCTTCCTGGGCTCGTTCTCCGGAAGATCCGGATCCGAGGAGGAGCAGGCAGGTTTTCAGGAGACGAAAGAGAGGGTCGAGGCGAACCGGGAGTGGAATCGGACGGAGGAAGAGGCGAAGAGAGCGGGAAGAAGCGACGATCCTTCGCAGGGCAGAGACGAAGCGATGTCGTCGGTGAACGGATGGTTGGACGCTCTGGAAAGCGCAGTTCTCGGAACGAGGGATCAGCTGTATTTCTCCGAATACACGCTCGGGAGAATGACGCATTTCGCTCCTTCCTCGGCTCGGGAGCTGCTGGCGGGAGGGGATGTCTCTTTGGATATCCACAGCCAGGAAACCGAATTTATTTTATACGGACTCCAGCATCCTTCCGGGAATATCGCGGCTGCCTACGGGGAAATCTTCGCTTTTCGGCTGGCGATCCGAACGATGGAAGGGTTGATCGAGTGCCGCGCGATGGGACACCCGCTGCTGGTATTGGCGGCTGCGCTTGTCTACGGTATTACTCAGGCGATGCTGGATATGGGCCAACTGCTGAACGCCGATCGTGTTCAGCTGTCGAAATATTGGAAGATCGACACGCGATATGCGGATTATATGCGTTTATTCCTCCTGATTCATGGAGGCGGCGGCACGTCGACGGCCAGAACGATCGCGTTGATGGAGCATGCCTCCGGCCTCGATTTTCGCGGAGCTTATACGTATGCGAGCGGCGAAGGAACGGCATCGGTCAGGCTGTGGTTTTTCCCCGGCCTGCTCAAGGCAATGGGGAAAGCCGGAGATTTGGGAGGAACGGTAAAGGGGAACCGCTATGAAGCGACGTATGCGGCAGATCACTCTTATTTCTAACCGGCAGCGGCTGGCTGAATCGGCTTCCGGCAGCGTAACGCTGGAAAGCGCGCTCGCGATGCCGATTTTCCTGCTGTTTGTCATGTTTCTGATCTTTCTCGTTCAGACGGCGGTTATCTCCATGGCGCTTCACGGCGCCTTGTCGCAGACGGTACGGCAAGCGGCAGCCGCCTGGTACCCGATCGCGCTGGCTGCCGACAAGGCGAGAGACTCCGAGTTGAACCGGCAGATCGAGCAGTGGAACGGCAAGTGGCTGAGCGTAGCGGATACGCTTCGCCGATACGGGCAGCAGTTGCCCTCCCCGATGAGCGAATGGGCGGAGCAGGCTTCCGGCGTGTCGTTCTCGCTGGAGGAACAGGCTGCCAAGCTCGCCCTCGGTCAACTGCTGACTCAGTTCGCTGACCGGCGCGTACTGGACTTGTCCCGGATCGACGTGGCCTCGGTCGGCCTGCCGGACGTCGCGAATCGCGCGGACGCCTACCTGACCTTGGAGGCCGAGTATTCGCTGCCGATGCGGGTTCCTTTTCTCGGACGCAGACTGGTGCTCCGAGAATCGGCCAGAGAACGGGTATGGATCGGGGGAAGCCCTTCGGCCTCCAGGCCGCACGACGACCAGACGGGAAAGCCGTTCGAGGTGTCGTTCGTATCGCTCGAGCCGAATCCGGCGAGACCCGGCCGCAAGGCGACGCTCGTCGTCCGAACCGAGCCGGGAACCGTCGTCGACCTGTCCATATTGTACAAGAGCGGTCCCAGCCAGGCGAAAAACCTCGGAAGCGCGACGGCGGACGAAGCGGGCATCGTGTCTTGGACCTGGCACGTATCCGGGAGAACGACGCCGGGACAATGGAGCATGGAAGTCTCGAACGGCGACGGAGGCGTGTGGAGGCATTCGTTCGAGGTTGCGGGCAGGGCGTCGGAGGAGGGGGATACACGGTGAACCTGTGGGAGTGGCTCATTGCCGGAGTTTTGTTGGGATCCGCGAGTTGGACCGATCTGCGCCGCTTGCGGATTCCGAACGGACTGAACCTGGCCTTCGCGGCAGGGGGCCTCGCGTATCAATTTCTCTGTTACGGGAGCAGCGGACTCGTCTGGGCGTGCGCCGGCGCGCTGTGCGGCTTTGTGCCGCTCTATGCGATGAACCGGCTGGGCGGCATCGGCGGCGGGGACGTCAAGTGGTTCGGAGCGTTCGGCACGTGGGCCGGACCTGCGTTGACGTTCCAACTGCTGGTCGTCTCGATTCTGATCGCTGGAGGCATAGCCTGCTTGCTTATGGCGCTTCGAATTCCCGGCTTAAGGAAGCTGGGCCGAAAGCTGAGATGGCCGTGGGGCGAGCATCCGGCGAGCGGGGACAGAAGAGTCAGGTTTCCTTTTATGCTGGCGGTGGCGCCCGGGTTTCTGATTCTATTGGGGAAAGGATAGAAGCGAATGAGCGTATGGCCGCTATCGGTAAGATTCGAACAGCGAAGGGGGCATGTCATGATCGTGGAGTGCGATCCGCCCCTGTCCCGCAGCGAGATCAACGAGACTCAGCTTCGCATGCTTCAGCATTGCGAGGCAGCGTCTCTGCTTCCGCTGGAGATCGAAGAATGCGACGGACAAGTCAGCTTGAGGTTCTCTTTGGCCGGCTCGCGCAGGCTTGCCGAGGCGACGAGAGCGGTTCGGTGGTCGATGAGCGAGATGATGGAGGCGCTGTGCAGGCTTGCCGATACGCTGGAGGAGTGCCGCATGATCATGCTGGACGCCGAACGGGTCCGGCTGCAGGACGAATTTATTTTCATAGGGAACGACGTTGGCGATATTCGGTTCACTTATTTGCCCCTTGCCGAGCCCCGATTCTCGATGACATCTTCAAGCTGGAAGGAGGATTTGGAAAGACTTGTCGTCCGATGGATGATGAGGGTCAAGGAACCGGACGGACCGGCTTTTCAACAGGTGCTGCGGCTGATCTCCAGCGCGGAGTTCGTTCCGGCGGCTTTAAGCCGATTCGGCAAAAGGTATTTGGCCGAAGCCTGGGGAGGCGAAGAGCCGCCGTTCGCGGCTGCCGATTGCGAACCTGAGCCGGTTCCGGTCTCCGAGCCGAAGACAGGGAGCAGGCAGGGGGAAGCGAAGCCGAGAGGCCGCTCGTGGGACTTGCTGCAGCCGGCTACGGGAGACGCACAGCCGGTCTCCGAGCTCTGGGGAGAGCCTCGGGCTTTCCCGTTCGACGCGGAAAGACGGGGCCCCGACGCTCCTCGGGCGGTGAGGGAGCAGGGGCCGCCAGATGTCGGGAGATGGCGGACGCTGATCGGTTGCGCTTCCCTGCTGACGCTTGCCGCGACCTGGAAATTCGTGTACCTGGACCGGCCGGGCGAGCAGCAGCTGCTCGTCAGCGCCTGTCTGACCTTGATCGCCGGAGCGGCGGTGCTGCTGTTCTGGAACGGACCGCCCTGGCGTTATCGAAGCCGAAGCGGCGCGCCGGCCGAGCCGGGACCGCGAGAGATCGAAGCGGCATTCCGCGACTTCCCCGACGAGAAGCCGAGCGAGGAGGCGGGCTGGAGGCCGCCGGGATTCCCGGTTCCGGAGAAGCTTCCCGACAGGGCTCCGGCGGCCGTCAGGGCAGAGGGGAGAGGGGCTGCGCCGGACACGACCTGGATTTCCGAGCAGGAACGGACGGCTTATCTGGACGGACCGATCTCTCCCGGACCCGAGGAGTACCATTTGATATGGAAATCTGGCGGCGAGCAGCTTCGCATTTCCTTGCGCGGGGACTCCTTCGTGATCGGGCGTTCGGAGGAGGCCGCCGATCACGTCGACGAGACGGCGGGCGTTTCCCGCGCCCATGTCGAATTCGTGCGGGTGTCCGGGCAATGGAAGGTGAAAGACCTGGGCTCCCGCAACGGAACCCGTCTCAACGACAGGCCGATGGCTCCTTATGAACTGTACCCGTTGCAGGCTGGAGACTGCATCGCGCCGGCCCGCTCGCAGTATATCTTTCAACCGGCGCTGGCGGGGCACTAGATCGAAGATTCGGCCGGGCGCTAGATCGCAGGCGTCTGCGCTCGCGCCCGGCATGGAAGCGCGAACGCCAAGGTGACGGAAGAAAAAAAGCCCTAGCGGGTTAAGTCCCGCAGGGCTTCTTCGAGCTTGGGAAAGGCGAAGTGAAAACCGTGATCGAGCAGCTTGCGAGGCATCGCCTTCTGGCCGGTCAGCACGAGCGTGCTCATCTCCCCCAGGACGGCGCGCAGCAGGAAATCCGGAACCGGAAACCAGTGCGGCCGACGCATCGCTTGTCCGAGCTTCCTGCCGAACTCGTCGTTGGATACCGGCTCCGGGGCGACCGCATTGACGGGGCCCTCGACCGACTTGTTGTCCAGACAGAACAGAATTAAGGCGACCATGTCCTGTAGATGAATCCAGGGAAGCCCCTGCTTCCCGCTGCCGATCCGACCTCCCGCGAACAGTCGATAGGGCAGCCGAATAAGCGGGAAAGCCCCGCCCTCCCGGGCGCAGACGAGTCCGATTCTCAGCTTGACGAGCCGCTTTGCCGGAATGAGATCGGCAGCCGCTTCCCAGCGGACGACGGTTTCGCCGAGGAAGTCGGCCGGCTGTGCGGGAGACGCTTCGTCGAATACCTGCTCGCCGGAATGGCCGTACAGCGAAATGCCCGAAGCGTTCACGACGACCTCCGGCGGGTAGCGCATACGCTTGACGTGTTCTGCGATTCGCTCGGCCGCTTGAACCCGGGAGCTTACGATTCGCTCCTTCGCTTTGGCTGTCCAGCGCTGATTAATCGTCTCGCCGGTCAGATTGACAATGCCGTCGAAGCCGGACAGCCGATCGGGATCGGCGTCCCAATCTTCCCAGGTCACGTAGCGGGGGTGGGGCAGCGCGTGGTCAAGGGCTGCGGAGAGAGGCTTTTTCCTCGTGACGATCCATACCTCGTCCCCCCTGGACAGCAGGGCGTGCGTTAATGCTTTGCCGATGAAACCGGTTCCCCCGCATAGCAACAAGCGCATGCCGCGCCCCCTCCTCGGTAACGGTTATTCTTTGTCGATGGAGACGATCGTTTTTTGCTCGACCGCTTCCTCTCCTCCGTCCATTTTCTCCACAATATATTGGAATTTGACGGGAGTGTTTTCTTCCCAATCTCCGACCTTCTCGACGATCTCCGGACCGACCTGGAATCCCATCGGGCCTTCCGCGGTCTCAATCTCGATGGAGTGGCTGTCCTGAAGCCCTACATATTTGCCCGTAGCTTCGATCTGTTCAGGAGCGCCTTCCGGATTCTGATTCTCCGAGTCGGGCGTCGCGCTTGAGGTCGGGCTGGCCGATGCGGAGGGACTGGCGGACGGAGAGGAGCTCGAATTGCCGTTGTCGCTGCAGGCCGTTCCGACTAAAGCCAAAGCGAGCAGGGCGGCTCCCAGTGTCATCGTCATTTGGTTGCGTTTTTTCATCGTGTTGATGCACCTCCTAAGAGGTTAGACGAAAATCCGCCTCAAAGGTTTCGTTTTTCTCCGAATCGCCGTTCCGAAAAGAGTCACTTGAGCAGATGGCTGTAGGCGGAATAGTCGATTTGTTTTTTCTCCAGAAAGTTGATCAGGCTCTTATGATCCCGAGCGGGGGTCGCTCTTATGTAGCCCTCGATGCAGTGCTCCTTCGTGACCTCCTTCGCGCCGCTCTCCACGGCGATCTGTCCGATCTTGGCGGCGATGGAGTGGCTTGCAATATCGCGAAAAGGGGTCGGAACCGGAGAGACGAGCGTCTGCAGCATTTCCTTGGACTCCGGGGTCCACAGATCGCGGCTTCGTTCCACCCAATAGTTTTGCCAATCGAGCTTGGATTTCCCGTCTTTTTGCGGGAGCACCTTGAGGAATTTGCGGAACATGAAAAAGCCGCCGACACCCATGAACACAACGAGCACGACAGTCCAGAACGCGATGAAATAAATAAACCAGGTTGGGGTCTCGCCCATTATGATCACCTCATTTTGAAATTATACCTCATTCCTAGATTTATTTCGACGTTCGCGATACAATAGGGAAATAATTGCGACAACAAGCCCCGAACGAACGAAAGGGGACGGAAACGAAGGCGAGAGGAGCCGGTATTATGTTGAAAATCGGATCGCACGTATCATTTTCGGACAAGGGGCTGCTGACGGCGACGAAGGAAGCGGTGTCTTACGGATCCAGCACCTTCATGATCTACACGGGCGCGCCCCAGAATACGCGCAGGAAGCCGATCGAGGATCTCTACATCCCCCAAGGCAAGGAAGCGATGGCGGAAGCGCAAATCGGCGAGATCGTCGTGCACGCTCCCTACATCGTCAACCTGGGTTCTTATAAGGAAGATACGTTCCGGCTGGCGGTTGACTTTCTGCAGGAGGAGATTCGCCGGACGCATCGGATCGGCGTCCGGAACATCGTGCTGCATCCCGGCGCCTACACCGAGAAGGATCCGGAATACGGCATCGCGCGCATTGCCGAAGGGCTGAACGAAGTGCTGGAAGGCACGGAGGAGACGGACGTGAACATCGCTCTGGAGACGATGGCGGGCAAAGGCACCGAGATCGGGCGATCCTTCGAGGAGCTGGCGCAGATTATCGAGCGAGTGCGTCTGAACGACCGGCTGACCGTCTGTCTGGACACGTGCCACGTTCACGACGCGGGATACGATATCGCAGGCGACATCGACGGCGTGCTGCGCAAGTTCGACGACATCGTCGGTCTTGACCGGATTGCCGTCGTCCACGTCAACGACAGCAAAAATCCGCTGGGAGCGGCCAAGGACCGTCATGCCCCGATCGGCTCCGGCTGGATCGGCTACGAAGGGATTGCCGGAGTCGTCGGACACGAGCTGCTGAGGGACAAGCCTTTTATTCTCGAGACGCCTTGGATCGGGAAAAACGAACGCCCGATGTACGAGGTGGAGATCGCGATGCTTAGAGGCGACGCCGAGGAGAGATTCGGCGGCGAGTTCATGGTCGATGTCGAGAGGCTGCACCACTTCTTCGAGAAGGTGGGGATCGACTCCCGTCTGTACGTGCTCAACACATGGGAGCTGCTGAAATCCGACGCCAAGGCGAGAAAAGCCGATCCGCGCGAACCGATGGAAAGGCTGTACGATATGCTGATGGAAAACCGCGTGCTTCCGGAGGAGTACAGCGAAGAAGCGGTGAACCATCGTCTGCTCGCGTATTTGGCGGGCGAAGAATGGTTATCCCAACAATAACACTGCCTGCTTCCAGGCAGCGTCGATAAGAGAGGTAGAAAAATTACGATGAGTCAAACCTACCAGCCGCAAGGGAACAAACGGCTTGAAGACAAAAACGCGCGCGCGCGCATGCTGATCTCCTGCCCCGACAAGGCGGGGATCGTCGCCGCCGTATCCCAGTTTCTGTACGAGCAAGGAGCGAATATCGTCCAGTCCGATCAGTATACGATGGACCCGGAGGGCGGCATGTTCTTCATGCGGATCGAGTTCGACTTGCAGGAGCTGGAGCAGCGCTTGCCGACGCTCCAGGAGGATTTTACCCGCGTTGCGGATCGCTTCTCGATGCGATGGAGCATTTTCCGCGCGGCGCGGCGCAAGAGAATTGCAGTGTTCGTCTCCAAGGAGGATCATTGCCTGATGGAGCTGCTCTGGCAATGGCAGTCCGGAGATCTGGACGCCGACATCAGCATGGTGATCAGCAATCACGAAGAGATGAGGGGAGTCGTCGAGTCGTTCGGCATTCCCTATCACTACGTCCCGGTTACGCCGGATACGAAAGCCGAAGCCGAGAAGAAGCAGCGCGAACTGACCGCAGGCAAAGCCGATTTGATCGTGCTGGCTCGCTACATGCAGATCGTGTCCCCGAAATTCATCGAGCAGTATCACAATCGCATCATCAATATCCATCATTCCTTCCTGCCGGCGTTCGTCGGAGGCAAGCCCTACCAGCAAGCTTATCATCGCGGGGTTAAGCTGATCGGAGCAACGGCACACTACGTAACGGAAGAGCTGGACGGAGGTCCGATCATCGAGCAGGATATCCAGCGCGTCAGCCACCGCGACAACGTCGCCGAGCTTAAGCGCATCGGGCGTCATATCGAGAGAATCGTTCTGGCGCGGGCCGTAAAATGGCATGTGGAGGATCGGCTGCTCGTCTATCAAAATAAAACCGTCGTGTTCGTGTAAGGGCCGACTTGTACAGACAGGTTATGGAAAACGCCATAACCGCATGTTACAATGTACAACAATCGAGCAGCGATCGCACGAACCGTCTGCCAAGGATCAGAAATGCACGCGAATAGACAAGAGGAGGGCTCTGTTTCATGACAGTCAGCGCCAAAACGATCGATCAATTATCCGTTACGACGATTCGCACGTTATCCATCGATGCGATCGAGAAAGCGAAATCCGGACACCCGGGCATGCCGATGGGGGCTGCCCCGATGGGATACCAGCTGTTCGCAAAAACGATGAAGCACAATCCGTCCAATCCGCAATGGATCGACCGCGACCGGTTCGTCTTGTCTGCGGGTCACGGCTCGATGCTTCTGTATTCCTTGCTGCACTTGAGCGGGTACGATCTCCCGATGGAGGAATTGAAAAATTTCCGCCAGTGGGGCTCCCTGACGCCGGGTCACCCGGAGTTCGGCCATACGGCGGGCGTAGACGCGACGACAGGTCCGCTCGGCCAAGGCATCGCGATGGCTGTCGGCATGGCGATGGCTGAAGCGCAACTGTCGGCGACCTATAACCGCGACGGCTTCGAGATCGTCAACCACTTCACCTATTCGATCTGCGGAGACGGGGATTTGTCCGAGGGCGTGGCCGCGGAAGCCGCTTCGATGGCCGGTCATCTGAAGCTGGGCAAGCTGATCGTTCTGTACGACTCCAACGATATCTCGCTCGACGGCGAGCTTAGCTTGTCGTTCTCCGAGAACGTCGGACAACGGTTCGAAGCCTACGGCTGGCAATATCTTCGCGTGGAGGACGGCAACGATCTCGACGCGCTGTCCAAAGCGATCGAAGCCGCGCAGTCGGAGCTCGGCAAGCCGACTCTGATCGAAGTGAAGACGGTCATCGGTTACGGCTCCCCGAATAAGGGAGGCAAAGGCGGCCATGCCGGTCCCCATGGCTCCCCGCTCGGAACGGACGAGGCCAAGCTGACGAAGGCGTTCTACGAATGGCCGCACGAGGAGTTCCACGTGCCGGACGAAGTGCGCGCCCACTTCGCGGCCGTGAAGCAGGCCGGCGAGCAGGCGAACGCGGCTTGGGACGCTCAGTTCGCGAAGTACAAAGCCGCGCACCCCGAGCTTGCGTCGCAGTTCGAAACGGCGCTGTCCGGCAAGCTTCCGGAAGGCTGGGATGCAGAGCTTCCGGCGTATTCTGCAGAAGACAAGCCGGTGTCTACCCGCGTCGCCTCCGGCAGCGCGATTAACGCTTTGGCCAAGAACGTGCCGTTCCTCGTAGGCGGCTCGGCCGACCTGGAGAGCTCCACGATGACGCATATGAAGGGCCTGCCGGTCTACCAGCCGGGCAGCTACGAAGGCCGCAACATCTACTTCGGCATTCGCGAATTCGCCATGGCCGCGGCTATGAACGGAATGATGCTGCACGGCGGCTTAAAAGTGTTCGGCGGCACGTTCTTCGTGTTCACCGACTATCTGCGTCCTGCCGTCCGTCTCGCTGCGCTCATGGGCTTGCCGGTCGTGTACGTCTTGACGCACGACAGCATCGCGGTCGGAGAAGACGGCCCGACGCACGAGCCGATCGAGCAATTGGCTTCGATTCGCGTCATTCCGAACTTGACGGTCATTCGTCCGGCTGACGGCAACGAGACCTCTGCGGCATGGGCTTATGCGCTGCAGAACAAGGACAATCCTGTGGCGCTTGTCCTGACTCGTCAGAATTTGCCGATCCTCGAAGGCACCTCCTCCGCCCGCAGCCTTATCGCCAAAGGCGGATACGTCGTATCCGAGGCCCAGGGCGGCGAGCCGCAGGGCATCTTGATCGCAACGGGCTCGGAGGTGCAGCTCGCGGTCGCTTCCCAGAAGGCTCTGGCCGAGCAGGGCGTTCATGTTCGCGTCGTCAGCCTGCCGAGCTTCGACCTGTTCGAGAAGCAGGAGGCAAGCTACAAAGAGAGCGTCCTGCCGAAGGCCGTGAAGGCCCGCCTGGCGATCGAGATGGCTCATCCGTTCGGATGGGAGCGCTACGTCGGCGATGGCGGAGCGGTTCTGGGCATCACCACGTTCGGCGCCTCCGCTCCGGGCGACCGCGTCATTAAGGAATACGGCTTTACGGTCGACAACGTCGTCGCCCAATTTAAGAAATTGATTTAATTCAAACAAGGGAGCAGGAGAGAAAAAGATGCCGCAGTTCAACAACGTATCCGTAGTGAAAAAAGCCAACGTCTACTTCGACGGCAAAGTGACGAGCCGCGCAGTGATTTTCGAGGACGGATCGAAGGTCACCTTGGGAATCATGCTCCCGGGCGAGTACGAATTCGGAACGGCTCAGAAGGAGATCATGGATATTCAGGCGGGCGAGCTCTCCGTGCTGCTTCCGGGCAGCGACGAATGGCTGGACATCTCCGAGCCGACGAAGTTCGAGGTTCCGGCTAATTCCAGCTTTAAGCTCAAGGTCAAGACGGTTACGGATTATATTTGCTCGTATCTCGACTGATCGAATTCCGACAGCGTCGGACAACCACTGCCATTCAGCAAGCGGCAGTGGTTGTTTTGCTTGGCGATTCAGCAAGTATAAAATACGCTAGCCTGATCTGAATCCCAAGAGAGAGTCACCCCGAAAGTGGAGGCCTCAGCGATGAAAAAAAGACTGGCCGATCTGGTCATGCTGACGATCGGGGCGTTCTTGTTCGCGCTCTCGATCAATCTGTTCGCCATCCCGAACGAATTTGGCGAAGGCGGCGTCACCGGAGTCACGATCATTCTGCACTACCTGTACGGATGGTCGCCGGGCTTGATCAGCCTGATTCTGAATGCATTCCTGCTGGTGATCGGTTATCAATTTCTGGATCGGACGACCGTCGCGTACACGATTGTCGCGGTGCTGCTGCTTTCGTCGTTTCTCTATTTAACGGAGGGAATGCACCTCGATTCCGAGGAGATCGTCGTGAACGCGATATTCGGAGGATTGATCGGCGGCGCGGGCATCGGCATGATCGTCCGGGCGGGCGGGACGACGGCCGGATCGGTCATCCTGGCCCGGATCGCTCATAAATATTTGGATTGGAACGTCAGCTACGCGCTGCTGTTTTTCGACCTGATCGTCGTGTTCGGCTCTTATTTCATCATCGGAGCCCAGGCGGTTATGCTGACGATTGTGATGCTCTATATCGCCACGAAAGTGATGGATTTCATCATTGAGGGACTGAATCCGAAGAAGGCGGTTACGATCATCTCCAGGGAACACGCGAAGATCGCCGACCAGGTCAACGCGCTGATGGATCGCGGAGTGACGGTGCTGTACGGCCGCGGATACTATACGAATGCCCAGCAGGAGATTCTGTACATCGTCATCAGCAAGCAGGAGCTGAGCATGCTCAAGCGGATCGTGAAGGCGAGCGACAAGCATGCGTTCATCGCCATTCACGACGTAAGAGACGTATTCGGGGAGGGGTTTATCGAACTGTCGAAATGACGTTCGGCGAGCGTCCGGTCAGGCGCGATCGGCGCCGTGAACGGACGCTTCCTCCGGAGGAAGTCCGGCCGTCAATCGTGAGCGGCGATATAATCTTGAAGTTGAAGGCGCTGATAGAGCGGCAGCCCGGACAGCAGGCAGCCGTACTTGAAGGCGCCTTTGGTGCGTTCGATGCGAATGATTCGGGCGGTCATCGGCGGAAGCTGCGACTCCTGCAGGAAGTGAATGACGATGAACATGTCCTTCTCCAGCGGGAATTCCGATTCGATCAGTATCCCGTCCTCGGACAGATCGCGCAGTCGTCCTTGGACCGATTGTCCCCGAAAACCCCCGTCGCCCTCCCATTGATAGATGGACATCATAAGCGGAATGTCCAGCGGCACTCTCGTCTTCTTGCGACGGTCGGCACTGTCGGCATCGCCGGCCGCATCCGTCGGAGGCGCTGCTTCGAGAGCCGCCGCCGAAGACTCGCCGAGTTTCCGGCCGATCCAGCCTTCATAGACGCGCGCCAAGGCGGCGAGATCAAGCTCGCCGTATCCGGACGCTTGTCCGAGCTGGAACAGGCTTTTGGCGGACTCCAGCATCGGGGTGGAGACGCCGAGCGAGTCGGTCAGCGCGGAGGAGAGCTTAAGATCCTTAAGCATCAGCTCCAGAGAGAATTGGACGCTGTAGTCCTCTTCGATAATCTTTTTCCCCTTGAGCTCCGCTTGCTTGCTGGCCGCTCCGCCGCCCTGCACGACGCGAAGGAAAGCGGACGCGTCGATGCCGCTTTTGGCGGCGATCGCCATTCCCTCGATCAAGCCGGCGGCGTTAATGCCGACGATCGTATTATGGGCGAGCTTGGCGTTCGCGCCGCTGCCGCCCGGCCCCATATAGATGACTTCCCGCCCCATGGCCAGCAGCAGCTCCTCTTGATCCGTTACCGTCTGTCTGTCTCCCCCCGCCATGAAGAGAAGCGTGCCTTCGATAGCGGCCGGCTTGCTGCCGGTTACCGGGGCGTCGATGAAATCGCAGAATCGGGCGGCAGCTTCCGCTCCTAGCCTTCTGGCCAGCGCGGGCGAAATCGTGCTGCAGTCGATCAGCGTCGTGCCCGGCTTAAGCGACTGAAACAGGCCGAATTCTCCGAAATAGACTTCCTCGATCGCCTGATCGTTGCTAATCATCGTAACGACGACGTCGGCTCGCTTGGCGATCTCGACAGGCGATCCGGCGGCATCGGCCCCGAGCTCGACAAGGCGGTCGGCCTTGCCGGATGTGCGGTTGTAGACGAGAACGGAATACCCCTTGCGCAGCAGGTTGGCGGCCATCGGTTCTCCCATCGTGCCGAGGCCGATAAATCCGATCGTTTTCATGTGATCGCTCCTTGTACTTGATCTGACTCTATTATCCCGTTCTTTCGCGGTTTTCGAAAGGCCTGTCCATAAATTCTCTGAAAAATCTCGAAAATTAAGGTGGTAAATAAATTCCAAAAGTGATATCATATGAATATCAAACAAATATAAACACAAGAGGTGTCGACATGACCACAAAAAAAGCTTGGCATGTGAACGGATTTCTGGCGCTGCTGCTGGCGCTGGCCTCCATCGGAGGCGGCATCGCTCTCATCGTGAACGGAGCCAGCCAGCCGGAATCGAACGGGATTCCCGTCTTCGCGGGCATCGTCCTCATCGCCGTATTTGTCGTTCTGCTGACATCGCTGACGATCGTGCAGCCTAACGAAGCGAAGATCATTACGTTTTTCGGCAAATACAAGGGAACTATAGTCAACAGCGGTCTGTGGCTGGTCATCCCGTTCTCGGGCAAGACGAAGGTGTCGCTGAAGGTGCGCAACTTCAACAGCCAGACGTTGAAGGTCAACGATGCGGAAGGCAATCCGATCGAGATCGGCTGCGTCGTCGTATTCAAGGTCGTCGATACGGCCAAGGCTGTGTTCGACGTCGACAACTACGGCAAGTTCGTCGAGGTGCAGAGCGAGACGGCAATCCGCCACATCGCCGCTAATTACGCCTACGATACGTTCCAGGACGAACAGAAGCCGTCGCTCAGGGGAAATGCGGACGAGGTGTCCCGGGAGCTGACGCGCGAACTGCAGACTCGCCTCTCCCTTGCCGGAGTCGAAGTGATCGAGACGCGCTTGACTCATCTGGCCTACGCGCCGGAGATCGCCAGCGCCATGCTGCAGCGGCAGCAGGCGATCGCCATTATCGCGGCCAGGCAGAAAATCGTGGAAGGCGCGGTCACGATGGTGGAGTCGGCCCTCCAGCAGCTGCAGGATAACGGAATTGAGCTGGACGGAGAACGGCGCGCGGCAATGATCAACAATCTGATGGTCACGATCGTATCCGACCGGGCAGCCACGCCCGTGATCAACACGGGTACGATGTACGGGTAAGGGAAGCTATGGCCAGGGATAAGAAGGCGTTCCCGCTCCGGCTGGACGCCGAAATTCACCGCGCGGTGGAAAGATGGGCGGAGGACGAGTTTCGCAGCGTCAACGGGCATATCGAATATTTGCTTCGCGAAGCGCTTCGCAGGGCGGGGAGGCTGCCTAACGGGAACCGGCGAGCGGAGCAGCCCGATTCTTCCTCCGAAGATTTGCCGCGATAGATGTACGATGATAAGAGAAGCCTGCTTGGACGCCCTGCGGGGGCCAAGCAGGCTTCTTCTTGCCGCTTAATCCAAGTATACGGTGTCGTACGGATACTCGATCGTGCGGCGCCGGTATTCGCCCGGCGCCAGATTCAGATAGCGGCGGAACACTTTGCCGAAGTAGCTCGGGCTGTCGAAGCCGCACTGAACGCCGATCGATTGGATGCTGGCGTCGGTTCTGCGGAGCATCGTAACGGCCGCTTCCACCCTTCTCCGCTGCAGATAGGCCAGCGGGGAGTCGTTCTCTTTCTTCTGGAACAGTCTGCACAGATAGGAGCGGGAGACGCCGCAGTGCGCCGCGATGTCCTCCAGCGTAATCGGGCGGGCGAAGTTGTCGATCATGAATCTTTTCGCTTGGCGAATGACCGGATGCATGCCTGCATCGGTGGAAGTGTAGTTCGTATCGCGCCTAAAGAACGACAGCATCCATCTGTACAGCCGGGCGGATAGCTCGGCTGAATCCGACAGCCGTTCGACTGAGACGTCGCGGTACAGCTCCCAGAACTGCTCGATCGGCTGCGCGCCGGCCGACAGCCGGACGACCGGCCCGTGCTTCTCGATCATTCTGTCCCACATGCGAAGCGCATCCTCGCCGCGCGCGTTCAGCCACAGGAAGGCCCAGGGCTGCGTGCCTTCCGGCGGATAATAGTAGCGGTGTTCGCTCGGCACCCGGACGAGAAATCCGCTTCCGGCGGGAAGGGCCCATGTCTGCCCGCCGATGTCGATGCGGCCTTCGCCGCTTAACGTATATTGGAAGATAGCGTGTCCCCTGTCATGACGGGTCAGGCCGTCGTTGCCGTAGCCGTGCGCAGCGTCGGTCGTCCAGCCGAGCGAGTCCAAGGTCATATAGGGCAGGTCTTCGCCGCCTGCCCGAAAGGCGTAAGAGCCGGGTTTGAGCATTTGAGATCCCTCCGGATAACATTCTGTTATTCATTATACGCTATTGGCCGATTAAACCGTGAGGACGGAGAAGGATCGTCCCTCGGATAAGGTCAATATCGTTATAGAAATGTGGAATATGTTCAGATTGTCGCGGGTATACCCTCCTGATAAGATATAGCCATCATCCAACCGCAATTCACGAAGGGAGCCGCGATATTCATGACCGGGCCTCATCCGCAGTTTGAAACCTGCTGTATCAGTTCTCTAGAGAAAGTGTTCGCCGACGAGGCTTTGCGCGCCGCGCCGTGGACGCGCGGGACGGCGTTATGGTCGGAGACGTACGCTTTCCAAGTCGCCTACCGCTCCGAAGCTTCTTTATTCCCGCTGCGCGTTGCCGTATCGTCCGAACTTGCCGCATGGACCACGGTGCGATCGGTCGGCTTGTCGCCGTCGGAGCTGCCCGTATTCGTCCGTTCCGACGATCACGTGCTGCGCAAGACGCCGGGACTGTACCCCGATCCGCTTCACTCGCTCCCTCCGGAAGGGGTTCGCGCCTACCCCGGACAATGGAGGGCGTTGTGGATAGCGCTGGAGCTGCCGTCCGAAGCCGAGTTTGAAGCGGCGGGCGGTTCGGCCGGAAGCGTCCGTTCGTTTCCGATCGAGATTCGGTTCGAGGACGAGGCCGGAACGACTCTGGGCTTCGAACGATTCGTGCTGGACGTTCTGCCGGCCGAACTGCCGGAGCAGAGGCTGATCCACACCGAATGGATGCACTGCGACTGTCTGGCCGACTACTACCGGACCGAGGTTTTCGGAGAGAAGCATTGGGAACTGATCGAACGCTACGCCGAGAACGCGGTTCGGCACGGCGTGAATATGCTGCTGACGCCTTTGTTTACCCCGCCTTTGGATACGGCCGTCGGAGGAGAGCGGCTCACCGTTCAACTGGTTGACGTCGAGCGGACGGAGGAGGGGGATTACCGATTCGGCTTCGACAAGCTGGCAAGATGGCTTCGCATGTGCGATCGCGTCGGGATCCGATACCTTGAATTTTCCCATCTGTTCACCCAATGGGGAGCGAAGCACGCGCCCAAGATCGTGGCGAAGGTAACCGAGGGAGGAGAGAGGAAGACGATGCGCCTATTCGGCTGGGAGACGGCTGCGGCTGGACCGGCTTACCGGCATTTCCTGGAACGGTTCCTCCCCGCTCTCGACCGCTTTATTCGCGAGAATAAGCTGGAGGACAGAGTCTACTTCCACGTTTCCGACGAGCCGAATCTGGAGCAGCTCGAGGACTACCGCAGCGCCAGGGGCATTCTGAAGGAGCACTTGGGCGGCTATCCTTTTATCGAAGCGTTGTCGGATTACGGCTTCTACGAGCAGGGACTCGTCCCGGTGCCGATTCCGGCGACCGACCATATCGGCGATTTCCTGGAGAACGGCGTGACGGAGCTGTGGACGTATTACTGCTGCGGTCAGACGGTCGACGTGTCCAACCGTTTCTTCTCTATGCCTTCGGCGCGCAACCGGATTCTGGGCTTTCAGCTCTACAAGTTCGGAATCCGAGGCTTCCTGCATTGGGGCTACAACTTCTGGAACACGCAGAACTCGCTGGCGGCGATCGACCCCTACCGGGTCACGGATGCCGGAGGCGCGTTCCCTTCCGGCGATGCGTTCGCCGTATATCCCGGACCGGAAGGTCCGCTGGACTCGATTCGATGGGAAGTGTTTCGGGAAGCGCTGCAGGATCTGAGGGCCTGCGAGCTGCTGGAGTCTCTCGCCGGACGCCGG
Organism: Cohnella hongkongensis; assembly: GCF_042654645.1. Taxonomy (NCBI): domain Bacteria; kingdom Bacillati; phylum Bacillota; class Bacilli; order Caryophanales; family Paenibacillaceae; genus Cohnella; species Cohnella hongkongensis. The sequence continues at coordinate 90,094 of NZ_JBHSEP010000021.1, read as the reverse complement.
AAAACGCTGGAGCTGCTCGAGGCGGATCTGCCGGAGCCGATAACGTTCGGCCGTTATCCGAGGGAAGCGTCCTGGCTACTGGAGAAGCGCAAGGAAATAAACGAAACGATCGCGCGGCTGGTCGGCGCGAATGGACAAGTCGGGGAGGAAGACATACGGATATGAAGAAGAAAACGACAATCGGCATGATCGGACTGGGCGCGCGCGGCGCTTCGCTGCTGGAGATGATCGTGCGCAACGCAAAGGACGTCGAGGTCGCGGCGGTATGCGATCTGTACGAGGACAGGCGGGAAGCGGCCGCGGATCAGGTCGCGCAGGCGGGAGGCCGGCGACCGGTATCGACGGAGCGCTATGAGGACGTTCTGGCGATGGCCGACATCGAAGCCGTCGTCATCGGCGCATCCTGGTCGGCCCATATCGATATCGCGATAGCGGCGATGGAGGCCGGCAAATACGTGGCCAGCGAGGTCGGGGGCGCCTATTCGGTTCAAGAGTGCTGGAGGCTGGTCGAAGCCTACGAGAGAACGAAGGTGCCGGTCATGCTGATGGAGAACTGCTGCTACGGCCGAGACGAGCTGATGGTGCTCAACATGGTCAAGCAGGGCGTCTTCGGGGAGATCGTCCATTGCGCCGGAGGCTATCATCACGATCTGCGCGACGAGATCGCCGGCGGAGAAGAGAACCGGCATTACCGGCTGCAGGAGTACATCCGCCGGAATTGCGAGAATTATCCGACTCACGAGATCGGCCCGATCGCCCGGGTGCTGGACATTAACCGCGGCAACCGGATGCTCTCTCTCGTGTCGGTGGCCTCCAAAGCGAGCGGCATGCAGGACTACGTCAGGCGGGCACATGGAGACGGGCACCCTCTGACCAACGTCCGGTTCCAGCAGGGCGATATCGTGACGACGGTAATCCGCTGCGCCCGCGGCGAGACGATCACGATTACGCTGGACACGACGCTGCCCAGATCTTACTCGAGAGGATTCACGGTGAGAGGAACAAGAGGGATGTTCTCGGAGGACAATCACTCCATCTTCCTCGACGGGGAGCACGACAGCTTTCATTTCGATTGGAAAAGCCAATGGGGCAATGCGGAGAGCTACTACGAGCGGTACGATCATCCGATCTGGAAAAAATATGTCCGCGAAGGCGTCAAGGGAGGGCATGGCGGCATGGACTGGCTGGTGTTCGCGGACTTTTTCGACTGTGTCAAGCACCGCAAGCCCACACCGATCGACGTGTACGACATGGCGGCATGGATGAGCATCGCCGCGCTGTCCGAAGAGTCCATCGCTCTGGGGGGACATCCGGTCGCTTTTCCCGACTTCACGAACGGCAAGTGGATCACGAGACGATAGCTCGAACGAAGACGGCCATCGACAATCTTCATCAAACCTTCATGGAACCTCGCTTGTATGAAATCCGATAATTCAGTATTCTATAGCTAATGTTCTATGACCCTGCGAGGTCGGAAGAGAGAGGGAGATGGCTATGAGCAAAACCGTTCAGTTCGACTATTCCAAAGCTTTGCAATTCGTCGCTCAACATGAGATAGACCATTTGGCGCCGGCCGTCAAGCTGGCTCACGAGCAGCTGCATAACGGCACGGGAGCCGGCTCCGACTACTTGGGCTGGATCAACCTTCCGTTCGACTACGACAAGGAAGAATTCGCCCGCATCCAGAGCGCGGCGAAGAAAATCCAATCGGATTCGGACGCGCTGGTCGTGATCGGCATCGGAGGCTCCTATCTGGGCGCGCGCGCGGCGATCGAGATGCTGCAGCACTCTTTCTACAATACGCTGTCTAAGGGACAGCGCCAGACGCCGCAAATTTTTTACGCCGGCAACAACATCAGCTCGACTTACGTTACGCACCTGCTTCAGGCGCTGGAAGGCAAGAACTGGTCGATTAACGTGATCTCCAAGTCCGGAACGACGACGGAGCCGGCCATCGCTTTCCGCATTTTCCGCGAGGCGCTGGAGAGCAAGTACGGCAAGGAAGAGGCGCGCAAGCGCATCTACGCGACAACCGACAAGGCGCGCGGCGCGTTGAAGGTGCTGGCGACCGAGGAAGGCTACGAGTCGTTCGTGATTCCGGACGACGTCGGCGGGCGTTACTCCGTGCTGACTGCCGTCGGCCTGCTGCCGATCGCTACGGCAGGCATTGACATCGAAGCGATGATGAAGGGCGCGCAGGACGCGGCCACCGCTTATAACAACCCGAACCTGAGCGAGAATCAGGCGTATCAGTACGCGGCCGTTCGCAATGCCCTGTATCGCAAGGGCAAGGCGATCGAGATTCTCGTCAGTTACGAGCCGGGGCTGCACTTCGTCTCCGAATGGTGGAAGCAGCTGTACGGCGAAAGCGAAGGCAAGGATTACAAGGGCATCTATCCGGCTTCAGTCGACTTCTCCACGGATCTGCACTCGATGGGGCAGTTTATCCAGGAAGGCAACCGGATCATTTTCGAGACGGTGCTGCAGGTAGGCGAAGTCGCCGAGCAGATCACCATTCAGAAAAACGAGGACGACCTGGACGGGCTGAACTTCCTGGCCGGCCAAACGCTTGACTTCGTTAACAAAAAAGCGTTCCTGGGCACCCTGCTGGCGCACACGGACGGCAACGTGCCGAATCTGATCGTGAATCTGCCGGACATGAGTCCGTATACGTTCGGCTATCTGGTCTACTTCTTCGAGATCGCCTGCGGCGTCAGCGGCTACCTGCTCGGCGTCAATCCGTTCGATCAGCCGGGCGTCGAAGCTTACAAGAAGAACATGTTCGCCCTGCTCGGCAAACCGGGCTTCGAAGAGCAGAAGAAGGCGTTGGAAGCGCGTCTGTAACTCGATATTGACCAAGGAGCGCTTCCGGGCGCTCTTTTTTATGCTGCTGATCCGAGGAGAGGAGCGAACAAACGTATGGATACCTTAGCGACAATTCGGCCGACGGGGAAAGGCGGCGGAATCGTATGGCCGGCCGCAGCTCTCGTGCTCGTCTTTCTCTGGGCGGAGCCGTCTCTTCTGCTCTTTACCTCTGTGGCGGGATGGTTGACGGTCGTCTCGGGCTGGATCGCCCGCAAGCGGATTCGGCGGGAGATCGGCACGAAGGATGCGATAGGCTCATGGCTGGTCCTTGCCCTGCTGGCCGCATTCGTATGGGGGTGCGCGGAAGCCTTCGTCCGGCTGAGACAGGGGATGTATCATCCTTTCGCTGCGGGTTCGGCGGCCGGAGGAGAATGGGCCGTCGCCCTGGGATTGGGGCTGCTCATCGCTTGCATCGGGGGCGCATGGCTGTTGTCGTCCGCCGTTCCGGCCGCATCGGCCGGGGCTGGGCTGCGTATTCATGCCGTCCTCGTCCGGACGTTCGGGGGCTTGAAGCGCAGCCCCGCGTCGGGCTCGTTCGCCGCCATTGCCGGGAGCGCGACTGTCGCAGCCGCCATGGTCGGAACGCAGGCCGACGCGCCGTGGCGGATCGCCGCGGGCCTTGCGGCCGCTTACGCGCAGCTCTGCTGGCTGGCGGCAATCGACCGCGACAAGCCGGGAAAGTCTCGACCGGCTCCCGGATGCGAAGCGAGACCGGGCAAGGGGAGCAGACGGGCTGCGCTGATCGCCCTCTTCGTCCTTCATCTCGTGCTGTTCGGGTTCTATATTCTCCTGCACGGAGCGTTAAAAGGCTGGAGCTGGAGCCTGGCCTCCCTGTATCCGTTTAGCTGGGTCGGAGGGGCGGTCTGGGCGCTGATCGCCTGGCTCCTCTCGTTGTCGAAGGTCGCGTACGCCGCCGCCATGATCGGGATCGGCCTGGCTTGCGCGCTGCTCCTGGGCGCAATCGCGAGCGCATACGATTGGGAGGTTTTCGTGTAAGTCGTTCGATTCGAGAAGGGACGGCTGAGCGCGCCTTGCGAATTCCTTCGGGCGGGGCGATGTGATAGGATGGGAAATAGCACATTCCCGCGCTGCGGGGAACGAAACGAGAGGTAGGCTATGCTAGCAAGATACTCGACGGTCCGGCAATTCGGTTCGGACGAGATCGTCATTAAGAAATCCCGGTTCATCGGCTACGCCAAGCCCGCGGAGTCCGAAGAGGAAGCGGTCGTTTTTATCGAAGAAATCAAGAAGAAGCACTGGGACGCCACGCATAACTGCTCCGCTTACCTGATCGGGGAGCGCGACCAGTATCAGAAGGCGCTGGACGACGGAGAGCCGAGCGGAACGGCAGGCAAGCCGATGCTGGAAGTGATCAAGAACCGCGGGCTGAAAAACGTCGTCGTCGTCGTGACCCGTTATTTCGGCGGCATTATGCTGGGAGCGGGAGGATTGGTTCGGGCCTATACGGACGGAGCCGTCGTCGGGATCGACGCGGCCGATCCGATCGTGAAGGTGCTGCACCGCGAGGTTGTCGTCGACGTCGACTATACGTGGTACGGCAAGCTGGAGAACGAGTTGAGGGGGCGGGGCTTCCGGGTGGGCGAAGTCGCTTTTACGGATCGCGTCAGAGTGCCGTGCTATCCCGAAGCCGGAGAGGCGGCGGAACGCTTTCAGGCCTGGATCACCGATCTGACGCAGGGACAAGCCGTCATCGAGATCGGCCCAGAGAGGTATTTCATCGAGGGGGAATAACGCGCTTCCCTGCAGCTGCGCGAAGCTGGGACCGGTGCGCTCTGAGCCGACCCAGCCGGGCTGCAGCGTCGGGGGCGTCCGACTTTGAGCGTACAAGTTTTTTTATTCCCCGATCAGTTTGACGTAGAAAGTCCGTTCGCGAGGCCCGTCGAACTCGCAGAAGTAGATGCCCTGCCAGCGTCCGAGCAGCAGACTTCCTCCGGCTACGACCAAGGTTTGCGAAGTCCCCGTCGTGATGGCCTTCAGATGGGCCGCCGTATTTCCTTCTGCGTGGCGGTATTTCGGATGCTCCCACGGGTAAACCTCGTCCAGACGCATCAGAACATCCCTTTTGACGTCCGGATCGGCATTCTCGTTAATGGCGATGCCGGCTGTAGTATGCGGGCAGTAGACGATGACTGCGCCGTCCGTTATGCCCGATCTGGCGACGGTTTCGGCGACCCGTTTCGTGATATCGATCATTTCGTCGCGGTGCGAGGTGAGCAATTTTTCCCTGACAAGCATGCATTCTCCTCCTTTTTTCCCCATTATACCACCTGCCTCCCCCAACTGCGCCCAAACGATGCCCCGAGGACAACTCACCATTTATAAGAGCTTTGAATAGGTTGCATTAAAAATTTTAATGAAATAGGCGGTATTGCTTCGAATATGGATTGACGAAGGAAGCCGTTATCTGGTAAAGTAACAATACCAACTAAGTTAATAGGAATTATGTTATATACAGCTCTCAAAGCTCGGGAGGTACACGTCAACGTGAGTTCCATGCTGCAGGGTCGCTGGTGGAGCTGGGGATTTCGCAGCACCGTCATGCTTTATTTTGTTGTGCTGATTATTTTTCCTATTATAGGGATCTACGGGCAGTCCCTCTCATCGGGATGGGCGGCTTTCGCCGACAATGTAACGGAGCCGCTGGCCTGGAAGGCTGTTCTGCTTACGGTCAAACTGGCGCTGATCGCAACTGTCGTCAATATGTTCATCGGAACGATGTCGGCCTGGGTGCTGGTCCGCTACCGGTTCCCGGGACGCAGGCTGCTGAACAGTCTGGTGGATTTGCCGTTCGCTCTTCCGACAGCGGTGGCCGGGCTGATGATTCTGCTGCTGCTCGGTCCGCGCAGCGCCGTCGGAGCGCTTGCGGAGAAGCTGGGCTTTACGATTCTGTTTCATCAGCCGGCCATTGTCATCGCGATGGTGTTCGTCACCTTTCCCTTCGTGATACGGGCCGTTCAACCTCTTCTCGAGGAGATGGACGCCTCGGAGGAGGAAGCGGCCTATACGCTGGGAGCGACCAAAGCTGCGACGTTCTGGAAGGTCGTTCTCCCGAGCATGCTGCCGGGCATTCTGAGCGGAGCGATGCTCGCTTTCTCCAGAGCGCTGGCGGAGTTCGGCGCCGTCGTGCTGGTCGCCGGCAACATTCCGGGCAAGACGCTGATTGCGTCGGTATACATCTTCGGAGAGATCGAGAGCGACAACGCGATCGGAGCTACCGCGGTCAGCGTCCTTCTGCTGACGTTCTCCTTCCTGATTCTGTGGACGGTTAATTACGTCCAGTTGAGGAGGAAGAACGGATGAGAAGACTGTGGATCGGGCTGACCGTCGCCGTATTCGGAATCCTGCTGATCGTTCCCGTTATCCGGATCGCCATGGGGGCGTTCGACGAGGGCTGGGGCGGCTTCGCCAGAGGATTGGCCAGACCGGAGACGCTGCACGCGCTCTACATGACCGGACTGATCGTCGTCATCGTCACGGTCGTCAACACGCTGTTCGGGGTTATGCTGTCGCTGTATCTGGTGAGGGCCGCCTGGCTTGGCCCGCGCATGAAGCAGCTGCTGAACAGCATCGTCGATCTTCCTTTTGCGGTCTCGCCCGTCATCGGAGGTCTGATGATCGTGCTGCTGCTCGGACCGGAGACGGCGCTGGGCGCCCTGTTCAACAAGGCCGGCATCGATATCGTCTATGCTCTGCCCGGCATGATCATTGCTACGCTGTTCGTCACGTTCCCGCTTATCGTGCGCGAGGTCATGCCGGTGCTTCAAGAGATCGGCAGCGCCCAGGAGGAAGCTGCGGCGACGCTCGGAGCAAGCGCATGGACGACTTTCTGGCGCGTGACCTGGCCGTCCATTCGCTGGTGCGTCGTCTACGGCGTCGTGCTGACGGTCGCAAGGTCGATGGGCGAATTCGGCGCCGTGCTCGTCGTATCCGGCAACATTCTGTTCAAGACGCAGACGGCGACGACGCTCGTCTATCAGGACGTGGAGAACTTTAATCTCACCGCGGCCAACTCCATCGCACTGGTGCTGGCGGCAGGCTCGGTTACGCTGCTGCTGCTGATGGAATGGGCCAAATCGAGAAGAGGAGTGCATTGAGATGCATATCGAGGTTCGCGGATTAAACAAAAAATTCGGCGATTTCCAAGCGGTATCGGACGTCAGCTTCGAGATCGAAAAAGGACAGCTGATCGGCCTCCTCGGGCCCAGCGGAGGCGGCAAAACCTCGATTCTGCGCATGCTGGCCGGTCTCGAATCCGTAGACGAGGGCGATATTCTGTTCCACGGCAAGCGGGTGAACGATCTTCCTCCCCAGGAGCGGGGCATCGGCTTCGTGTTCCAGAACTATGCTTTGTTCAAGCATATGACGGTGGCGGAGAACATCGCGTTCGGCCTGGAAGTGAAGAAGTGGAGCAAGCAGAAAATCAAAGACCGGGTTTCGGAGCTCGTCGAATTAACCGGACTGTCGGGCTTCGAGAAGCGTTACCCGCATCAGCTGTCCGGCGGTCAGCGCCAGCGGGTCGCTTTCGCCCGCGCGCTCGCTCCCGAGCCTCAGCTGCTGCTGCTCGACGAGCCGTTCGCCGCGATCGACGCGAAAATCCGCCACGAGCTGCGTTCCTGGCTCCGCGAGATGATCGACCGGCTGGGCATCACGTCGATCTTCGTCACGCATGACCAGGACGAGGCGATCGAGGTTGCGGATCAGATTATGATCATTAACAAGGGCCGTCTGGAGCAGAAGGGCACGCCGTGGGAAATTTACAAAAATCCGGAATCCCCGTTCGTGGCGAGCTTTATCGGCGAATCCACGATCGTGGAGGACGTATCGGCCCTGAAAGGCTTCGGCGGACCGGGAGAGGGGCCGGAGACGAAGGCGCTCATTCGCCCGGAGTACGTCGAGATCGGCAAAGCGTCGGATTTCGAGCTGTTGTCGGCGACGGAGACGGGGAAGGTTCGACACATTCATTTCCGCGGCAGCGAGTGGCTGGTGGAAGTCGAGATCGGCGCGATCAAGCTCGTGACTTACCGTTCCCTGGAGAAGGAAATCCTGCAGCCGGGCGACGAAGTCCGGGTGCTGATCCATCGAGCTTACTTGTTTAACGACACCGATAGCTGGGTCATGGAGAACAGGCTGAAGGAAGACCCGATGCCGGTTCACATCTAGTGATGCCGGAACGGATGGGAGCCTGCGAAGGCGCCGGGAGGTTCGCGATGAAGAGAAATAACCGCACGCCCGCAGCCGGGCGTGCCGCGTGGTATGGCACTCTGATGATGATAAGCCTGTTGGCGTTCGTTCTGTCCGGCTGCGGCGGAGGCCGGGAGGAGCCGGGTGCGGAGGCGGCCGCGGAAGCCGGAGACGTGACGCTTGTGCTCGGCGCGTATTCGGTCGCCAAGGACGCGCTGCAGGAGATCATCCCCGAGTTCAAAGCCCGCTGGAAGGAAACGACCGGACAGACGGTCGCTTTCCAGGAGTCGTACGAGGCTTCTGGCACGCAGACCCGCTCGATCATCGGAGGCTTCGATGCGGACGTGACGCTGCTTGCTCTCGAGGGAGACGTGGATAAGCTCGTCAGCTCCGGTCTCGTGTCGGCGAACTGGAAACAGGGGCCCACGAACGGGATGATTACGCGTTCGATCGTCGTGCTGGGCACGAGAGCAGGCAATCCGCTCGGCATCCGGGACTTCGAGGACTTGACCCGTCCCGGCGTGAAGGTGCTGTACCCGAATCCGAAAACGTCGGGAGGCGCCCAATGGGACATTAACGCGATCTACGGAGCGGGGCTGAAGAAGGCGGAGCAGGCGACGGGGACGAAGGACGCCGCCGCCGCGAAGCAGTTCCTCGTCGACGTGCACCGGAATATCGAATCGATGGACAAGAGCGGACGCGCTTCAATGGCCGCCTTCGAATACGGGGTCGGCGACGTTATCGTGACCTACGAGAACGAGCTGCTGGCGCGGATCGCCAAGGGCGTGGAGTACGACATCGTCGTACCGCCGAGCACGATTCTGATCGAGAATCCCGCCGCCGTCGTCGACCGTAATGCCGACCGTCATGGGGTAAGGGAGGTCGCGGACGCTTTCGTCGAATTTCTCTACTCGGACGAAGCTCAGAGGCTGTTCGCCAAGCACGGCTTCCGACCGGTGAACGAAGCGCTGGCCGCTCAGATGGAGGATCAGTACCCTCAGCCGCCCGAGTTGTTCACGATCGATTATTTGGGCGGATGGGACGAGGTCAGAGATACGCTCTACGACAGGCGGGGGATCTGGTATCAGGTGTTGGCCGGGCAATAACAGTCCCGATCATGGTAAAAAACAGCTTTAGCGGGAAAGCTATGCACCGCTGGGCTGTTTTTTTGCTATAATTATCGATTAGAACAGGAAATGCGCAGACAATAGGGAGGATTATCATTTGCAGAAACCAACCACGATACGTATTATGCTCATGATTCTTTATTTTCAGCTTGTTATGTTTCTAATCGGAGTCGGATCGCTGCTGGCCAACCTGAACCAGATTGGCGATATCCCGGAAGGCAACCTGTCCTTCATGATCGTTTACATACTCCTTACGGTGCTATCGATGGTTGGCATGATCATTATGATCAACAAGAGGAAATATCTGTTTGCAGTGCTGATTTCCATCGTTCTACTAATGTGTTCCATGATTACGAACCAAATGCAAATTATGTTAACGCTTGTCGTGATTATGCTGTTCCTTCTGAAGCCGACGCGCGACTATTTCCGCGGGCAGTACGTCGCTCCGCCTTCCCCGAGAGCCCGGACGGCCCAAGCCGAGACCGCCGAAGGAGAAGAGGCCGACAAGGCGGCGCTGGAGGAGCCGGACGAAGCTCCGGCCGAGCCTCTCGTCAAGCTGAAGAAGGATCCGGAAGTGCATATTCGCGAGGCGACGCCGGATGATGCGGATACGGTGTATACGCTGATGAGAATGGCGTTCGAGGAGTACCGTTCGGCGATTCCTCCGTCGAGCGCGCTGGACGAGACCGAAGAATCGGTGCTGGAAGCGCTTCGCAGCGGCACCGAATCCGCCGTGATTCTGTATGAGGACGATACGGCTACGGCTATGGTTCGCTTTAAGTACGACGGCGACGCCATCTATTTCTTCCGCCTGTCGGTCGTGCCGCATCGGCGCAGAAGAGGTTATGCAAGACAACTCGTCAAATGGATCGAGACGCATGGCATCGCCAAGGGCAAGAAGCTCAGCCGCTGCAAAGTCCGGCAATCGGTTCAAAACAATCTCGTTCTCTATCAGAATATGGGGTACGAGGTCGTCGATCAGGAGCTTGTCGTTCGGCCTGCGGGTACGGTCAAGGCGTATACGCTCGAGAAGAAGCTGTGGGAATAAAGGCGGGGAAGAGGCGCAATACCCGTCGATTGGATTAAAATGAGACGAAGCGCTTCCTGCCCATTAGAGCCGGAAGCGCTTCGTTCGACGTTAAGCGTTCAGCACGAACTTCTCGATCACGTGCCGGACGCCTTCTTCATTGTTGGTCAGCGTAACGTAGTCGGCGATTTCCTTCAGCGCCGGGACGGCGTTGGCCATCGCCACGCCGAGGCCGGCAGCCTCGACCATCTCGTGGTCGTTCATCGCGTCGCCGATGGCGATCGTCTCCTCGATTGGAATGCCGTAGTAGGCGGCGAGGAAGCGGAGCGCGTGACCCTTGGTGCCCTCCGGATGGAGAAACTCCAAGTAGTTCGGCTTGGACTTCGTCAGATGCGCTCTGGAGCCGAATCGGCTTCTCAGGTCTGGCATCATGGCGTCCAATCTGGCAGGCTCGTCGATGACGAGCAGCTTCGTCTGCTTCGGATGCTCGATAATGCGTTTGTAATCCGGTTCTACAATATAGGGAATGTTCGATTGTTTGGCATAGCTTTGAATGTGGTCGTTGTCCTCGGCCACATAGAGCTTGTCGTCGATGTAGCTCTGCAGATGCAGTCCGTTGGCCGCACAGTATTCGTAAAGCTCAAGGGCAACGCTTGTCGGAAGCGAGCGTTCGTACAAAACCTCCTCGTCCAGCAGATTTTTGATCAGCGAGCCTTGGTAGGTGATGATCGGAACGTTCAGTCCGACTTGTCGGGCGATCTTCTGGGCAGAGTCGAACATTCTACCCGTCGCGATAGTCAAATGCACGCCTCTGGCGATGGCGTCGTTCATGGCTCGCCGCGTTCCTTCGGTCACCGTCAAATCGTCCGTTAACAGCGTGTCGTCGAGATCGGTAGCAATCAGGCGGTATGGCATCCTTCTCTCCCTTTCTATCTCGTTGGTATCGTCCCATTGTACCCCAAATTGGCGTGATCGAAAAGATCGTCAGGCGTGCTATAATTAGGGGGAAAACGAGAGAAGAGAGGGATTCGGCAATGAAACGTTTGCGTTGGGGAATACTTGGGTGCGCCGCGATCGCGGATCGCGCAGTGATACCGGCCATTCGCGCTTCGGAGACGGGGGAGCTCGTCGGCGTCGCCAGCAGGAACGAGGAGAAGGCAAAGGCGAAAGCGGAGGAGTTCGGCATTCCGAAGCATTACGGAAGCTATGAGGCGCTGCTGGACGATCCGGAGATCGATGCCGTGTACATCCCGCTTCCGAACCATCTTCACAAGGAGTGGACGATCGCGGCGGCGAAGGCCGGCAAACATATTCTCTGCGAGAAGCCGCTGGCGCTCAACGCAGCGGAGGCGCAGGAAATGGTCGATTACTGCAAGCAGGCAGGCGTACATCTGGCGGAAGCCTTCATGTATAGACATCACCCGAGAATCGCTAGAGTGAAGGAGATTCTCGCTGGTGGAGAGATCGGAGAACTGAGAGCGATTCGCGGCGTGTTTACCTACAATGGAGCCGAGAATAAAAGCGATATCAGACAGGTGAAAGCTTGGGGAGGCGGGGGACTGTACGACGTCGGGGTCTACCCGCTCAGCGCGGCGCGCTGGATTACCGGAGCCGAGCCGGAGGCGGTCACGGTTCACGCGCTGTTTTCCCCGGAGCACGACGAGGTCGATATGATGGCGTCCGGTCTGGTGGAGTTTGCGGGCGGCGTGGCGCTGACGTTCGACTGCGGCATGTGGGCGACGTTCCGCAACGAGCTGGAGATCGTCGGCACGGAAGGCACGATCTTGCTGAAGCCGTCGTTCCTGCCGAATAAGGAGAACGATATGATCGTCGTGCAGGCCGGCGGGGAAAGCCGCACGGAAGGCCCTTATGGCGTGGACGCCTACGTCGCGCAATCCGATCAATTCGCCCGCGTCGTCTGGGGCGAGGAGCAGCCGCTGTTCCCCGCCCAGGACGCCGTCGACAACATGAGGCTGGTGGACGCTTGCTTGGAGTCCGCTCGCAAGCGGCAGCGGGTTGTGCTGTTACGCTAGCCACATAAAAAGCTCCCTCTCCACAATTTCGATAACGGAGGGGGCTTTTTAAGTAGGGACCTTTCCTATCCCCTAACATTCCTGGTGTCAGTAGGTTAACCGTACTATGCACAGCCACAGCCTTTGACGTTGAGGCCATTTCTTGCCCTTGGCCCCGCAGCTATGGAAGCGGGGGAGGCCATTTCTTGGCCTTAGCCCCGCAGCTAGGGAAGCGGGGGGGCACTTTCTTGGCCTTGGCCCCGCATCTCAGGGAAGCGCGGAGGCACTTTCTTGGCCTTGGCCTCGCATCTCAGGGAAGCGCGGAGGCACTCTTTTGGCCTTAGCCCCGCATCTCAGGGAAGCGCGGAGGCACTCTTTTGGCCTTAGCCCCGCGGCTCGAGTGACGTCAAGGCACTTTTATGGCCTTAGCCCCGCGGCTCGAGTGACGTCAAGGCACTTTTATGGCCTTAGCCCCGCGGCTCGAGTGACGTCAAGGCGCTTTCTTGGCCTTAGCCTCGCGGCTCGAGTGGCGTCAAGGCACTTTTATGGCCTTAGCCTCGCGGCTCGAGTGACGTCAAGGCACTCTTTTGGCCTTAGCCCCGCGGCTCGAGTGACGTCAAGGCACTCTTTTGGCCTTAGCCCCGCGGCTCGAGTGACGTCAAGGCACTTTTATGGCCTTAGCCCCGAGGCTCGGGAAGCGCAAAGGCACTTTTTTGGCCTCGGCCCCGCGGCTTAGATAGCGCCGAGCCACGGACGCCCCGCAGTCTCGATTTCGCCTAAGCCCAACCTACTCGGCAGGACTGGGGGACGACAAATTGTCTCAAAAGTGGCATGAAAAGCCGGGAACCCTTGCGCAGCAAGCGGTGCGAATCTCCCAGGGAAATCATAAGGGCTTGAGGTTGCACCCTGAAGCTATTTTACCATTCGTCGCCATCCATCCATCCATGGTTGCTTAGTGACGTTATTGCGGCAGAGGAAAAAGCCAGCCGATCCCAGACTCAAACGGTCCGAAGGACGGAGGCCGGAGATGCTGTCGACAAGCGCTCGACGAAACGGGTGTCGACGCGGGTTTTCATCCGGGCGTCGGAGCCGTGCTCGGCCGGATCCGTCAGCAGGTCGACGGCGAGCCTGGCCATCTTCTCCTTCTCGACATGGATCGTCGTCAGCTCGGGCGTGACGATCACGGACTCGCTGATGTTGTCGAAGCCGATGACGGAAATGTCTTCAGGGACGCGGTAGCCGAGCTCGGCCAGCGTCTTCATGGCGCTGATGGCGATGTAGTCGCACTCGCAGAAGAGCGCCGTAGGCAGCCTGCCCTCCGACCGAATGCAAGCTTCGAGCTGTCGGCGCATCGATTCTTGGGACGAAAGCAGCGTCGGCGCGACGGCGAACGTTCGGCTCGGCGCAATCTCCAAGCCTCTCTCCCGAAGCGCGGCAAGGAAGCCCGCTTTACGCTCCTCGAAATTATGAATCCGCACGTTGGAAGCGACGTAGCCGATATCCCGGTGGCCGAGCTCGCATAGGTGCGTTCCCGCCTGATAGGCGCCCATGGCGTTGTTGATTTCGACAAAGTGAATCGGCAGCGTATCGTAGCACGTATCCAGAACGACGAGCTGCGGGAGGCGATCCGCCACGGTCGCGATCTGTTCCTTGCTCAGATTGGTGCCAAGCAAAATGGCCCCGCTGCTGCGATGCTCCTCGGCAATCGCGCGAACGTTGTGCTCGAACTGATCCATATCCACGGACGAGAACATAACGGAATACCCCTTGGAACGGCAGCGCTCTTCGACGTAATGAATCAGTTCTCGGAAAAAGGGCTGCTGGTAATACTCCTCAAGCACGATTCCCAGATTGGTGATGACCAGAAACAATATCGATTTGGAGGCTTTGTCGGACGTTGGCGACGAGCTGCGCGGCTTGGCGTTGTACCCCATTTCCCGGGCAATGCGCAAAATTCGTTCCCTCGTCTCGCTGCCGATGCCGGGCTTGCCGCTGAGCGCCAGGGAGACGGCCGATTTCGATACTTGCGCGATTTTTGCTATATCTTCCATTCTCATCGGAATTTCTCCGTTCTATTCAGAATAGGGGACTAAAGGCGTTGAATTCGAAGCTGTTGAGTTGAGTTTAGTTTACTACTGTTTTCCCGTTTTGTACAACACCTAAACTAAACAATCACAATAATCCAGCTAAATAGACTAAACTAAGGCTAAATTTTAGTTGACTCCCTATTTTTACGGTGATAGGATGGGGGTGTAAGGGAATGAAGACGGAACGTTTTAAGTGATTGTTTAGTTGAATATGCACTCTGTTTAGTTCTGTTTAACTGATTTACGAGGCCGTTGAGGCAGGACAGATCCGAATAACCGAATCGAAAGGGAGAGAGCGACATGAAAAAGTTGAAGCTGGGGTACGCCCCGACGAGAAGGTTCACGTTCAGTGCGGAAGACGCTTTCAAGTACAAGGTGCAGATCCGCGAAAAGCTGGATTCCTTCGGTATGGACATCGACATTGTCGACTTGGAGGGGCTTAATCCGGAAGGGCTGCTGTACGACGATCGGATCGGGGCGGAGGAAATCGCGGAGCATCTGCTCAAGGAGAAGGTCGACGCTGTCTTCTTCCCGCACTGCAATTTCGGTACGGAAGATACGGTAGCCCGGGTCGCCAAGACGCTCGGCAAGCCGGTGCTGCTCTGGGGGCCCCGCGACGAGGCGCCGCTGGAGGACGGCATGCGTCTCCGCGATACGCAGTGCGGCCTGTTCGCAACGGGCAAGGTGCTGCGCCGCTTCCGCACGCCCTTCACCTACGTGACGAACAGCCGAGTGGACGACCCCGTGTTCGAACGCGGCTTCAAAAATTTCGTGGCGGCTGCCAACGTGGTGCGTCATTTCCGCAGCCTGAGAATTTTGCAGATCGGGCCGCGGCCGACATCGTTCTGGACGATGATGTGCAACGAAGGCGAGCTGCTGGAGCGGTTCGGCATCGAGCTGCATCCGATTACGCTGGTGGACATTACGAATGCGGCGAAGAAAGCCGAGAAGTCCGGAGGTCCCGAGCTGACGGAAGCGATCCAATACATTCGCGACAAGCTGGACATCTCCGAGGTGACCGACGACGACGTCAAGCGCGTGGCGGCGCTCAAGGTGGCGATGAAGAAGCTGGCGGTCGATTCCGGCAGCACCGCGATCGCGATTCAGTGCTGGTCCGCCCTGCAGGACGCGATCGGCATTATGCCCTGCCTGGCCAACGCGATTCTCACCGACGAGCAAATTCCGGTCACCTGCGAGACCGACATTCACGGGGCGATCACGTCGGTGATGGTTCAGGCGGCGGCCATGAACGAGGCGCCGACCTTCTTCGCCGACATCACGGTCCGCCATCCGGAGAACGACAACGGCGAGCTGCTGTTCCACTGCGGCAATTTTCCCGTGTCGCTCAGCGTGGAGAACAAGCCGAAAATGCGCAAGCATTTCCTGTTCGACGATCACGCGCCGGGCACCCACGAAGGAGAAATCCGCGGGGGCAGCATGACGATCGCCCGCTTCGACGGCGACAACGGCGAATACCAGCTGTTCCTTGGCAAGGCGAAGGGCATCACGGGACCTTACACGCGCGGCTCTTACGTCTGGGTAGAGGTCAACGACTGGCCGCTGTGGGAGGAAAAGCTGGTGAAGGGCCCGTACGTGCACCACTCCGTCGGCATTCACGCCAACGTCATACCGGCGCTGTACGAAGCCTGCCAATACATTCCCGGCCTGACGCCGGATCCGGTCGATCCGACGGAGGAGCAAATCCGCGCCTGGCTGAGAGGGAGCGTGTAATGATGGCAAGCATACTGGAACTGAAGCGCAAGTCTCTGCAAATCCGTAAAGAGCTGATGACGATGATCCATGCGGCGAAAGGCGGACATACGGGAGGCTCTCTCAGCAATACCGACATTTTGACCGCCCTTTATTATGAAGTGATGAAGCACGATCCGAAAAATCCGAAGCTGCCGGACCGCGACCGTTTCGTGGCGAGCAAAGGCCACTGCGTCGAGTCGCTCTGGTGCATTTTGGCCGATCTCGGCTATTTTCCGAAGGAGGAGCTGTCCACGTTCAGCCAATTCGGGACGAGACTGATCGGGCATCCGAACAACAAGGTGCCCGGCATCGAGATGAACACCGGGGCGCTCGGCCACGGTCTGGCCGTATCGGTCGGCATGGCGCTGGCCGCCAAGCGGGACGGCAGTCCGTACCGCGTCTATTGCCTGATGGGCGACGGAGAGCAGGCCGAAGGCTCGGTCTGGGAGGCGGCGATGGCGGGAGCGCACTACAAGCTGGACAATCTCGTCGGCATCATCGACCGCAACCGACTGCAGATCAGCGGCAGCACGGAGGACGTCATGGCGCTGGAGCCGCTGGACCGGAAGTGGGAGGCGTTCGGCTGGCACGTCGTCGCCGTGGACGGCCACGATTACGGCGAGCTTCTGCGGGCGTTTCGCGCCGCGCCGGAGGCGGCCGGGAAGCCGACGCTGCTGCTGGCGAACACCGTTAAGGGCAAGGGCGTTTCTTTCGCGGAAAACAAACCGGAATGGCACCATCACGTCCCGAACGACGAACAGCTGAAGCAGGCGCACGAGGAGCTCGACGCCGCGCTGGCCGCGCTCGAGAACGAACAGGAAAGGAGCGGAACCCATGCCTAATACGATTCCGAACCGTCAGGCGATGTGCGAAACGCTGCTGGAGCTGGCCGAGGGCAATCGCGACATTATGGTGCTGGCCAGCGACTCGCGGGGCTCGGCGGCGATGGCTCCGTTCGCGAAGAAGTATCCCGAGCAGTTCGTGGAGACGGGCATCGCGGAGCAGAACATCGTCGGCATTGCGGCGGGCCTGGCGCACAGCGGCAAAACGCCGTTCGTGACGTCTCCGGCCTGCTTCCTGAGCATGAGGAGCATCGAGCAGATCAAGGTGGACGTCGCGTATTCGAACACGAACGTCAAGCTGATCGGCATCAGCGGCGGCATCTCGTACGGCGCGCTCGGCATGTCGCACCACTCGGTGCAGGATATTGCCGTCACGCGCGCGATTCCCGGCTTGGCCGTCGTGCTGCCGGCGGATCGCCACGAGACGAAGAAGATGACCCGCGCCATCGCCGAATACGAGGGCGGCGTCTACGTGCGGATCGGCCGCAATCCGGTAGAGGACGTGTACGAGGAGGACGACGATCGCGAGTTCGTGCTCGGCAAAGCCGTTCGCCTGAAGGACGGCCACGATCTGACGCTGATCGCCGCGGGCGAGACGGTGCGGGTGGCGCTGGACGCGGCGAAGCTGCTGGAAGAGAGCGGCATCCAGGCCCGGGTGCTCAACATGCATACGATCAAGCCTCTGGACGTCGAGGCGATCGTCGCCGCGGCCGAAGAGACGGGAGCGATCATCACGCTCGAAGAGCACAGCGTGTACGGCGGACTCGGCGCCGCAGTCGCCGAAGTCACGTCCCAGCATTGCCCGGTTCCGCTGAGAATTCTCGGCATTCCCGACGAGCCCGCGATCGCCGGCAAGACGGCCGAGGTGTTCCGCCATTACGGCCTGTCGGCAGAGAACGTCAAGGAGCTTGCCGAGCGGCTGGCAGGCGCGAAAGCACGATGAGCTACCTGCTTACCGTAGACCAGAGCACGGCCGGCACAAAAGCGATGCTGACCGATCGGGAAGGACGCATTCGTCATCGGTGCTCGCTCGCGCACCGGCAAATCTATCCGCGGGACGGTTGGGTGGAGCACGATCCGCTGGAACTGTATGGTAACGTAAAGGCTGCGATCCGCAGCGTGATGGATCAAGCCGGCATCGGCCCGGACGGCGTCGCGGCGCTGACGATTACGAATCAGCGCGAGACGGCGCTGA
This sequence comes from Cohnella hongkongensis, assembly GCF_042654645.1. Lineage (NCBI taxonomy): Bacteria > Bacillati > Bacillota > Bacilli > Caryophanales > Paenibacillaceae > Cohnella > Cohnella hongkongensis. Next base: position 71,985 of record NZ_JBHSEP010000021.1, on the reverse strand, counting down.
TCTGGGACCGCGAGACCGGCCTGCCGATCGCCAATGCGATCGTCTGGCAGTGCCGGCGCACCGCCGATTGGTGCGAGGGGAGGAAGCGGGAAGGACTGGAGCCGCTTGTACTCTCCCGTACCGGCCTGCCTCTGGATCCTTACTTCTCGGCGGGAAAATGGAGCTGGCTGCTCGAGCACGAGGCGGCCGGCATTCCGGTCGAACGGCTGGCTGCGGGGACGATAGACAGCTGGCTGATCTGGAAGCTGACCGGCGGACAAGTGCATGCAACCGATTACACGAATGCGAGCCGGACGCAGCTGTTCAACATCCATACGCTGAAGTGGGATGAGCAGTTGGCCGACAAATTGGGCATTCCGCTGTCGCTGCTGCCCGAAGTGAAGGACAGCGACGCCGTGTACGGCATGACGGACGAGCCGGAGCTGTTTCCGGTGCCGAAGCCGATCGCCGGCGTCATCGGAGATTCGCAAGCGGCGCTGTTCGGTCAGCAGTGCACCCGGCCGGGCATGGCCAAGGGCACCTACGGCACCGGCACGTCCGTGCTGATGCATACGGGCGACGAGCCGGTCAAGGCAGGCCACGGGCTGGTGACGGCGATCGCCTGGGGAATCGGCGGAAGGGTGGAATACGCGCTGGAGGGCGTGATTCGTTCGACCGGAGATTCCTTGAATTGGGTGCGCAACGAGCTCGGCCTGTTCAAGGACCACGCCGAGCTCGAAGCGGCAGCCGCGGACATCCCCGATACCGGCGGGGTCTATCTCGTCCCCGCGTTCGTCGGACTGGGCGCTCCGCATTGGAATGCCCGAGCCCGCGCGGCTATCATCGGCCTGAACCGCTCGTCGGACCGGCGCCATCTGCTGCGCGCCGCACTGGAGAGCATCGCTTATCAGGTCGCGGACGCGGTTCGACTGCTGTCGGCGGAAACCGGGCTGCCGCTGAGCGAGCTTCGCGTCGACGGCGGGGCAACGGCCAACGAGCTGTTGATGCGTTTCCAGGCCGATCTGCTGAACGCGGAGGTCGTTCGCTCCGAGGCGGCCGAGCTGTCCGCGCTCGGCTCCGCCTATATGGGGGGGCTTGCGCTCGGATGGTGGGACCGGAACGATTTGTTTTCGTTTTACCGTAAACATAAAAGCTATTCTCCCGGCATGGACGGAGAGACACGGGAGCGTCTGAACCGGGGCTGGCAGGCGGCGGTCAAAGCCGTGCTCGCGGCCGAGGAGGCTTCGCGCGAGGGATGATCCTCGCTGCGCTCGCGATGGAAGAACCGAATGCGGGTCTTCCGCGAAAATCAATAGGAAACGGAGGAATCGCCGATGTCGTTGCGCGTCGTCCAACTTAAAACGGAGTACGTCGAAAATCCGCTGGGACTCGATGAGAAAAAGCCGAGGCTGTTCTGGAGACTGGAGTCGGAGGAACGGGGAGCCGCGCAGAGCGCGTACCGCATATTGGTCGCCTCTTCCGAGGAGGCGCTGGATCGCGAAGAGGGGGATCAATGGGATTCCGGCAAGATAGAGTCGGACAGCTCCATCCAGGTGACGTACGGCGGTAAGCCGCTCGTCTCCGAAGGGCGTTATTACTGGAAGGTTCAGGTGTGGGACGCCCAGGGCAGGCCGTCCGATTGGAGCGAGACGGCGTTCTGGACGATGGGGCTGCTGGACCGCGGCGAATGGAAGGCTGGATGGATCGGCCGCAAGACGGAGCCCAACGCGAACATGCAGCCCTCCCCATTCGTGCGCAAGTCGTTCGCCATCGATGGCCAAGTGGCGAGAGCGACCGTCTATGCCACGGCGCTGGGGCTGTACGACCTCCGGGTGAACGGCGAGAAGGTCGGAGATCTGTTCGCGCCGGGTTTTACCGATTACGACAAGCGGGTGCAGGTGCAGACCTACGACGTGACGCACCTTCTGAAGGAAGGGGATAACGCGGTCGGCGCCGTGCTCGGCGACGGCTGGTACTGCGGAACCGTCGGGTTCCTGGGCAGCAAGGTGTACGGACAGCGTCCGTTCTTCCTGCTGCAGCTTCACATCGAGCTGGCCGACGGCACGAAGCGCATCGTGGCGACGGACTCGTCCTGGCGGACGGCCCGCGGGCCGATTCTGTATTCCGACATGATCAAGGGGGAGGCGTACGACGCCCGTCTGGAGCTGGACGGCTGGGACCTTCCCGGCTTCGACGATTCGGGCTGGGAGCAGCCGGACGTCCGGCCGGGCTACAACGGTCTGCTGACCGCTTCGCTCGAGCCTCCGGTGCGCATCACCCAGACGATGAGGCCGATATCCGTGCGCCGCACGGAAGCGGGTACCTACATTTACGATATGGGACAAAATATGGTCGGCTGGACGGAAGTGAAGGTTCGCGGCGCGCGGGGAAGGAAGATTACGCTGAGCCACGCCGAAATGCTCAACCCGGACGGCTCGCTGTATTTGGACAACCTGCGGGTGGCCGTGCAGCAGGATCACTACATCTTGAAGGGCGAAGGGCTGGAGCGCTACGAGCCGCTCTTTACGTTCCACGGCTTCCGCTATGTCGAGCTGATCGGGTATCCCGGCGAAGCGGATCTTGACACGATCGTCGGCAAGGTCGTGCATTCCGACACGCCTCGCACCGGGCGGTTGGAGACGGACGACGACAGGGTCAACCAGCTGTATTCGAACATCGTGTGGGGACAGCGGGGCAACTTCCTGTCCGTCCCGACGGATTGCCCGCAGCGGGACGAGCGGCTCGGCTGGACGGGGGACGCCCAGATTTTCGCCCGGACGGCTTCCTACAATATGGACGTGTCCCGGTTCTTCACCAAGTTCATGTGGGACATGATCGACGCGCAGCAGCCTTCGGGCGCCTTCACGGACGTAGCCCCCGACGCCGGGTGGATTCGTCACAAAATGTGGAACACGCGGCTCAACTGGTTCGCGCCGGACAACGCGGGCTGGGGAGACGCGGGCGTCGTCATTCCGTGGACGCTGTACCTGATGTACGGGGATACCCGCATTCTGGAAACCCATTACGACGCCATGGTTCGCTGGGTCGAATATTTGAAGGCGAACAGCGACGAGCTCGTCCGTCCGAACTACGCCAATTACGGCGACTGGCTGTCGATCGATGCCGATACGCCGAACGAAGTGCTGGCGACCGCCTATTTCGCCTACAGCACGAAGCTGCTGTCGCGCATCGCCGGCGTCCTCGGCAGGACCGGGGACGAAGCGCATTACGACGGGCTGTTCCGGGACATCGCCGCCGCCTTCCGCCGCGCCTTCGTCGACGGGGAGGGACGCATCCGCGGCGAGACGCAGACCGTCTACGTGCTGGCGCTGCAGTTCGGCCTTCTGGAGGACGGGCTGCGCGACAAGGCGATCGTCCGCCTCACGGACAACATCCGGGAGCGGGGCGACCGGCTGTCGACCGGCTTCCTCGGCGTCGGCTATCTGCTGCCCGCGCTGACGGACAGCGGGCGGCTCGACGTCGCCTATACGCTGCTCACCCAGGAGGCGTTCCCGTCCTGGATGTATTCGATCAAGCACGGGGCGACGACGATCTGGGAGCGTTGGGACGGCTGGACCGAGCATAACGGCTTCCAGACGCCGTCGATGAACTCGTTCAACCATTATTCTCTAGGCTCCGTCGGCGAGTGGATGTTCCGCTATATGGCGGGCATCGAGGCCGATCCGGCCCGTCCCGGCTTCCGCCATACGCTCATTCGGCCTCAGCCCGGCGGCCGGCTTAACGAGGCGAAGGCGGAGTACCGTTCGCTGTACGGTCCGGTCGCCTCGGAATGGAAGCGGTCGTCCGACGGAAGCTTCCGTCTTGCCGTACGTATACCGGCGAACGCGACGGCGACGGTGGTCGTTCCCGGCACCGGCGTCCAGGTAGACGGCCGGTCCGTCGAGGAGGCGGCATCCGGGCAAGGCTGGAAGCTGGCCGAACGGACGACGACCGCCGCCGTCTTCGAAGTCGGCTCGGGCGAGTACATGTTCGAGAGCGTCTATGGCGCGACTCGGGAATAGGGGAAGGGGAGCAGGAAAATGAACGCGATTTTCGAACGGTTTCCATACCGGGTTCCGGCGGGCAAACGCGTACGCGTCATCGTCAACACCGACGCGGCGAACGAAGCGGACGATCAGTATGCGATCGTGCAGGCGCTCTTGACGCCCAAGCTGATCATCCGCGGCTTTGTCGCGACCCACTTCGGCACGCACAGAACGGATACGTCCATGGAGCAGTCTTACGCCGAGATCAAGCGGATTTTGGATCTGATGGACATGAGCGAGGATTATCCGGTGTACCGCGGCTCCGCAGGACGCTTGAATCCGGACGCCCCGGTCGTCAGCGAGGGCGCGCAGTTCATCATCGACGAGGCGATGCGGGACGATGCGCAGGAGCCGCTGTTCGCGATCTTCCTGGGCGCGATTACCGACCTGGCGGCCGCCTATAAGGCCAAGCCCGAGATCGCCGGAAGGCTGACGGCCGTCTGGATCGGCGGAGGCGCTTATCCGCAAGGCGGCGAGGAGTTTAATCTGGGCAACGACATCGCCGCCGCCAACATCGTATTCCGGTCCGACATTCCGCTGTGGCAGGTTCCGAGGGACGTCTATAAAATGCCGCGAGTCTCGCTTGCGGAGCTGGCCGTCAAGGTAAAGCCATGGGGGAAGATCGGCGACTACCTGTTCCGGCAGCTGGAGGAATTCAACCTGCTGCCGATTCATACGCCGCGCTGGCCGCCCGGAGAGTCGTGGAATATGGGCGATTCCCCGGCGGTATCTCTGCTGATCGACGATCAGAACTTCGATTACGAGCTGCGGTCCGCGCCCGAGGTTCGGGAGGCGGATATGGGCTATGTCCATCCCGGGACGGCCAGGCCGATCCGGGTATACACCAGCGTGGATTCCCGTTTCATTCTGGAGGATCTGTACGCGAAGCTTCAGCTGTTTCACGAGCTGAGCTCTTCCGGTCAGAGCACATAGGGAAGAGGGCCGTCGTCCGGGCAGGGCGACGGCCCTCTTTTCTCGGTGAAACGCCTCCGACAAAAACGCGATTCCGCCTCTAGAGGACGCCGAAGGCGTTGTTGCTTGGTGATTCAGAAAGTATAAAATTCCCTATACTTCTCTGAATCACCTCCGACATAAACGTTATCTCGCCGGTCCCAAGGACGGCGTAAGCCGTTTATGCTTGGCTATCCCGATCCGAATCCCCTTCGACCTGAACGATGTCCCGCCGATTCCAAGGACGGCGCGGTCCGTTTAGGCTCGCTTGCGAGATCGGCGGCGCCGGTCTCGCCGCGCTTTACTTCTGGTATTCGCGCGGGGTCATTCCCGTCGCCTGCTTGAAGATGCGGCTGAAATAAAACGGATCGCCGTAGCCGACCTGCTCGCCGACCGTCTTGACGGGAAGATCCTTCCGGTGCTTGAGCAGATGCTTCGCCTCGTTGATTCTTAGCGTGGCGATGTACTTCGAAGGCGCTTCGCCGGTATGCTTGAGAAAAATTTTGCTTAAATAGGCGGCGGAGAAATTGAACTGCTTGGCGAGCTGCTCCAGACTGATTTCCTCGTGAAAGTGCTCCCTCAGGTAGCTCTGAATGCGCTGCACCGTTTTCTCGATGTCATTGGCCTCGACGATGGGCTCCTTGGAGAGCTGCGCCCTGACGTCGTTCAGCACCTCCGCCAGATCGTGCTGCTTAACCGGCTTCAGCAAATAATGCTTGACGTTGAATTTCATCGCCTGCCGGGCATATTCGAAGTCGGCGTACCCGCTGGCGATAATGACCGCGGTGCGCGGATAATACTTGTGAACCTCCTCGATCAGCTTCAGACCGTCCATCACGGGCATGCGAATGTCCGTGACGAGAAGCTGTGGCTGCAGCTGCCGGACGAGCTCCAGCGCCTCCTCGCCGTGCGTGGCTTCGCCGACGACGGCGAAGCGTTGCCGGCTTTGCTCGATTTTGCGGACCAGACCGCTGCGGATCAAATCCTCGTCCTCGGCGATCACGGTTGAGTAAGTCACTTCCTGCATGCCGAATCACTCCTTATGCAGCAGCCCTCCGATGCGCACGGACGCGCCGCCGGTCGGATGGTTGCGAATTTCGAAAATTTTGTGCTCGCCGTAAATCAGGTTTAATCTTAAATAAATGTTGAGCAGGCCCATGCCGTTCAGCTCCAGCGTCGGGAGGCTGCTCTCCTTCTCGAGCGAGGAAAGCCTGGCCTGCAGCCGGGCGAGCTTGTCCGGCTCGAAGCCGCCTCCGTAGTCTCTCACCTCGACCTGCCAACAGGTGTCGGTCATGGAGCCGATGATATCGATCCGCCAAGGCGGGGCTTGGGAGGTGCCGAATTTAATGCTGTTTTCGACGAGCGGCTGAACGGCCAGCTTCGGCACCGTCTGGGACAGCAGCTCCTCCGGCACGGAGACGCGGTAGGTTAGCCGCTCGCCGAAGCGCATTTTGTTGATCTCCAAATAGTTGATCGTATGCGTCAGCTCGTCCCGCAGCGGCACCTGGCGCTCCTTGGAGGTGATGTACCGCAGAAAGTCCGACATATGCTCGATCGTCGCGATCAGCGGCTCGTTCATCCGCTGCTCGGCCATCTCCTGAAGGTTGGCCAGCGTATTGTACAGAAAGTGCGGATTCATCTGCGACTGCAGAGCGTTCAGCTGCGCTTGCAGGCTTTGCGCCTCGGCCAGCAGCAGATGGTCCAGCGACTGCTTCAGCCGCTCGCTCATGCTTTGGAACGCGTCGTGGAGCTCGTCCAGCTCGATGAAGCCGCTGTTCATTTTCTGCTGGGCGATGATGTTGGAGCCGATATGCTCGAACGAAAAGTTGCGAACCGCGCGCCGAATTCTGTAAATGGGGAACGTGATTTTATTGGCCGCATAGAAGCTCAGCCCGATGCCTAGCGCCAGGAGCACGAAGGCGGTGCCGAACAGCTGGAACGTGAATTTCTGAAGCGGCCGGAACAGATCGCTTTCCGACGTCGTCAGAATCGTCGTCCACCCGGTCGACGACGAATGGTGCAGCGACAGCAGCTGCTTCTCCGACGTGATCGGGTCGGTGAACGGCAGATTGCGATGCAGGTCGCTTCCCTTGTCCAGAGAAGCGACGAGACTGCGGAACGCTTCGTTCCGTTCGCTGTCGTGCTCGAACGGATAGATGATCCGGCCGTCCCGGTTCAGCACATAAATATGCCCGTTGTAGGGATTGTTGCTCTCGAAATCGGCAGCGCTTGCAAGAATGCGGTGCGCGTACTGCTTCACCTCGATCGCGCCGATCGGCACGTTGTACTCGTCGTACAGCAGCCGATAGAGCGAGATGGAGTATTTCCCGGCCTCGGAAGAATAATACTTGGACAGCTGCAAGTCCAGATTCGGGTCGGAGATCAGCTTGCCCGGCTGTCCCTGCAGCAGCTGTTCGATGAACGGCGCCTCCTCCGGCTTGTAGGCCCGTTCCCGATTGTCGAAGCCGGTGCCGTAATAGCGGCCGTTAAAGGAGTACAAGTAGATCTGCTCCACCAGTCGGGAAGGCCCGATAATGGCGGTCAGCGCGTCGGTCAGCACCTTGGCGTCGTTGTTCTGCCGAAAGCGCTGCTGCTGAGCGTCCGCGACCGGGTCGGCTTCGGGCCGGCCCGAAGCCGCATCCTCCGGAGACGTCGAGTTGTTGTTCGCGCTGGCGTCCGGGTCGGCCGGGCGGCCGTCAGCCGGCCTTCTGTCGGACATATAGCTGGCGAAGCGCTCCTTGACGAGATTGGAGTACATCACGTTCAGGGAAACCCGATTCAGCTGCTCGATCTGCTGAACGAGCTGGTCCTGAATCGAGACGCCGAAGCTGTCCAGCGTGCTCGTCGTCTGACCCCTCAGCTGTTGGGTCGACCAGGAATAGAAGAAGAGGACGAACGTCGCGAATACGATCAGGATAATGGAGGAATACGTTAGAAATAAAGCCGTTCTCATACTTTTAAACATATGTTGTACCCCTTGGAGGCTAAACTGAACTAAACATCAGTTAAATTATACCTCAACTTTTCATAGATGTAAGCGGTTAAATTTAGACAAGTTTAGGATCGATTCATCTATGGAGGAAAAAAATCTACTCATTATACTTAAGAGTATCATCTTCGGATGAGCAAGCGAATAACGAACAGGGGGACTTGCGAATGAAGAAATGGACGATGACCTTGCTTTCCGTGTTTCTGGCGATGACGGCCGTGCTGGCCGGCTGCGGAGGCAACGACAAGGGGGGCAGCGCGTCGCCGTCGGCCGGCGGAAGCGGATCCGAACAGGGGGAAGGCAAAAAGAGCGTAACGCTGACTTATATGGCGAGCCAGGGCTGGATCAAAGACTCTGAGATGGAGCTGGCGAAAAAGTTCGAAGAGGAAACCGGCATTAAAATCGATTACCAGATCGTGCCTTCCGACCAATATTTCAACGTGCTGAAAACGAAGCTGAACGCCGGCGAAGGTCCGGATATTTTCGGCGGACAGAGCGGATACAGCGAAATAACGATGAACTACAACGTCGAGAAAAACGCCGTCGATCTGAGCGACCAGGAATGGGTGAAGCGCGAGGACCCGCTGTCCGTAGAGCAGCTTACCGCCAACGGCAAAGTGTATGCGCTTACGATCTGGGACACTTACAGCAGCTTCGTGATCGCGTATAACAAAAAGCTGTTCAGCGAGCTTAACCTGGAAATTCCCAAAACCTACGAAGAGTTCAAGAACGTCTCGCTGAAGATTCAGGAGTCCGGCGTGACGCCGATCTACCAACCGATCGCCGACGGCTGGCATCATGTGCTGTGGTTCGCGGAGCCGGGGCCGAACTACGATAAGCTGGAGCCGAACCTCTATGAGGATCTGAATCAGAACAAGCGGAAATTCGTGGACAGCCAGGCGATGCTGGATTCCTTGACGCAGCTGAAGGAAATGTACGACCTGGGCTTCTTCGGCGACAACACGTTATCCGACACGGGCTCCGACACGGTGGCGAAGCTGGGCACCGGCGAGTTCGCGATGAGCCTGGTGGCGCAAAGCGCAGCGCTTGAAATTGCCGAGGAATACGAGGAATTCGAAGTCGACGATTTTGGCTTCTTCCCGATTCCGCTGACGGACAACCAGATTTATTACATCAATCCGGGCGGACCGAGCAAATTCATCTATTCCGGCTCCAAATACATCGAAGAGGCGAAGGAATATTTCAACTTCCTGACCCGTCAGGAAAACCTGCAGTATATGCTCGACAACGACCCGACGATTTCCAATCTGAACTTCCCGGGTCTGCAGAACAAATATACCGCCGAGCAGCAAAAAATGTTCGACAGCTATCCGCAGCGCGGCACCGATATTCAGAACTACGTCAACTACGTGAACCCGCAATGGATGGACATCGGCAAGGATATCGTCGCGATGCTGTCCGGCGTCATTCAGCCGATCGACGTGCTGAGGAGCATCGACCAGCGCCGTGCGGATATGGCCAAGGTGGCGCAGGACCCGAACTGGCAATAAGTTCGGCGACCGGCAGAATCGGGGGTGGCAATGGCCCGGAAGCGCGGGCCGTTGCCAGCTTCATTCTAGGGGGAAATGAGGGGAATTTGCGATGAATCGAGTCATGTATCCGTTTTATTTCAGCATTGCGACACTGGTCGTTTATTCGATATTTTTCGTTGTGCCGGGCATTATGGGAATTTATTTTTCGTTCACCGATTGGAACAGCTATACGGACGAAATCCGCTTTATCGGCTTCGACAATCTGGCGAAGATCTTCTCCGGAGAAGCGAAGTATCTCAGTTATATCGAAAATACGCTCGTGTTCACGGTCAGCACGGTTGTGCTCAAGACGGCGCTTGGCCTGCTCTTCGCGATGATGCTGAACGACGGCATCCGGGCGAAGGGATTCCACCGGGTCATGCTGTTTATGCCCTCCATCGTTCCGATGCTCGTGGTCGGCCTGATCTTCAAATCGATCCTGAATCCGGCGACAGGGCTGCTGAACGAATCGCTGCGTGCGATCGGACTCGACTTTATGGCACAGAAATGGCTGACCGATCTGAACTGGGCTTTCAAATCGATCATTGCCGTAGATATCTGGAAAGGCGTCGGCTACATTATGATCATTCTGCTGGCCGGTCTGCAGTCGATCGACAAAACCTACTACGAGGCGGCGGCCATCGACGGAGCGAACTTCTGGCAGAAGCTGGTGCGCATTACGATCCCGCTTATTGTGCCGGCGCTCGTCGTGACGACGGTGTTGAACCTGCTGCACGGCCTGAAGGTGTTCGAAGCGGTATACGTATTGACCAACGGCGGTCCGGGTTACGCGACGGACGTGATGTATACGGCGATATTCAAGGAGTTTTCCACCGGTAATTACGGTATGGGCACGGCGCTGTCTTCCGTCCTGTTCGTCGTCATGACGGTGCTCGGCTACTTCGTCATACGCCTGATGTCGAGAGAAGGTGACGAACGATGATGAACAAGGCGATTCTGCCGGCGCTGCGCAATGGGCTGGCCTGGATTCTGAGCGCGATCATGTTTATTCCGCTGCTGCTCGTCGTCGTCAACTCCCTGAAGACGAAAGCGGAGGCGAACGGCATGAACATGTCGCTGCCGAAGGTGTTCCAGTGGTCGAACTACTCGATCGTGATCGAGGAAGGCAAGCTGGTGCAGTCGTTCTTTAACAGTCTGCTGTACGCGACCGGAGCGACGGTCGGCAGCATCCTGCTCGCCTCGCTGGCGGCCTACGTCTTCTCGCGCAATCGCACGAGGCTGAACAAGGCGATGTACTTTTATCTGATTATGGGAATTGCCATGCCGGCCAACTTCGTCACTTTGATGAAGGTCATGCAGTGGACGCATCTGCTGAACACGCAGATCGGCATCATTCTGCTGCTGGCGGCGTCCAGCATCCCGTTCAGCGTCTTTCTGATCTACGGCTTCGTCGGCGGCGTGCCGCGGGAGCTCGACGAAGCGGGGGTCGTCGACGGCTGCTCTCCGCTCCGTCTGTTCGTATCGGTCGTCATGCCGATGCTGACGCCGGTGCTGGTGACGGTCGCGATTCTGAACTTTATGGGCTCGTGGAGCGATTTTATCCATCCGCTCTACTTCCTGAACAATTCGGACAAGTGGCCGATGACGCTGGCCGTGTATAATTTCTTCGGCCGCTTCCAGGTGAACTGGAACCTCGTGTCGGCGGACATCGTGCTGACGACGCTCCCGGTCATCGTTATTTACTTGCTCGGCCAGAGATTTATCATTTCCGGCATGACGGCCGGCTCGGTCAAAGGGTAAAAGAAGGTGATGAAGCTGCTAATGCAACAGGGAAGGCAACATGCGGACGGCTCCTGGCACGCGTTCTGGAGACAGGCCCGACAGCCGCTGACGCTGGAAGGCCGCAGCGACACGGTGGAGCTGATCTGCCTCGCCGCAGGCAGAGCGCACGTCGAGCGAGGCGGGTGGAAGCAGGCGCTGAATCCCGGCGACTTCCTGCTTGCCGGGCTGCTCGGCGCGAGGACGGCGGTTGTGCCGGCCGCCGCCGGCTGCCGCCTGCTGCATATCCGGCTGTCCGCGGAGCTGCTGCTGGGCTTGCCGCAGGGCGGCCGGCTGCTGGCGATGCTGTACGCGGCATGCGAAGGCGAGATTATCGGCCCGCACTCGCCGTGGGCGCAAGCGATGCTGGAAGCGGCCGAAAGTCTGGCCCTGCAGCAGGAGCGCGAGGGCTCGGACGGGCAGGGCGGCCGACAGCTGCTGCAGTATGCGAAGCTGGCCGAGCTGCTTGGCTACCTGTACGAGGGCTTGAGCAGAGAGCGTTTCTCGGCCGGACAGCAGGAAGGCGGCTATCGGGCGGCGGCGGAAAACCTGCTGGACGCGGTCGCTTACATGATCGAGCATGTGACCGGCGATCTCGATATGCGGGCGGTCATTCGCCGAAGCGGGCTGGGCCGGACGCAGTTTTACGAGGAGTTTCGCCTGCTGACCGGCATGAGCCCGAAGCAGCTCATTCACCGGCTGCGCATCCGGATGGCGATTCGTCTGCTGCGCACCTCGGATTTAAGCGTCACCTCCATCGCCTACGAATGCGGCTATCGGTCGCTGAACTACTTTCACAAGCATTTCAAGGAGCAGTATGCGGTGACTCCGCGCGAGTACCGCAATCGGGACAGGTTGAAGCGCAGCGCCTCGAGCGCTTCGTCGAGCGGGCCCCGCGCCATGGAGACAGGGAAGGCGGCCGCCGCGGGCAGAGGCTTGGAATTTCTGGCCTACACCGGTTTTATCGATCAAAGAAACGCAAAACAACCTGTCTGAAGCCGGCAAAGCCATTCCCTTCGGAATGGAATGAACTTCTTCAGCCGGTTCAACCCCTATAGACAGAGCGGAAGGTTAAGAGGAGGAGCGAAGCAAATGGCTAACGACAAGGAGAAAACGGGGGCAGCGGCCCGGCAGGCCGTGTCGGCGGCGCACGATCCGTCCAGCGAGTGGTTCACGGAGGCGCGGTTCGGCTTGTACATTCACTGGGGACTGTACGCGCTGGGAGCGCGTCACGAATGGATGCGTTCCCGGGAATTTCTGAGCAATGAGGAATACGACAAATACTTCCGGCATTTCGATCCCGATCTGTACGACCCGGCGAAATGGGCGAAGCTGGCCGGGGATGCCGGGATGAAATATATGGTCGTTACGACCAAGCACCACGAGGGCTTCTGCTTATGGGACTCCAAGCTGACCGATTACAAGGCGACCAACACGCCTTGCGGCCAGGACCTGCTGCGCCCGATGCTGGAGGCGTTCCGCGCGGAGGGCATACGCACGGGGCTGTACTATTCGCTGCTGGACTGGCACCATCCCGACTATACGGTCGATGTGAAGCATCCGATGCGCTACAACAAGGAGTACGCGGCGCTGGACGCGCAGCGGAACTGGCAGAACTATGTGGAGTACATGCACGGGCAGACGAGGGAGCTGTTAACGGAATACGGCGACATCGACGTGCTGTTCCTCGATTTCTCGATTCCGCCCGAGGAGGGCTTCCCGGGAAAAGGCAAGGACGAATGGCAGAGCGAGCGGTTCGTCGACATGGTGCGTTCGCTGCAGCCGAACATTCTGATTAACGACCGGCTGGGCGTGCCGGGCGATATTACGACGCCGGAGCAGTATCAGCCGCGGGAGTGGATCAAGATCGACGGCCGTCCGGTGCTGTGGGAAGCCTGCCATACGTTCAGCGGCTCCTGGGGCTACTACCGGGACGAGGAGTCCTGGAAGAGCGCGGAGCAGGTTCTGCGCATGCTGATCGACACGGTGAGCAAGGGAGGCAACTTCCTGCTGAACGTCGGGCCCAACGCCCGCGGCGAGCTGGACGAGCGGGCGGTGGAGCGGCTGGAGGAGATCGGCGTCTGGATGAGAAAGCATCAGCGTTCCATTCACGGCTGTACGGCCGCGCCCGCCCATCTGCCGCCATGCCCGGAGGATTGCAGATTTACGTATAATCCGAAGACGAACCGACTGTATCTGCATCTGTTCGCATGGCCGTTCAAGCAGATTCATCTGGCGGATTTCTCGGGACGGGTCGAATATGCGCAGCTGCTGGACGACGCTTCGGAGATCCGCATGGTTGAGGGCGAGAAGAAGCTGACGATGGAAGCGGGCGCGTTCGACGAAGGCCGGCCGGCCAATATGCTGACGCTGCAGCTGCCGGTCAAGAAGCCGAAGGCGGCGATTCCGGTCATCGAGCTGTTTCTGAAAAATTAGCTTGACGCGCGAGCGGGAAAGCGGGAGGAGATCATCATGAAAAAAAAGTACCGGATGGGCGTTATCGGCCTGGGGGAAGGGCGCAGCATTATGTCGGCCGCGCTGCAAAGCGAACAGTGGGAGCTGGCGCAGGTCTGCGATCTTAACGAGGAGCTGTGCCGGCAGCGGGCCCAGGAGTTCGACTTTCATCGCTGGACGACCTCCTACGAGGAGATGCTGGCCAACGACGAGATCGACGTCATCGCCATCTATACGCCGGATCAGCTTCATTTCAAGCATATCATGCAGGCGGTTCAGGCCGGCAAGCATGCGATCTGCACGAAGCCGGTGCTGCCCTCGCTGGACGACGCCGCGAAGCTGCTGGCCTTCATGCGGCAGACGGACCGCAAGCTGTTCATCGGCCAGAGCACGCGCTATTTCGAACCGATGCTTCATCAGCGCCGCGACTTCGAAGCGGGCAGGCACGGCGAGGTGTCGGTCGTGGAGACGCATTACATCACGGACGGCCGCTGGTTTCTGGACAAAGGCTGGAGCCGGCAGGCGGGCTTCAGCTGGTTTTACGGCTTTATGATTCACGCGGTCGATCTGGTGCGCTGGTATATCCCCGACGTGACGGAAGTGTCCGGGTACGCGATCACGAGCGGCAACACGCGGGCGTTCGGGCTGGAGGCGTGGGATTCGCTGCGCTTTATCGCCCGCAACGAAGCGGGACAGATCGCCACGATGGCCGGAGATTACGCGCTTCCGACGCTCGGGCAGCACGCCCAGTCGCAGATCGGCTGCGTCATTCGCGGAACGCAGGGCGTGACGCGCGCGGAATATTCGAACTTGACGTATTACACGCATTTTGCCGGGGAGGGTCCGCAGGTGCACTCCTTCGACGACAAGGAGCCTTACTACTTCCGCTTTGAAAACAAAAGCCATCACGCCGGCGAATACCAGAACTATATCGAATATTTCGCCGACTGTCTGGACCGTGGAGAGGCGCCGCTTCCGGATGCGCGGGAGGCCGTTCATACGCTTGCGTTCATGGAGGCGATGACTCGCAGCGTTCAGCGGGGCGGCCAACCGGTCAAGCTGGCCGAGGTGATCGCCGAATACGGACTGTAAAACGAACGGGGGGGCGTCATCGGGATGGAGTTGAAATACAACAAGCCTGCCAGAGCGTGGACCGAGGCTTTGCCGGTCGGCAACGGGAGGCTTGGCGGCATGGTGTTCGGCGGGATCGAGCAGGAGCGAATCAGTCTGAACGAGGATACGCTGTGGTCCGGCTACCCGCGGGACTGGAACAATCCGCGGGCGCTGGAGGTGCTTCCCGAGGTGCGGCGAGCCGTTCTGGAGGAACGTTACGAGGACGCCGAACGGCTCAGCAAAGCGGGCATGATGGGGCCGTACACGCAGGCTTACATGCCGCTGGGCGACTGGCATATCCGCTTCTATCACGGCCATTTCGCCGACGGATACCGGCGCTCGCTTCATCTGGAGGAGGCCTGCGCGAAAGTCTCCTACGACATCGGCGGCGTCCGCTACACCCGGGAGCTGTTCGCGTCGCATCCCGACCAGGTTCTGGTATATCGATTAACCAGCAGCCAGCCGGGCCGGCTCACCCTGAAGACGTGGCTGGACAGCCCGCTGCGGTCGACGACGGCGTGGCGGGACGGCGGGGAGGACGAGGCGTTCTACGCCGTGCGGGGCGACTGTCCGCACGAGGTAAGCCCGGACTACGTATCCGATCCCGATCCGGTCAAATACGAGGCGGAAGGGGACAGCCGCACGATCGCGTTCGAGGGCCGGCTGGCCTGCCGGACGGACGCCGGGGCGAAAGTGAAAGTCGACCATACGGGCATTCGCGTCGAGCAGGCGACGGAGGTCGTGTTTTATTTCGCGGCGGGGACGAGCTTCGCCGGCTTCGACCGGATGCCGGACCGGGTGTCGTTCCCGCCCGACCGGCTGGCGGAGCGGCATCTGCGCGAGGCGGCGGGGCGGACGTACGAGGAACTGAAGCGGCGGCATGCCGACGACTACAAGCCGTTGTTTCGGCGCGTCCGCTTCCGCCTTGGCTCCTCCTTGACCGAGGACGCGGCCGAACGGCCGACGGACGAGCGAATCCGGACCAGCGGCGCGGACGATCCGGAGCTGGTCTCGCTGTTTTTTCAATACGGCAGATACCTGCTTCTGGCTTCCTCCCGTCCGTCCACTCAGCCGGCCAATCTGCAGGGCATCTGGAATCCGCACATCCGGCCGATCTGGAGCTGCAACTATACGCTGAACATCAATCTGCAGATGAACTACTGGCTGGCGGAAACGGCCAATCTGAGCGAATGCCACGAGCCGCTGCTGCGGTTCGTCGAGGAGTTGTCCGTTACCGGGGAAGCCACCGCCCGCATCCATTACGGCTGCAGAGGCTGGACGGCGCATCACAATTCGGATTTGTGGCGGCAGTCCGCGCCTCCCGGCAATTACGGCCACGGCAATCCGCTGTGGGCGAACTGGCCGATGGGCGGCGTCTGGCTGTGCGGGCATCTGTGGGAGCATTACCTGTTTACGCAGGATGAGCATTTTCTCCGGAGCCGGGCGTATCCCGCTCTCAGAAAGGCGGCCCTGTTCTGTCTGGACTGGCTGCAGCCGACGGACGGCGGAGAGTGGGTCACGAACCCGTCTACCTCTCCGGAGCACCGCTTCCGGCTGCCGGACGGAAGAACGCCGGCTCTGACGGTTGCCTCCACGATGGACATCAGCCTCATTCGCGAGCTGCTGACCCGCTGCATCGAGGCGGCCGGGCTGCTGGGGCTGGAGGAGCCGCTTCTGCCGGAGCTGCGGGAGGCTCTAAGGAGGCTGCCTGCGACGAAGATCGGCGCTCGCGGCCAAATTCAGGAATGGCATTTCGATTTCGACGACGAGGATGAGCAGCACCGTCACGTGTCGCAGCTGTATGACCTGTTTCCCGGTTCGGCGTGGGGCGCTAACCGGGAGCCGCATCTGTACGAGGCGGCGAAGCGGACGCTGGAGCTGCGGGGAGACGGAGGCACGGGCTGGAGCATCGGCTGGAAAATCGCGTTATGGGCGCGTTTGCGCGACGGCAACCGCGCGTTCGGCATCGTTAAGCGCATGCTGGTCGAGGTGGAAGACGACGGCGTCATGGATTTCCATCGGGGCGGCGTGTACGCGAATCTGTTCGACGCCCATCCGCCGTTCCAGATCGACGGCAACTTCGGGGCCGCGGCGGGCATCGTCGAGATGCTGCTGCAGTCGCACGAGGACCGGATCGAACTGCTGCCGGCCTTGCCGGACGCTTGGCCGGAAGGCGAGATCAGCGGGCTTAAGGCGAGGGGCGGCTTCACCGTCGATCTCCAGTGGGAGCGAGGCCGGCTGACGCGGGCGCGCATTGCCGCGCCGGCCGATCGGCCGCTCCGCGTGGCGTACCGGCAGCCGGTTCGGGTGCTGTGCGCCGAGACCGGCGAACCGCTGGCGGAGCATGCCGCTTCGGAGCTCGAGATCGCCGCAGGACAAGACCGGATCTATGAGATCCGGCCGGCGGAATGAAGAGGGTGTTCGGCGATCCAAGCTGCCCCGCACGGGCAGCGAAGCTATGAATCGTTAATGGATGGCGCTGCTCGTCTGGTTCGCACGGGCCGCCGATCGTCAGGGGATGTCCCGCAAGGTCAACCAAATGACCTTAGGGACATCCCCTGTTTTTGCGCTTGCGAGGGAGCGATCCTCTATCGCTCAGGATTCGATTTCAATATGGAGCGAGAAGCCGTCGTTGTCGGCGGGAGAGATGCGGACGGTATGGTCTCCGAAGCGCTGCCGCCACAGCTTGTCGGAGCCGAGATGAGGCGCCGCCAGCTCGCGAGCGACCTCGCCGAGCAGGCTGTCCACCGGCTGCCAGCTGCCGCCGCCGCTCCAGCGCTGCGGGCGCCGCAGCTCTTCCGGCAGCAGCCAGCCGCCGGCGATGACGGTCGCGCCGCCCTCGGCGAGCTTGCGGCAAGCCGCCAGCGTGCCGTCGCTAATATAGCTGCCGGCCAGCAGAATCAGCGACGGATCGCCGATATCTTTCGCCGTCGCATAGGCGTCGAACGCCAGCACGCTGTTCGCCGGCTGGAACAGCGGATGGATCGGGTCGCCGAACCGCCCGGCGGGCACGCCTTCCGGCAGCGGATACTTAACCGGCTGCTCGCTGAACTGCAGCGCATGGCGCGGGAAGCTGAAGCCCGGAATATGCAGGCAGCTGCCGTGGGCCGGCACGGCGCCGCGCGTCGCCAGACGCCAGGCATGGAAAATCGACTGGCTGCGCTCGGGCAGCGGCAGCTCCCGCATGCCGAACGGGCGCTCGTTCTGCCCGTAATTGCTGTCGTCCGAATGAACGATCGCGATACTCGCCCGCGCCTGCTCGTGACGATACGGCAGCGGGTGCGCGGGCACATACTCCCTCACGAACCGCAGCCACGCTTCGCCGAACTCGGTCGCCTCCAGCTTGCGCCCCTCGCTCGTGCGCAGCAGCCCGTCGATATTCTCCACGAACAGATGAGACGGCCCCATATGATAGCCGAGCCGCAGGGCGGACGCAAACTCGGCCGGCGAATGTCCGGGAAAGCCGGAAAGGCGAATCGGCCAAGGCCCCGCGTCCGGCCCCCACAAGTCGGCGCAAATCCAGAGCGCTCTGCCGTACTGCTTCGCCGCTCCGAGCGCCGTGCCGAGCTGCAGCGGATGGAACGATTCCTTCATAATTTTCGGCGCCGGAGTCATGCCGGCTCTGGCCTGGGCGTGAAACAGCGTAGGGAAAACCTGTTCCGACAGGATCGGCCGGTCGTCTCCCAGCGCGTCGCTTAACGGCGCCAGCGCCGCCCGGACGTTCTCTGCGAACTGATCGTGCGCTTCCCGCAGACTGTCCGCCTGGACTCGGCCCCAGTGCGGGAGCCATTCTCCCTTGCGGTACTGGGCCGCATTGATCTGCAGATGCTCCGGCTCGTCATACAGCAGCGCTTCCAGCAGGCCGCTGTCGGCCAGCGTCCGCACGACGTCCGGCGGAAGATCGTACCGGTTGGAGCCTTCGCTCCATGGCCCGTTAATATTTCCGTATTCGTTGCCGATCACCAGCCGCAGGCCGAATTTCCGGCAGTCCTCCAGCAGAGCGGGCAGCTCCTGCAAGTCCGGAAACAGGTGATGGACGTAAAATTCCGCCCCCAGCTCCTTCAGCGCCGCCAGGTACGTTTCCGGTTCGACGTCGGGTTCCTGCGGCGGAATCATTTTGCCGGTTCCCGTTCGCATCAATCGGTCGGAGCCGGCGCGGTTCCACGGATCGTTCCAGCCGAGAACCGGCCCCTGAACGCCCAGCTTGGGATGATAGGTCATACAATCTCCTCCATCGTTCGATATACGAGTATCGTAGCATAGCGTATTCGTCGAATCTTGCTCAATCGGGCGGCATTTTAGGAAGGATTGTCCGCGCCGGGGCATGCTCGGGGGGGAGGGGGGAAATGTTGTCAGGTTAAGCAAACGGTCAACAAGCGGCTTGCAGGAATCGTCCCAGTTATCGAGCCCCGACGGTCATCGCGAACAAGGCCAACTCGTGCCAATCCACGCCAACCCACGCCAGTCCAGACCAACCTACGCACTCCGCTAACCCCCGCCAGTCCAGGCCAACCCACGCCAACCCCGGCCAGCCCACTAACGTAACGGTTGCCAGCGCCGCTAATTGTGCCATTTTCGCAGTGCGGAGGTTGTAACGGTTGCAGCAGCGGCTATTTCAGCCGAAAACGCCCGTTTCGCTCGATAACCCCTAAATAAGCGCGATGGCAACCGTTAGCTTTTCCTTTTTCGGGAAAACGATCGATTAAGCGCCACTGCAACCGTTAGACGTTGCCGGCCGGTTGCGCGCCGTCGATCGCATACGATCGGTCGCATACCATCGACCGTATGCCGTCGATCGCATACGACAACGGCTTAACCTGACAACATGGGGAGGGCATGCGAAGGAGCCGCAGGAATGCTATAATCGAGAGACTTAGCATACAGCCGCGGCTGCGATCCGTTCGCGCCGGAATGAGAAGGGTCATCCGCACGGACAAGCAGGCCCGCATCGGGGAGAGAGCAGGAGATGAACACAGGAGCCAAGCACATCGTCGGCAAAATTCGAGACTACCTATCCCGGATCCGAACGGTGCTGCTGTTCAGTTATTTTGTCCTCATTTTACTTTCCATCCTCATCGTTGGAACCGTTTCCTTTTACATTTCCTCTTCCGCGATCAAGGGCAGAGTCGAGTCGGCCAACGTCCAGATCGTCCGGCAAATCGCCAACAACATGGACAACGACTTTCGCAGCAAGCGCAATTTGCTGCTGGCCCCCTACTACGATCAGGAATATATCGACGGCATTAACGCTTACCCGGAGATGAGCGAGCAGAACCAGTTTCTGTTCCGGCAGAAGCTGGAGAATCTGTTCTTGAAAAGCTTTAACGCCACGCCGATCCGCGGCTTTATCCGTTTTCAGATTTACTACCGGACCGGAGAGCTGCTGGCGGCATCCAACGATTACAAGCCGTGGACGCCCGTTCAGGTCCGCAATTCCGAGTGGTTTTTGCGCACGGTGGCCAAGGACGGGGAAGTGTTCTTCAACGGCCCGAGCACGGGCGACGGCACGACCGATGCGGCCGACACCGCCTATTCCTCGTCCATCCTGATCCGCGACTTTTCCAACCCCGAACGCTTTATTGTCGTACGCGTCGAGTACGGGGACGATCTGTTCCGCGCCATCGGCCGCAGCGACGATCTCTCGGCCCGAAGCCGCATTCTCGTGCTGGACGAACGGAACGCGCTCGTGTACGATTCGGCGGGCTTGAGAGACCAGGCTCCCGAGAAGCGGCTGCTGAGCCGGCTGGACGGCGCCGAGGGCCAGTTCTGGATGGAAGGAGAGGAGGACGAGCCCTTCGTCTCGTATATCGTCTCCGAATCGACCGGCTGGAAAGCGGCGATCGTCACCCCTCGCAAGGACATTCTGGGACCGATCGACAAGATCAAGACGATCGTGACCGCGACGGCCGTCGTCGCCTTTTTACTGACCTTCGTCCTGTCCGTGCTGTTCGGCCGCCGGATTACGCAGCCGATCCAGACGCTCTACAAGCACGTCAATCGCATCAAGCGGGGAGATTTCTCGGAGCGGGTCGAGATTAAGCGGGCCGACGAGATCGGCTTAATCGCCGCCAACTTCAACGCGATGCAGGACGAGCTGCGGAACCTGATCGAGAACAAATACGTCAATCAGATCAAGCTGCGGGAAGTGGAGCTGGCGATGCTGTATTCGCAGATCAATCCGCACTTCCTGTACAACACGCTCGACATCATCAAGGCGATGGCCGACTATCACCGGGCTTCGGAGATCGGGGACATCGCCCAGGCGCTCGCCGATATGTTCCGCTACAACACGCGCAATCGCGACGAGGTCGTCACCCTTCAGGAAGAGCTGGACCAGATCGAGGCGTATATGAAAATCCAAAGCATCCGCTTCGACGACAAGATCGCTTACGAGGCGGACGTGGACGAGAGTCTGTACAATTATCCGGTGTTGAAAATGACGCTGCAGCCGCTCGTCGAGAACGCCGTCTTCCACGGTCTGGAGCGCAAGCGGGGCAAAGGAACGATCCGTGTCGCGGCGGCGAAGGAAGACGGGCGCTTCGTGCTGACCGTGGCCGACGACGGCGTCGGCATGTCGGAGCAGCGGCTCGCCGACTTGCGGACGAGGCTGAAGCAGTCGCTGCATCGGGAGGAGGCCGTATCCGTCTCCGAGGGAGGCATCGGCGTCCGCAACGTTTACGCCCGCTACGCCATCCAGTTCGGGGACCGGCTCGGCTTCGAGGTAGATAGCCGCAAGGGAGCCGGGACGAGAATTACCCTGTCGCTTCCGTTCGACGAACACGCGGGAGGTTTTCCGGAAGCGTTAGCGCGATGAAGTAAGATTTTTCAACAAAACGGGTCGATTTTATGAATGGGGTTACAGAAAACGCTTCCCTTATAATGAAAGCGTAAACAGATGAAACTTATTTTAAGGGAGGTTCGCCAACAATATGAAAAAGATGAAAGCGGTATCCGCAGCGGTGGCCATCGGCTTGCTGGGCGCGTCCCTCGCGGCATGCGGCGGCAACAACGGAGGCAGCAGCCAGGGAGCATCCCCTTCGGCCTCTTCCGGAGCGTCGGAAAGTCCGAAAAACAGCAATCCGGTTACTCTGACGTTCGTCATTTCCAACACCGAGGACACGACGGCGTTCACGGAAGTATTCGAGGCTTACGAGCAGCAGACCGGCAATAAAGTCGAGCTGCAGGCGCTGCCCGGCGGAGACTACGACAATCTGATCAAGACGCGGTTCTCCACCGGCGATTTTCCCGACTTGTTCCTGATGCAGCCGGGCACGAAGCAGTACGTCAAGCTGAGAGCCGAGGAAACGCTTCACGAATGGTCCGGAGAGTCCGGCGTCTGGGACAACGTCGTCGCCTCGATCAAGCAAGCCCAGGTGGAGAACGACAAAATCTTCGGCGTCCCCTACGGCTCCACCGGCATGATGGGCGTCTTTTACAACAAGGAAGTGTTTAAGCAGGCAGGAGTCGACGTGCCGCAAAATTACGCCGGTCTGGTCGAGATCGCCCAGAAGATCAAGGCCGCAGGCTTCACGCCGTTCTATGAAGGCGTCAAGGACGCGTGGCCGCCGCAGGTGTTCTACTACACCGGCTGGGTGACGCAGGTGGACCCGGCGATCGGCGAGGAGGGCGTCGCCAAGCTGAACCGCAACGAGCTGAAGTTCGAGGACATCCCGGAGCTGAGAGACTTGTTCGCGAAGCAAAAAGAGCTGAAGGAGCTCGATCTGTACCAGAAGAACGTGATGGCCGGAACGTACGACGAGATGCAGAACGAGCTTGGAGACGGCAAGGTCGGGATGGTCTTCATGCTGGACGGCATTATCTCCCAACTGGAACAGAAATTCGGCAAGGACTGGGTGGCAAGCAACCTTGGCTTCTTCCCGTTCCCGTCCGAGACCGATCCGGGCGTCGCGATGATTACGCCTCCGAACCAGCTGATGGTGCCGGAGAAAGCGAAGAACAGGGACGCCGCCATCGAGCTCGTGAAGTTCATGCTTCAGCCGGACAACGTGAACCTGTTTTACGCGCACAAGCCGGGCATTCCGATCTTCGAGGGCGCGACCAGCGAGCTGTACCCGGTGCAGGAGGACGTTAAGGCGTACATCGACGCCGGCAAATCCCAGGTCAATATTCAGAACCGACTGACCGCGTCGTTCGTCGACTTCTCGAAGACGCTCCAGAACTTCTTCCTTAAAGGCGATATCGACGAAGCGATCAAGGACTTCAGCGCCAACTACCAGAAAGACGGGAAGGCGAAGCTGCTGGAAGGCTTCTGATCCGCATCGTCCAGATAGAAAGCGGGGGCTGCTCCCGGTCGAACGCGCGAAGCGGCTTCGACCGGCCGGCCCCCCAGCCTACTTAGGAGAAGGAGGGGGGAGACGATGGAAAGGCGCAAATACCCGCTTTATTTTTCCTACCCCGCTGTTGCCGTTTTTCTGCTGTTCTTTATCGCCCCGACTCTGATCGGCGTATATTACAGCTTTACGGACTGGAACATCAATGCCGATTCGGTCAAATTCATTGGCTTCGACAATTACGCGGCTCTTTTCCAGGAACCGAGACTGGGGAAAGCGCTCAGCAATACATTGATTTTCGCGGCGGCCGTTACCGTCCTGCAGAACGTCATCGGATTCGCGCTCGCGCTCGTCATGAACGAGTCGATCCGGATGCGGAACTTTTTTCGCACCGTGTTTTTTATGCCGTACGTCATCGCTCCGATCATTATCGGCTACGTGTTCCGGGCCATCTATCATCCGGAGCACGGCATCGTCAACCGGCTGCTGGAGGGCGTCGGCCTCGGCTTCATGGCCCAGGATTGGCTTAACGATCCGAAGTGGGCGCTGTTCTCGATTATCGTCACGGATTTGTGGAAGGTCTCGGGCTTCGCGATGGTCATCTATCTGGCCGGCCTGCAGTTTATTCCGAAGGATCTGCTGGAGAGCGCGGCCATCGACGGCGCGAGCTACCGGCACCGGCTCAAGAACATCATCCTGCCGCTCATCGCGTCGTCTACGACGGTCAACATTCTGCTGTCGCTCATCGGCTCGATGAAGGTGTTCGAGATGGTCATGGTGCTGACCGACGGCGGTCCGGGCTACACGACCGAGGTTTTCTATACGTACATTCGCAGCACGTTCAGCATGGGAGAAATGGGCTATTCGACGGCCATCAACCTGGTGCTGTTCGCGCTCGTCACTCTCGTCGGCCTGCCGGTGCTGTCGGCGCTTAAGAAGCGGGAGGTGGAGATGTGATGAGGCGGGGAGGCAAACAACTCGCGCTGTATCTCGTCGTTCTGCTCGGGGCGCTCGTCATTCTCGTTCCGTTTTATATGATTTTGGTCAATTCGTTCAAGGACATCCGCGAGTCGGCGCTGTTCGGCATGGGGCTGCCGTCGGAATGGCTGTTCAGCAACTACGAGAAGGTGTTCGAGCAGGGGAACATTCTGCGCGGCTTCAAGAACAGCTTTCTGCTCGCGGGACTGACCGTGCTGTGCGTCAATCTGTTCGCCTCGATGGCCGCCTTCGTCATCCAGCGCCGGGACGACCGGCTGATGAGAAGCCTGTATCTGACGTTTATTCTCGGGCTGATCGTGCCGGTATCGATCGTGCCGACGATCCGGCTCATGGACATGCTGGGCATCAAGGGAACGTATTTCAGCATGATCATGTACTACACGGCCGTGCTGCTGCCGTTCTCGGTGTTTCTGCTGGTCGGCTTTATGAAGCAGATTCCGCGGGAGCTGGACGAGGCGGCGATGATCGAGGGGGCGGGATTTTTCCGGCTGTACGTCCGGATCATTCTGCCGCTGCTGATCACGGTGCTGGTGACGGTGTCGATCGTCGTCATCGTGTCGGTGTGGAACGACTTCTTCGGGCCGTTCTATCTGGTGACGGACAGCACCAAGTGGACGATCGTGCTGCAGATTTTCAACTTCGTCTCGCTGTACAACACGAACTGGGGCGTCGTCTTCGCCTTCATGGTCATCGTCGTGCTGCCGGTGCTGATCGTGTACCTGCTGCTGCAGCGCTACATTATCGACGGCTTGACCGCCGGTTCGGTCAAAGGCTAAGAAGCGACGGCGGGCCGCTCGGAGACAATCGGTTAGAAATGGTCGCGAAGAAGAGAGGAGGCCCGGCATGCGCAAAGTGATGGTGGTCGACGACGAGAGATGGGTCCGGCGCGGACTCATTCAATCGATCCCGTGGGAGCGGCTGGGCCTCCGGCTGGCGGGCGAGGCGGCCGACGGCCAGGACGCTTACGAGATGGCGCTGGAGCAGAAGCCCGACTTGCTGTTTCTCGATATGCGGATGCCCGGGCTGGACGGCAAGGAGCTGCTCGCGCTGCTGGACGCCGAGCTGCCGGAGCTCCTCACGATCGTCGTCAGCGGCTATTCGGATTTCGAATACACGAAGCAGGCGATCCGGCATCACGCCTTCGATTACTTGCTCAAGCCGGTCAAGAAGGAGGAGCTCGCCGACGTGCTGGACAAGGCGGTGGCGGAGCTCGACCGGAGAGAGGAGGAGCGGCGGAAAGCCGAGGAGGTCCGGCGGAGCGACCGCTGGTTCCGCGATCTGCTGCTGGAGCGGTCGGAGCCGGAGCTCCAGGGCGGCGCTCCGGGAGCGCTTCGGGCTGAACCGGCGGATGCGTGGGCGGGCCTGTCCTCCGTCGTCTTCGTCGCCCGGGCCGACCGCTACCGGGAAGACGGGGGCGGCACCGCCACGCTGCGTTCCCTGCGGGAGAGGCTGATCCGGGAGCGGGCGTTCTATCTCGGCGGAGACTGGGAGCTGGCGCTGGCGCCGTCCCCGGACGGCCGCCCGGAAGCGGTCGGAGCCGTCGCCGCTCCCGGCTTGCCGCAGAGCGAGCTGATGCGGCTTCTTGCCGCCGTGCAGGCCGAGCTGAAGCGTCTGGACGGCGTCGGCTACAGCATCGGCGTCAGCGAGCCGTCGCCCGCGGAGGCGGATCGTCTGCGGCGGGCTTACGCGCAGGCGCAGGCCGCGCTGGCCGGCCGCAGGCTCGCGGCCGGGGAGGCGCTCCTGTTCGCGGGTCAGGCAGCAGAACCGGCGCCCGCGGGCGAGCCGTATCCGCAGAAGCGAGAGCAGGCGTTCCTGCTCGCGCTGCAGATGGGCAACCGGGAGGAGGCCGAACGGGAATTCGAGCTGCTGCTGGCCGCCATCTGCGGCGGTTCGGCGACGGTCGAGCAGCTTCAGCGAGGGGCGATTCTGCTCGTTCATGCGCTGGAGCGCCAGCTGCGAGCCGACGAATCCAGCCTGGAGAACGTCTGCGGCAAGCGGCTGCTCGAGCTGTCGGAAGCGCTGAAGCATCGGTGCGATCCGGACTCGGTGCGGGCGTTGTTCGCGGAGGAGATCATTCCCGCCGCGCTGGAAGCGGCGGAAAGACAGGGCGCGACGCAGGGGGAACGGATCGTCCGCGAGGTGCGGAAGCTGATCGAGACCCATTACGACCAGCCGCTGTCTCTGCAGCACATTGCGGAAAGCCGGTTCGTCAATCCCGACTATTTGAGCCGTCTGTTCAAGAAGACGACCGGCCGCAACTTCGTCGATTATTTGACGGATACCCGCATTCGCAAGGCGATGGAGCTGATGCAGGTGCCGGCTTATAAAAACTACGAGATCGCCCGCAAGGTCGGGTATGAGGACTACCGCTATTTCAGCCAGATTTTCAAGAAGAAGACCGGCAGGACGATCGGCGATTATCGCAGCGAGTTCGTCTCCGGGAAAACGTGAATGAAGCTGTACAGGTTGAACCAAAGACGCGACGATGAGCAGGCAGAGCGCATGGAGAATGGGAAGGGTTTGCCGCGAGTTCTGGCTTTGAGTTTCTCGCCGCTAAAGGTCTATTCCATCCAAGAAACTCAAAACAGGCTGTCTGAAGCGGCAAGCCGTCCCTTTCGGAATGCAACGGATTTCTATATTCATTGGTTCAAGCTATATAGATACGACAAGCAATGGAAGAGGAGAGATGGAACATGGCAAAACGACTGATTCCCGATACGTTGATGCTGGAGGAACGGGCCGGACACGCGCTGAACGCGATGGCGGGCATGTCCGATCCGGATTTTCACGGCTATCCCTTTTTCGCCGCCAACCTGATGGCCAATCCGGCCAACCTGACGCACGGGGACTGGGATTTCGGCTCGTCCCACGGGCGGATGATCGACGGCATGATTCTGGCCCGCCATATGTCGGGAGAGACGCTGGGCGAGGAGATCGAGGCCAAATACCGCGACAATCTGCTGAAGTTTTTCAAGGAGGACGGACTTAGCTATCGGCAGCACAATCCGAATTTCGACTGGGAGCAGAACGCCAACCTGATCGACCAGCGGGCCGTCATTCTGTCGCTGACGACGTGGTACATGACGACCGGCGACCCGAAGGTCAAGGAGGCGGCCGACCGCCACGTAGCCGCGCTGAAGCGGATCGCGATCAAGGAGCGCGAGGTGTGGTACTATCCGGCATCGGAATACAAGGAGGACGGCTGGCCGTCGCGCAACGCCGTGCAGCTCCGGCTCGCTCCCGATCCGGCCGCGTTCTGCGGACGGCTCATTATGCCGCTGCTCAAATATCACGAGGTGACGGGAAGCAAGGACGCCTTCGAGCTGTGCCGCTTCTTCACCGCGCTCATCGTCGAGCGAAGCGGCGTGTTTAACGAGGACGGCAGCTTTAACGACGCGCTGGCTTACCGCAGCGGCCATTTCCATACGCGTCTCGGCACGCTGGACGCGATCGCGCGCTTCGGAGAATTCACGGGCGACGCCAAGCTGATCGCCTGGGTCGAGAAGAGCTACGCGTGGGCGCTGACCAAGTGCACCGCGTTCGGGTGGACGCCGGGCGATCTGAAGGAGCAGGCATACGAGCACGAAACTTGCTCGCTGGTCGATCTGATCGCGACCGGAATTACGCTGGCGAAGAACGGCTACACGAAGTATTGGGGAACGGTGGAACGGTTTCTGCGCAACCACTTGACGGAGTCGCAGCTGCTCGACCTCGATTGGGTGAAGGAGACCGACGACAAGTCGGGCAACGTGCCGGGCCGCATCAGCTATACCGACGTCGCCAAGCGCACCCGGGGGGCGTTCGCCGGCTATTCCGCTCCGAACGACTTCTGCTGCGACGTCAACCACGGGCGCGGCCATACGAACGATCTGCAAATCTGCTGTCTCGGCTCCGGCACCCGAGGTCTGTACATGGGCTGGAGCAATACGATCACCGTGCGAGGCGGCCGCGTGAGCGTCAACTTCCTGCTCAACCGCGGCTCCGTCTGGCTCGACGTCGACAGCTACTTGCCGCACGAAGGCAAGGTTGTGCTGCACGTTCGAAAAAATATCGACGAGCTGCGGGTTCGCATTCCGGAGTGGGCCGGCTATACGAAGGTGAGAATCGTCCGCGAGCGCGGCGGGGCTGTCACGGAAGGCCACGGCATGGAGCCGAGCCGCTGGGTCGACGAACACTTCCTGCTGCTCGGCGAGGCTTGGGAAGGAGAAACGATTACGGTGACGTTCCCGCTGGATACGCGCACGACGGTCGAAACGGCGGTCGGACAGACGTTCCTGACCCAGTGGCGGGGCGACGACGTCGTCGGCATCTCCCCGGAAGGGCGCTATCATCCGTTCTACAGCGGACGCAAGGTGTACGATGCCGCTCCGATGCGCGAGGGAGATTACCGCCGTCCGGACAACGAGATCGTATGGTAATGCGCCGGCACGCGATGCCGCAAGCCAACGTCAAAGGAGGAACCAGGCGATGAAAACCGTCGTTGCCGTCTATACCGGCCAGGGACTGGCCGATCCGCTGAAGGCCGTATTCCGGGAAGTGCTGCCGGACGTGCGGCTGGTGAACATCATCGACGATTCCCTTATCGGGGACGTCGTCCAGGCAGGGCACATCCCGCCCGGCGTCGCTCGCCGGCTCGTGCAATATTTCCATCACGGCGAGGAGATCGGAGCGGACGTCATTCTGAATACGTGCTCGTCGGTCGGAGAAGTCGCCGACGAAGCGCGCAATCTGATCGGCGTGCCGATCGTCAAGATCGACGACGCGATGGCGGCACGGGCGGCCGCGGCTTACGACCGCGTCGCCGTGCTGGCTACGCTGCCCTCGACGCTGCGGCCGACGATGCGTCTGATCGAGACGAAGGCGGCGGAGCTGGGCCGGGAGGTCCGGCTCGTCAACGGACTGGCGGAGGGCGCGTTCGAGGCGCTGACCGGCGGCAGGCCGGAGGAGCACGACCGCATACTGCTCGAGACCGCGCTTCGGGCCGCGCAGGACGCGGATGCGATCGTGCTGGCGCAGGGCTCGATGGCCCGGATGGAGAAGGCTTTGGCCGCGGAGACGGGCAAGCCGGTGCTGTCCAGCCCGCGCCTGGGCGTCGAGCAGGTCAAGGAGACGCTGGAGCGGCTGAGCAGGGGGGAGACCGTCTGGGAGACGGGCTTCGGCAGGACTCCGCCGGCATGCGGATGAACGTTCGGCGGCCGGAGGAGCTGCGAACTTGAAGGGGGAACGGGAAATGAGCGAGGAGCGCGTGACGGCGGTGTATTTGGCGGAGACGCCCTATTCGCTGGAGAAGGCCGCCGAGTTGATCGCCGGGGAGCAGTCGACGGGCACGTTCACGGCAGTGCCCGGCGAGACGGATGCGCTGAAGGAGCGTCATGCCGCCAGAGTTGAAGCGATCGAGGCGCTGGAGGAGGCGGACGCTCCCTCCCTGCCCGGCGCGAAGCGGCCGCAGGGGCATGATGGCAAGTACAGGCGGGGACGGGTGACGATTTCGTTTCCGCTGCACAACTTCGGAGCGTCGATTCCGAATCTGATGTCGGCGGTGGCGGGCAATCTGTACGAGCTTCAGGAGCTGTCGGGCCTTCGGCTCGTCGATCTGGAGCTTCCGGATTCTTTTGCCGGCCGTTATCCGGGACCGAAATTTGGGATCGGCGGCACGAGGAGACTGGCCGGAGTCCACGGACGCCCGATTCTCGGGACGATCGTGAAGCCGAGCGTCGGGCTGTCGCCGGAAGCGCTCGGCAAGCTCGTCTACGAGCTTGCGCTGGCGGGCATGGATTTTATCAAGGACGACGAGCTGAACGCGAATCCTCCCTATTTTCCGCTGGAGCTGAAAGTGAAGACGGTGATGGAGGCGGTGGAGAGGGCGGCGGACGCGACCGGGCGGAAGCTGATGTACGCGTTCAACATTACCGGGGATATCGACGAGCTTAAAGCCAACCACGATCTGGTCGTCCGGTCTGGCGGAACGTGCGTCATGGTCAGCATTTTAAGCGTCGGTCTGGCCGGTCTGGCCCATCTGAACGGCTACAGCGAGGTGCCGATTCACGGCCACCGCAACCAGTGGGGGATGATGACGCGCGCTCCGCTGCTCGGCTTCGAGTTTTCCGCTTATCAGAAGCTTTGCCGGTTGGCCGGAGCGGACCAACTGCACGTCAACGGCTTGAACAGCAAGTTTTACGAGAGCAACGAGTCGGTGCTTCGCTCGATCAAGGCGTGTACGACTCCGCTGTTCGGGGGGTACGAGGCGATGCCTGTCGTCTCTTCGGCGCAATGGGCGGGAACGGCTCCGGCCACCTACGAGGCGACCGGCAGCGTCGACGTCATGCATCTGGCGGGCGGCGGCATGCTGGCGCATCCGGACGGTCCCGCCGCCGGCTTCGAGAGCATGAAGCTCGGCTGGGAGGCGGCGGTTCAGGGCATTCCGCTGGATCAGTACGCGCTTGAGCATCCGATCCTGAAGCGGGCCATCGACAAATACGGGAAGGGCTGACGGCGGGATGAGGGAGAACCATAAGGCGCATTCGGCAGAGATGAGCGGGCGGCCGCGAAGGCCGATCTGCTATTACGGAGACGACTTTACCGGCTCGACGGACGTGTTGGAGGCGCTGTTCCGTTCCGGCATGAAGCCGGTGCTGTTCCTGGAGGCTCCGACCGCGGAGCAGCTGGACGGCCGATTTGCCTGGGCGGACGCCTTCGGTGTGGCGGGCGTCGGCCGGTCGATGTCGCCGGACGAGATGGAGCGCGAGCTGCGGCCGATCTTCGAGACGCTGAAGGGCGCCGGAGCGTCGATCGTGCATTATAAAATATGCTCCACGTTCGATTCCTCGCCGCATACGGGCAGCATCGGCAAAGCGGCGGAGCTCGGGCGCGACGTGTTCGGCGGCCGTTATATTCCGCTGCTCGTCGGCGTGCCTTATCTCGGCCGGTATACGCTGTTCGGCCATCATTTCGCGGCGGCGGGGGAGCGGGTGTACCGGCTGGACCGCCATCCGACGATGTCGCGGCATCCGGTGACGCCGATGGACGAGGCGGACCTGCTGCTGCATTTATCCAAGCAGACGCCGCTGCGTACATCGTTGATGGACATCCTGGCGCTCGACGGCGAGCTCGGGGAAGTTCGCGCCCGGCTGGAGGCGCGTCTGGCGGAAGAGAGCCCGGATGTGGTGCTGTTCGACGCCTTCGACGAGAAGCGCCTGCGGACGGTCGGGCGACTGATGCTGGAGGAGGGGGAGCGTTCGGGACCTCTGTTCGTCGTCGGCTCGTCCGGCGTCGAATATGCGCTCGGCGCCTGTCTGGAGGAGGACGGTTCGGTCCGAAGGGAGGCGTCCGAGGAGGCGTCCGTCGGCTCCGTCGATCGGCTGCTCGTCGTCTCCGGAAGCTGCTCGCCGGTGACGGAGAAGCAGATCGCCGAGGCGCTGGAGGCCGGCTTCGCCGGCATTCGCGCGCCGGTGCACGAGCTGATCCGTCCGGAGCTCGCCGGCGAGGCGAGAAGGCGTCTGCTGGACGAGGCCAGGAGCTATCTGCTCGCGGGCCGGAGCGTCGTGCTGTATTCCGCATTCGGACCGGCCGACCCGAGCATCGCGGCGCTTCGCCTTGCGCTTGAAGACCTGGGGCTGCGGGCCGAGGACAGCAGCCGGGTGCTCGGGGCCGAGCTGGGCGCTCTTACCCGGACGCTGGTCGCCGAGGCGGGGCTGTCTCGCGTGCTCATCGCCGGAGGAGACACGTCGGGTTACGTCGCGAGGGAGCTCGGCATCTACGCGCTCGAATGCGTATCCGCGCTCGCGCCGGGAGCGCCGCTCTGCCGGGCGTTCTCGAGCGACGCGGCGCTGGACGGACTGGAGCTCGTGCTCAAGGGCGGACAGGTCGGAGGAGAGCGCTTCTTCGAGAGGGTGCTTCAGGGCGGATAAGAGATGGAGGAGAACGTCATGCAGGAGATGAGTAGAGGCGTCGTCCCGGACTGGGCGAGCCTGGAGGTGCTGGGAAGGCATACGGAGCCGCCGCACGCGTATTTGATTCCTTACGCGAGCCGCGAGTCGGCCCTGACGGAGACTCGTGAAGAGTCTTCTTTTTTTCGTCTGCTGAACGGGAATTGGAAGTTTCGATACTGCGAATCTCCGGAGCAGGCTCCGCAGCGGTTCGAGGCGCCGGATTATGCGGACGGGGACTGGGGGGAGCTGCCCGTGCCGGGCAACTGGCAATTGCACGGATACGGACGGCCTCACTACAGCAGCTGTCCCTACCCGTTTCCGGTCGATCCGCCCCATGTGCCGCAGGACAATCCGACGGGCTGCTACCGGACGGCGTTCCGCATCGACGAGGCGTGGAACGGCCGCAGCGTGCGCCTTGTGTTCGAAGGAGTCGACTCGGCTTATCACGTCTGGGTTAACGGGGCGCTGGCGGGCTACAGCCAGGGCAGCCACATGGCGGCCGAGTTCGACATTACGGAGCTGCTCGTTCCCGGCGACAACGTGCTGGCGGTCAGGGTGTATCAGTGGTCGGTCGGAAGCTATCTCGAAAGCCAGGACAAGTGGCGGCTGAGCGGGATTTTCCGGGACGTCTACTTGATGGCGCTGGCCCCGGTCTCGGTCCGGGACGCGAAGGTCGTCACGGAAGTGAACGAGAGCAGCGGCGCCGCCGATCTGAGCGTGTCGCTGGCCGTCGCCAATCTGTCCCGGACGGAGCAGCCGGCGAGCCGGCTGCGGATCGAGCTGCTCGATCCCGCCGGCCATCCGGTTCTGGATCGCTGCGAGGCGGTATCCCCGCCTCCTGGGGAGGAGCGGACCGTAGCGCTAAGCGCATCGCTGACGGATCCGAAGCTGTGGACGGCGGAGACGCCCGAGCTGTATACGCTGCTCCTTACGCTGACCGGTCCGGACGGTCGAACGGCGGAGGCGAAGCGGATTGCCGTCGGCCTTCGCCAGGTTCGGATCGCGGACGGCAAGCTGCTCGTTAACGGGCGGCCGATTGTCGTCAAAGGCGTTAACCGCAACGAGTTCGACCCCTGGCGCGGCTTCGCGATCACCGTCGAATCGATGAAGCGGGACGTCGAGCTCATGAAACGCCACCATATCAATACGGTCCGGCTGTCCCACTATCCGAACGATCCGCGCTTTCTGGAGCTGTGCGACCGCTACGGGCTGTACGTCATCGACGAGGCGA
The DNA here is from genome assembly GCF_042654645.1 of Cohnella hongkongensis. Classification (NCBI taxonomy): domain Bacteria; kingdom Bacillati; phylum Bacillota; class Bacilli; order Caryophanales; family Paenibacillaceae; genus Cohnella; species Cohnella hongkongensis. Next base: position 38,693 of record NZ_JBHSEP010000021.1, on the reverse strand, counting down.
ATCTGGAGACGCACGGCTTCGCGTTCACCGGCGAGCGGGTCAATCAGGAGACGCCGGGCTTCGCCAAGGGCGCCGCAGAGAGCTTCCTGTCCAAGCACCCGGACTGGAGGGAAGCCTATATCGACCGGGCCCGGCGGATGGTGGAGCGCGACCGCAATTTTCCTTCGGTCATCGTCTGGTCGCTCGGCAACGAATCGGGCTACGGCCCGAACCACGACGCGATGGCCGACTGGATTCGCGAGGCCGATCCGACCCGGCCGATCCATTACGAACGGGCTTACGACGCGCCGATCGTCGACATCGTCAGCACGATGTATCCGTCCGTGGACATGCTGATCGCGGAAGCGAACAAACCGGACAGCCGTCCCTATCTGATGGTCGAGTACGGTCATGCGATGGGCAACTCCACGGGCAATCTGCGTGAATATTGGGAGGCCGTCTACAAGTATCCGCGCCTGCTCGGCGGCCTGATCTGGGAATGGGCGGATCTGGCCGTCGGGCGGCGAACCGAGGCCGGAGAGCCGTATTACCTGTACGGAGGCGATTTCGGGGAGGAGCCGCACAGCGGCAGCTTCTGCCTGGACGGCCTGCTGTTCCCGGACGGCACGCCGAAGGCGTCCCTGCTGGAATACAAGAAGGCGCTTGAGCCGGTCCGAACGGAGTCGTGGAACCCGTCCACCGGCGAATGGACGATTCGCAACCGGTACGACTTCTTGACGCTGGCCCACTTGCGCGCGGTCTGGGAGCTGAAGCGCGACGGAGAAACGGCGGCGAGCGGCGAGCTTCCGGCGCTAGCCGCCGGGCCGGGAGAGACGGAGACGGTGCGTATCCCGCTTCCGGACGGCCTGCTGCCGGACGGGCGGGGCTCTGAAGGCGCAGACGGCGCCGGCAGACGGCTCCCGGGCGAGTATTGGATCCATGTCCGCTTCGTTCCGCGCCGGCGCGCCCCGTGGGAGGAGCCGGACGACGAAGCGGCGTGGGCGGATCTGCCGCTGGAGGTCGCGCCGCAGCGGCATCCGGTCGATTCTACGGGCCGGCAGGAGTTCCCCGGTTCCGGGGAAGTTCGGCCGGAGCTGCCGTTCGGGAGCTCGGCGATGCCCGGAGCGGAACGAACGGCGGACGGGAAGATCCCGAACGATGCACGCGGCCGGTTCCGGATCGAGGAGGACGACCGGTACGTTCGCGTCGTCGGCGCCGACAAGGAGCTGTCGTTCTGCAAGCGGACGGGGCGGCTCGCGGACTGGATCGTCCGGGGCGTATCGGTGCTGGCGTCGGGGCCGAAGCTTAACTTCTGGCGCGCGCCGGTGGACAACGACGTGCGATTGGCCCGGGAATGGGTTAAGGCGGGCTACGATCGGCTTGTCACCGACATACGCGGCGTAAGCTTTCGGCCGACGGCCGAATCGGAGCTGGCCGTCTCGGTCGACGCGATCGTCGGCGCAAGAGGCGAAAGCGTCGCATTCCGGACGCGAACGCTGACCGTTGTCCGCGCCGACGGATCGCTGCGGATCGAAGCGCGAGCCGAGCCGAGGGAGGGGCTGCCTCCGCTGCCCCGATTCGGCTTCGAGCTGACGATGCCGGCCGGATTCGAGAGGCTCGACTGGTTCGGCAGGGGACCTCACGAGTGCTACGCCGACCGCAAGGAAAGCGGCAAGCTCGGCGTCTACGGCGGGACGGTCCAGGAGCAGTTCGTGCCGTACGTCAAGCCGCAGGAGAACGGCAACAAAGCCGACGTCCGCTGGGCGGCGGTGACGAACGGCTCCGGCGTCGGCCTTCTGTTCGCGGGCGCCGAAGGGGGACTCTTCAACGTCAGCGCCCATCATTACGCGACCGAGGATCTGACCCGCGCGAGCCATGTTCACCGGCTGACCCGTCTGAAGGAGACGATCGTCAAGCTGGACGCCGCCCAGAGCGGTCTCGGCAATCACAGCTGCGGTTACGCGCCGACGCTGGAGTCCTACCTGCTCCGGCCGGACCGGCCGCTCGCGTTCGCGCTGGACATGGTCCCGTGCGAATCGTTCGGCCGTCCGTTATAGAAGTACAAAGAACCGTCCCGTATCCGCGACTTGCGATCAGGGGCGGTTTTTCTATATTGAATATATATAATTTGGGTGTCGAGAAAGTTCGACAAGCGCGCGGACAATTCCCCATCAACGGCGATTGCCCGAAAGGGGCGAAGGTCGAACGATGGCGAAAATCGATTGATTTTCACAGCTGAGGATAGGGCGAAAGTACCCGGTTTCCGGGGGGCTCCTTCGGTACTTCTGTTGCTCTTTGCCAATAAGAAATATAATATATATTACATATTACCGCTATGGGATTGGTGATGACGATGAGCGCGAACGAACGAGTCCCGCTATATCAGCAAATTCAGGACTACATCCGGGATATTATCGCTGTAGAGGAGATGAAGAGCGGCGACCGGATTCCTACGGAGAAGGAGCTGATGGAGCGGTTCCAGGTCAGCAAGATTACGGTGGCCAACGCCTTGACCGGCCTTGCGAACGAACAGCTCATTACCCGGGTGCCCGGCAAAGGGAGTTTCGTGGCGGACAAAGGGGCGAGGCAGGGAGCGTCTGCGCCGGCCGCCGCCTCGCCGGGACAGGAGAGCGGCGAACGGGCCGCGCGCTCCGGGATGATCGGTCTGGTCATGCCGTCGATCGACGATTATTTCGCCATCCGGCTGATCGAGGGAATCCGGCAGGCGCTCGAAGCGGAAGGATACCGGAGCGTGATCATGCTGTCCGGCGGCGAGCTTGAGAAGGAAAAGGCGGCCATCAAGGAGCTGAAGTCGCTCGGAGCGGAGGGCTTGCTTATTTTCCCGGTGGACGAGGAAAATTATAACGAGGAAATTCTGAGCATGAAGCTCGGAGGCTTTCCTTTCGTTCTGATAGACAGGCATCTGCCGGGCGTCGAGACGCATTTCATCGCCTCGGACGGCAAGCAGGGCATTCGTCTTGCGATCGATCATCTCTGGGAGCTCGGGCATCGCGAGATCGCGATCTGCTCCGATTCGCCGCTGCAAACCGTGACGGTGCAGGAGCGGATCGAAGGCTATATCGCCGCGTTGAAGGACAAGGGCGCGCTGATCAATCCGGCCCATATGATTACCGGCTTCGAGCTGGCCCGGAGCTTAAAGCGCCCGGAAGGCCATCCGCTGTTCCGGTATATCCGCAACCGGATGGCGACGGCGTATATTTCCTTGAACGGCAGGCTCGGGGTTCATATCTATCAGATGGCGCGGCAGGCGGGTCTCGATGTGCCCGGGGACGTGTCGATCGTAAGCTTCGACGATCCGACTTCGATCGTGGAGGAGTTCAGCATCTTCACGCATATCAACCAGTTCGAGAGAGAGATGGGCGTCAAGGCGGCGGGCAAGCTGCTTGAGGTGATTCGCGGCGAGCGGAGCGCGAGAAGCTTCGCCAAGTCGCTCATCGAACCGCAGCTGGTCGTGCGTCAGACGTCGGGACCGATTCGGCCTCGCTGATCCATCGGGAAATCGTCCGGATAAGCGGACCGTATTCGCAAGGCGGGAGGAAGCCTTTTCCTATTCAGGAGGCTCCCTCCCTATTTTTTTCCCTTTTTTCTAAAAAACATATTGAATATATACAAGATGTATATTATAGTCAGTGGAAAAGAGATCAGGAACCTTCGATTGGCATCCGAACAAAAACGGGAGGTTGGGCGAAATGGCGAGAGATCGAAACGAAGAACGGACAGGGTTTCAGGAATCGGGTCCTTATCACCCGGACTACGATCTGCAGACGGATTTCGTCATGGTGTACGGCATCGACGATACGATGGAGCGGCGAATCGGGGAGTGGCGGGACAAAGGCTACATCGTGCATCTGATGACCGGCATCGCGTGGGGGACTTACAACGACTATCTGGACGGCAAAACGGACGGGCGAGCGCACTGGGACGAGGCGCAGACCGATCGGAAGGGCGAGATGATCGTGCATGGGAAAAAGCCGGTCGTCATTCCTTACATGGTGCCTACGCTCAGCTTTACCGATTATTTGGCCGAGCGAATCCGCATCGCCGTGGATGCGGGGGTGGAGGCGATCCATCTGGAGGAGCCGGAGTTTTGGGTTAACGGCGGTTACTCCGAGGCGTTCAAGCGGGAATGGCTGCTCTATTACGGCGAGCCATGGTCGCCCCCGCACGCTTCGCCGGACGCGCAGTATCGCGCTTCGAAGTTGAAAGCGTTTTTATATACGCGGGCGCTGGACCGGCTATGCGCGGAGATGAAGGACTACGCTCATCTTCGGTACGGCCGGCAGCTGCGGTTCTACGTTCCGACGCACAGCCTGATCAATTACACGCAGTGGCGGATCGTCAGTCCGGAATCCAGACTGCTCGAGCTGCCGTCCATCGACGGGTACATCGCCCAGATCTGGACGGGAACATCGCGAACTCCCAACGTGTACGAAGGCGTGCGCAAGGAACGAACCTTCGAGACGGCGTATCTCGAATACGGCATCATGCAGGAGCTGGTCAGAGGCACGGACCGCCGCATGTGGTTTCTTCACGACCCGATCGAGGACAATCCGAATCACACCTGGTCGGATTACAAGCAAAATTACATCAAGACGGTTGTCGCCTCTCTCCTCCATCCCGGTGTGTCCCGCTATGAGGTGTCCCCTTGGCCGCGGCGGATTTTCCAAGGGAAATATCCTTCGGAGGACGGCGCCGGAAGGGTGGCCATTCCGCCCGATTACGCGACGACGCTGCTTCATGTGATGCATACGCTCGGGAGAATGGAGCAGGACGAGGTCGAGACGGAGGACGCGGCGCAGGGGATCGGAGTGCTTATTGCCGATTCTGCGATGTTCCAGCGGATGAAGCCGGATGCCGCGGCGGCCAATGCGGGCAAGTACGACGGAACCGATCCGGAGGGCTTCCTGCAAGAAGGGGACGCGGAGCTGCTTGATTTCTCCCCGTTCTACGGTCTCGCGCTGCCGCTGCTCAAGCACGGCATTCCCGTACGACCGGTCCAGTTGGATAACGTAAGGCGCTTCGCTCATTATCTGAACGATTACCGCGTCCTGCTGCTCAGCTACGAATATATGAAGCCGGAATATCCCGATCTGCATTACGCATTGGCCGGGTGGGTGCGGGAAGGAGGAGCGCTCATCTATGTCGGAGACGACTCCGATCCGTATCACCGAATTCGAGCCTGGTGGAACGAGAGCAAGAGCTCGAACGGAGGAAGCCGGATCTATCGTTCGCCCCGCGAGCATCTGTTCGAGCAGCTGCAGCTGGGCGAGGCGGCAGGCGGAGTCCATAGCGTGGGCAAGGGCGCGGTCGGCTATCTCGCAGTTCGGCCGGACGAATGCGCCGCGTCGGAAGCGGGAGCGGAGTCGCTGCGCTCGACGGTCAGACAGGCGATGAAGGCGCTCGGAGATCCGTCGTGCGGCTGGCGTTCGAAGCACTATTTCAAAATGAAGCGGGGACCTTACGTGATCGCGGCGGTGATGGAGGAGTCGGTTGCGGATGAGCCGCTCGACATCGAGGGCCCGGTCGTAGACTTGTTCGACCCGAAGCTGCCGGTCAAGCCGAAGGTGCGGCTGATGCCGGGCGAGCAGACGCTGCTGTTCGATGTGGAGGCCGGCCGTCCGGCGGCAGACGAGGCGGCGGTCATCTCCGCTTCGTCCCGAATCGAGGAACTGAGCTCGCAGGCATACGGGTTTACGTTCGTCGCGAGGGGGCCCGCAAGCATGTGCGCGACGGCAAGGTTCTATTGTCCTCGCATGCCGGTCTCCGCTGCGCTTGAATGCGAAGGGACGACGGAGCCGATGGCATGGGAATGGGACGAAGGGACGCGCAGCGTTCTGCTGGAATACCGGCACGGGAACGAAAACAAGGCGAAGGTGCGGGTCGACTGGGAAAGCTGACGCCGCTGTTCCGTCCGGGCTTCTTCCGACGAGACCGGAGAAGCCTGGACGGCAGAGCCGCTGTACGGAAACGATTCCGTACGACGGTCTCGGATTTGAACGCGCTTCGAGGGGCTACATTTTGCAGGAGGTGGGAGAACCCATGATCGTGAAAGAAGCGAGACCCGGGGTCTTGCCGATAAGAACGAACAAAACCTGGACCAAGGTATGGAGCTTCAGACATATCTACTTATTCATGCTCCCCGCGATCGTCTGGTACCTCGTGTTTTGCTACTATCCGATGTACGGCATTTTGATCGCGTTCAAAGATTTCAAATATAACATGGGAATACTAGGCAGCCCCTGGGCGGGCTTTCGATATTTCGAACAGTTTCTGAACGATTCCAGTTTCTATTCGGTTCTCTACAATACGCTGTCCATCAGCGCGCTCAAGCTGCTGTTCGGATTCCCGGCGCCGCTGATTCTGGCCTTAATGCTGAACGCCGTCCTGCACAACAAAATTAAGCGGATTTTCCAGACGATATCCTATCTTCCCCACTTCGTATCCTGGGTCGTCGTCGTGACGCTGATGCAGAAAATTCTTTCGCCCAACGTCGGGCTGATCAACGACATCCGTGAACGGATGGGGCTGGAGCCGATCTTTTTTATGGGCATGACGTCGTTGTTTTATCCGCTGGTCATTATTTCGGATATATGGAAGGGCGTCGGATGGGGATCGATCATTTATTTGGCCGCCCTGACCAATATCGACCCGCACTTGTACGAGGCGGCGGAAATGGACGGCGCAGGCCGCTGGAGCACGTTATTCAAAATTACGCTGCCCTGCCTCACGCCTACGATCGGCATTTTGCTGATTTTCTCTCTAAGCGGCATCCTGAACGCAGGATTCGACCAAATCTGGCTCATGCAGACGCCCGCTACCATAAGCGTCGCGGAGATACTGGACACCTACGTGTTGAAAACGGGGATCCAGCAGGGGCAGTTCGCTTACTCCACGGCGATCGGCTTGTTCAAGTCGTTCATCTCGCTCCTTCTTATCGTGGTCGTCAACAAGATCTCCAAAAAGGTAAGCGACGTATCGCTATGGTAAGAGGGCGGCTTCATCACATGAAACAAAGGAGGCGCGGGTATGGGCGTAAGAAAAATGTCCGCAGCCGATAAAGCGTATTCGGCATTTAATTATGCGGTGCTGACGTTGTTTAGCCTGACGGCCCTTTATCCCTTTATCTATTTTCTTGCGCTTTCGTTTAACGACGGCTACGACGCCATGAAGGGCGGCATCTACTTTTTCCCGCGAGCCTTTACGCTTGAGAACTACAATAAGGCGTTCAACAATCCGCTCATATTGAATTCCTTTCTGATCTCGGTGTCAAGAACGTTTATCGTCACCGCAGGTTCCGTTCTGCTGACGGCTCTTCTGGCCTACGGGCTTTCGCGCAAGGGACTGCCGGGAAGAAAGTATATCGTGTTCTTCTTTTTCTTTACCACGCTGTTCAGCGGCGGGCTGATTCCGACCTTTATCCTGTTCCGGCAGCTGGGGATCCTCAACACGTACTGGGTGCTGATTCTGCCGATGATGTACAACTTTTTTAACGCGATCGTCATGAAAACGTTTTTCGACGGAATCCCGGGAAGCCTGTCGGAATCGGCCCGAATCGACGGCGCCAGCGAGCTGTCGGTATTCGCGAAAATCATCCTCCCTCTTTCGATGCCGGTTCTCGCCACGATCGCCTTGTTTGTCGGGGTAGGCGTCTGGAACGATTGGTTTACCGGACAGTTCTTCGTTCAGAACGAGGACCTCTATCCCGCCGCCACGTTCCTGAACAAGATGATCAGCGAAGCTTCCTTCCAGACGATGACGGGATCAAGCGGCTCCAGCATCCAGAACATGAGCCAGTCCCAGATGGGGCTGCGCGGCGTCACTCCGGAAGCGCTTCGGATGACCTTCGTCATCATCATTACGACACCGATCATCTGCGTGTATCCGTTCCTGCAGAAATATTTCGTGAAAGGCGTGCTGGTAGGTTCGCTGAAGGAGTAGCCGACGGTATAAAAGGCACCGCCTTTTATATAAAAATGAGCAAACGAAAGGGGCTTGTCAAATGCGCAAAACAAAGTTGAAAAGTTCGCTTAGCATGATGATTGCCGTCCCAATGCTCGTACTCGCTGTCGCCGCATGCAGCGGAAACGGAGAAAGCAACAGCTCGGGGGTTCCCTCGGGAAGCTCGGAGCAAAAAGGATCGGAATCGCCCAAGGCGGTCACGCTGACATACCTGAGCGCCTGGAACGGAGGCGGCGGCGCATTCCCGCAGGACCAGGAAAACAATCTCGTTGCGCGGCAAATTAGGGAGAAAATCGGCGTAACGCTGGAGCTGGAGTCCATTACGACCAGCGAGGTTGAAAAACTGAACACGATTTTTGCTTCCGACACGGTTCCGGATATCGTCAACGCCCCGTTCTGGTCGACGACATCCGGTGAAGGGCAAGTCATCAAAAAGGCGGCAATGGAAGGGCAGCTTCTGGATTTGACCCCTTATCTCGATAAATATCCCAACGTGAAGCGGCTGCTGACGACCGGCGTATCCAAGGACTTTTACGAATTCGAGATGAACAGCCCGGACTTCGAGGGCAAGCAATATTTTATTCCGGTGGAGACGCCGGACGGTACGCTGGAGAGCATTCATAACTGGAATTACGGCCTCTATGCGCGCGGAGACATTCTGAAGGCTTTGAATGTGAATCCCGCAGATATCGATACGCAAGATAAGCTGTACGAGCTTCTGACCCAAATCAAGAACGGCAATTTCAAGGATATCGGCGGAAAGTCGGTCATCCCTGCCGGCACCATGCACAACGGCTGGGATTATGGCCAATTCCTGGCGGGGTGGTCGGATTACAACATTTCGGACTTCCGTCTGGAAGACGGGAAGCTGACGCATTGGACGCTTGGCGAAGATCAGGAACCCCGAATGCTGTTCATGAGAAAACTGATCTCGAACGGTCTGTTCGATCCCGAAGCCTTCAGCAACACCGATACGACCGCCAATGAGAAGCTCGCTACCGGCAAGATGGCCGTGTTCGGAGCCCAACCGATGATGGCCCAACTGGAAAAGACGCTCTACAAGACGAACCCCGAAATGCAGTACGAATTGCTGGGTCCGATGAAAAACAAAAAAGGGGAAATCGCGACACAGGTAGCGACGCCCGGACGCGGCGGATTCCCGGTCCTCTTCTTGAGCGCCAAAATCAAAGATCCCGATGCAGCGCTGCGGTACCTCGATTATGTAAACAGCGACGAAGGCCGTCTGCTCGCTCATTGGGGCATCGAAGGCCAGACGTATACGATGGACAACGGACAGCCTCGGTGGATTCCCGATGTGAAGCAAAGGTATGACGATAACCCGGACGAGAAACGCGACGACGGACTTAACTTTCTGCCCGGCCGATTCATCGGCGCCTTCTCCTCCGATGTAACCTGGCCACAGCCGGAGGACCAGAAGACGGAGTGGAAGAAGCTGGAGGAAAGCTTCTCGAAAAAAATGCCGATCCAGGTGATCGACAAGATCAGCGCCAACTATGTTGCCAGGGAATGGCCGTCATACGAAAAATACCGGGATGCGACCAGCGCTTTGAATTTTGACACCGAATTCCGGAAAGCCCTCTTCGCAAAATCCGATGAAGACGCGCTGAAAATTCTGCACGACATCCAAGACAAGTACAGGGCGGCAGGCGCGCAGGAAATGGCGGATTTCGTAGCCGAGAAAGCGGCCGCCCGGGACGATATCGGCTTCTAAAAAAATGAAAGCGGGAATATAGATTAAACGTCCAATCGACCCAATCGCCTGAATCGGCGGTCGGGTCGATTGAGGTTATGCGCCCGGCAGGGGACGTAGCCTCGTTCAGATTGTGGACAGCAGGAGGATGATATCCTCGTGTCGAACAAGGAGTTGAACATTCGAGCAAGCAGAAGGGGGAAAGCGGCATGCTGAAGATGCTCGTAGTGGACGACGATAAGTTCGAAAGGGAGGGCGTGCGGTTTCTGGTCGGGAAGTTCAAGCTCGAACTGGAGCTGGCCGAGGCCGACAGCGCCGAAAGCGCGCTGAAATATCTCGAAACCAATCCGGTCGATATTGTGCTGTCGGACATTCGGATGCCCGGCATGGACGGACTGGAGCTGGCGGACCGGATCAGGCAGGCAGGCTGGCCGGTTAAAATCATCTTCATGAGCGCTTACGGGGAGTTCGAGTATGCTCAGAGGGCGATCGACGTGCGGGCGATCCGCTATATGCTGAAGCCGATCCAGGTGACCGACGCGCTGAAGGTGCTCTCGCAAGCCGCTCAGCAGTGCGAGGAGGAGCGGCAGGAGCGGGAGCAGCTGGAGCGGATGGAGATGGCGTACGAACGGGAATCGCGCAAGGAGAAAACCCGGCTTCTGGCCGATCTGCTGTCCGGGCGGCTTCAACCGGACGAGTACGCCGGCATGAGGCTGTCCGAATTCGGCTATGCGCCGAGCCTGCGCCTGCTGATGCTGGACGCGCCGAGCCGGTTTTTCGACCGGACGCCTTCGGATTTCGAGAAGCGGCTCGATGCGGTTGTCGGGCGGTGGCGGGAATGGATTCACCTGAACGAATTTCAGGCGCTGCTGTTCGCCGAAGCGCAGCCGGGAGAGGCCGCGGAACCGTTCGTGAGCATCGCGCGGACGCTGACGGAGCGGCTGCGGTCCGATTACGGGCAGGACGTCGCCGTTGTCGTCAGCGGTCCGGTAGAGACGATCGACCAGCTTATTCGCGAATATCAGACGATGGAGACGTCGCTCGAAGGGAAGTTTTTCTGGAGCGAAGGGACGGTCGTGCTGACGAATCGGACGTCCCCGGACGAGGTGACGACGGCCGTTCAGGAGATGCTGGACGAAGTGAAGCGGCACATCGAGCGCACGCGGTTCGACTTCGCCTCGCTGCGGTTCGAGCAGCTGTTCGATCAGCTGCAAAACAGCGATCGCCTATCTTCCATCTATGTCAAATACGTATGCATGGAAGTCGTCAAAGCGCTGTTCGACGCTTCGGCGCGTAAAAACTTCGATCTCTTCAACAAGCATCTTGAAAGCGTAAACAAAACGACGAGGTTAACCGATCTGCGCCTCGTCATGAGGGCCGTCCTCGAAGAGCATTCGCCGCCGTCCGCCTCCAGGCTCGGAGAAGGCTCCTCGAAGGCCATCGAAGAGGTCGTCAGCTGGATCGAGAGAGAGTACGATCAGGATCTGTCGCTGGAGCGGCTGGCCGAGCGAGTGTATCTGTCTCCAAGCTATTTGAGCTACCTGTTCAAGAAGCAGAAGGGAATCAGTCTGAACAAATATATGACGCTGCACCGGATGAACAAGGCGAAGGAGCTGCTGCTGACGACTAACGTCAAAGTGGTGGACATCGCGCCGAGAGTCGGCTACGCCAACGTGCCCTATTTTATTTCCTTGTTCAAAAGCCATTTCGGCAAGACGCCGGCGCAATTCCGGGAGGAGTCGTAGACGATGAGCCGGACGCCGCCCGGATTGTTCAATCGCATGCGGTTCAGGAACAAGCTGTTTCTCTCGTACATGGTTGTCGTCATTATTCCGATTCTCATCCTGGGCGTCTACGCGTACAGCCAATCGCGGCAGATGCTGGAGTATCGGACGCTGGAAGGAATCGACAAGAACGTCGCGACGGTCACCGGCAGCATCGACAGCTCGCTCGAGCGCTACAATCATACGCTTCGGTCGATTATCTACAACGCCACGTTCCAGAAGATCGTCGAGAACGATTACCTCGATCTGGTGAATCTGTCTCGGGATTTGAACGGCTACCTGACGCCTTACGTCAATATGATGAAAAACCTGGACAACGACATTGCGAAAATTACGCTCTACACCCAAGGGGACGTGCCGGAGTACGACACTCTCCTGCTTTCGTCCGAACGCGTCGCCGACGAGGCTTGGTACCGGGAGACGCTCGAGTCCGCTCCCCATCCGTACCGCTGGTTTTATGACGAGGGGCTGTTCGTCACCGCGAAATTCCCCCGCAGTCTGGGGAGCGATAACGCCCATATCGTTTACATGAGCCTGAACGCCGGGACGATCTTCGGCGTGGCGGAGATGCAGCACGACAACGGCGTCGTTATCGCCGACGGACAAGGCCGGCTGATCTATGCCAACCCATTCGCCTCTCGCTTTCCCGACTTCACGGCGGAGGAGATGCTCAAGCTGAAGGACGGGACCGTCAAGCTGGGCGACACGCGCCTGTTCCTGGCCCGAAAACCGCTTCAGCAGAGCGACTGGACCATCTACTGGTTCGTGCCGGCCGACCAGGCTTCGGTTCAGGCCGGGTCGATTATTAGCGCCACCGTCGGTATGATCGCCATCTGTATCGCGATCATGCTGTTCGTCATTACGCTGTTCTCCCGGACGATGATCCGGCGCATTCTGGCGCTGAACGTCATGATGAAGAAGGTGGAGATGGGCAATCTGACGCTGAACGTGCACAGTCCGGACCGCGACGAGATCGGCGAGCTGACCAATCGGTTCGGCAGCATGCTGGAACGGATCAACGCGCTGATCGAAGAGTCGTACAACGGAAGGATCAAGCAGCAGGAGGCCGAGTTGAAGGCGCTTCAGTGGCAGATGAATCCCCACTTTCTGTACAACGCGCTTTCTTTCATCAACTGGAAGGCGCTTCGCAAGGAGGCGTACGACATCAGCCATACGGTCACGTCGCTGTCGCGGTTTTACCGGACCGCGTTGAATCGCGGCAGCAACCTGATCTCCGTACGCGACGAGCTGGACAATGTTCGCTCCTATCTGGAAGTCATCCAGCTCATGCAGGACTACAGCTTCGATGTCGTCTACGAGATCGACCAGACGGTGCTGCGATTTTATACGATCAATCTGATCCTGCAGCCTCTCGTCGAGAACGCGATTCAGCACGGGGTGAACCAGAGAAGCGAAGGCGGGGGAACGCTGCACATCTCGGCCGCCGCTCGCGAAGGGTCGATCGTATTCACCGTTCGCGATAACGGACCGGGCATGCCGGACGAGCTGATCCGGGCCGCCGCCTCGACGCAGTCGAGCGGCTACGGCCTAAAAAACGTGAACGAGCGGGTCAAGCTGAAATTCGGCGACGTCTACGGCATAGCGATCGCGAGCGAGAACGGAGTCGGAACGACGATCGAACTGACGGTCCCCCAGTATCTTCCGGAGACGGAGGACAGGTAGGACCTCGATTTTCCGTACGTGCGGAGAGCCGGGGTCTTTTTTTTTTCTAACGGGGGCATTGCCAAGTGCGTAAAAAACCGAAGCGTTTCGAAAATCTTTGATAATTCCTTATGATCCGGTCGCTGATATAGTGGAGAACAGGAGGAGGCGACAGGATGAACAAAACGGCATCGATCAGTGGAAAGCGGATACATTCCGAGCGAATGCGCCTCATCAAGCGGTATCGCGTGCTCCTGCTGATGATGGTTCCGGCCATGGTTTATTACGCGATTTTTCACTATGCGCCGATGTACGGCGTATTGCTGGCATTCAAGGATTACAAGCTGACGGAAGGCATCGTCGGCAGCCCGTGGGCCGGGTGGAAGCATTTTGAGGCCATCTTCTCGGACAGCTACTTCTACACCATTCTGAGAAATACGCTCGTTATCAGCCTGTACAAACTGGCGTTCGGATTCCCGGTTCCGATTCTGTTCGCGCTGCTGATGAGCGAGATCGCCAGCGTCAAGTTCAAGAAGCTGGTGCAGACCGTCTCTTATTTGCCGCACTTTATGTCCTGGGTTGTGCTGGGCGGCATCTTTTTCACCGTCTTCTCTCTGGAGGGGCCGGTCAACTCGATCGTCAAGCTGCTGGGCGGCGATCCCGTCCTGTTCCTGGCGGACGACCGTTACTTCCGTTCCATTCTCGTCGCGACGAGTATCTACCAAGGGTTCGGCTGGGGCTCGATTATCTATTTCGCGGCGATTACCAACATCGATCCTCAGCTGCACGAAGCGGCCATTATGGACGGGGCGGGCAGATTTCAGAGAATGTTCCGCATCTCGATTCCGATGCTGGCTCCGGTCATTGCGATTATGCTGATCCTCTCCATGTCGGGCATTCTGGATGCGGGCTTCGACCAGATTTTCAATATGTATAACGTCAAGGTTTACCGAGTCGCGGATATTATCGACACCTACGTGTACCGCAAAGGTCTGCTGGAGATGAACTACAGCTACGCGACGGCCGTCGGGCTGTTCAAGTCGGCGGTGGCGCTCGTGCTGATCGTCGCGGTCAATCAGGTCGTCAAGCGGCTCGGAGGACGAGACCATGCGCTGTGGTAAGCCCGAAGGGAGAGGAGGAAGACGATGATCAACGTGAAAAAGTCGAGCGGAGACCGGGTGGTCGATGCGGTGCTGTATGCGGCAATGGCCGTCATTATGGTCGTGACGCTGTATCCGTTCTGGACGCAGGTCGTCATATCGCTGGACGGAGCCGGCGTCGGCGGGACGGCCTACGCATCGGGGCTGATCTTGTGGCCGAAGGAGCTGACGCTGGCCAGCTACAAGCTGGCGTTCGAATTCTCGGAGCTGTGGACCGGCTATGCCAACACGCTCCTCAGAACGTTCGTCGGGGTGCTGCTGTCCGTCTTCTTTACCGCTCTGACCTCGTATCCGCTGGCCAAACGGGATCTTCCCTTCAACGGCCTGTTTACCGGAGTGATCTTGTTCACGATGCTGTTCGGGGGCGGTCTGATTCCGACTTACCTGCTCATCAAACAGCTGAACATGATCAACACGCTGTGGGTGCTTGTGATCCCCGGCATGATCGGCGCGTTTAACGTGCTCATTATGCGGAACTTTTTTCGGAGCATTCCCGAGGAGCTCGAAGAATCCGCACGGGTCGACGGAGCCGGCTATACGAGAATCTTTTTCCAGATCGTTATCCCGCTCTCTAAGCCGGTGCTGGCTACGATCGCGCTGTGGGTCGGAGTCGGCCACTGGAACGCCTGGTTCGACGCGATGATCTACGTGAGCGATCCGGACAAACAAGTGCTTCAGGTCATTTTACGCAAAATCGTCATTCAGAACGATATGTCCGACATCAACAACGTGATCAACAGCATTGGCAAAGCAACGGCGTTCTCCGGCCGGCAGCTGCAAGCGACCGTCATTATGTTCTCGATTATTCCGATGTTGATCGTCTATCCGTTTATTCAGAAGTACTTCGTGAAAGGTGTCATGATCGGCGCTATTAAAGGGTAAGCCCTTTTTAATAGAAAATAACGACAAGGGAAGGGTTGGTTAAAGATGAAAAAGAAGGGCTGGCTGTCTCTCTTACTGTCGGTTGTTCTTACGGCAACACTGCTATCGGCCTGCGGCGGGAACAACAACGGCAGCACGACGAGCCCGAGCGCTTCACCGAGCGCTTCGCCCAGCGAAAGCGCAGCCTCGAGCGAAAGCGCTTCTCCGGACGCTCCGATGAAGCTGACGTTCTGGGATCTCGACGGCACGGCCGTGAAGGATTCCCCCGGAATCGTGGCGCTGCAGCAGAAGCTGAATATCGAGGTCGACTATATCTCGACGACCCGGGAAGCGATGAAGGAAAAACTGAACCTGATGCTGGCCTCCAACGACATCCCGGACTGGTGGAAGGAGCCGTCGTTCCCGGATTACGACAAGCTGCTTCAGCAGAGCGTAGCGGCCGAGATCCCTCAGGAGCTGATCGAACAGCATATGCCGAAATACGTCTCCTGGCTGAAGCGGTATCTCGGCGACGATCCGTTCCAGTACGTGCGGCGGGACGGCAAAATTTACGCTCTGCCGGTCATCTGGGACATCGGGATTGACGGGGTTCAGCTTGCCTTCCGCGAGGATTGGCTGAAGAAGGTCGGCATTACGAAGACTCCGGAGACGCTTGAGGAGATGGAGGAAGCGCTCACCCGATTCCGCAACGACGACCCGGACGGCAACAACCAGAAGGATACGTACGGCATTACATCGTCCGGCGATAATATCGAGTCGATGATGAGCTCGGTCTTCGGCGCGTTCGACGCCTATCCGAATATTTTCCGAGTGAAGGACGGGAAAGTGGTTCGCGGAGAGATTGAGCCGGGCGCCAAGCAAGCGCTGGAGGTGCTCAACCGCTGGTACAAAAATGAGCTGATCGATCCCGAGTTCGTCGTCAATAAAGGCAACAACGTCGAAGACAAGGTGCTGGGAGGCAGGGTCGGCGCCATTGAATACTACTGGTGGGCCTTCCTGCCGGGCAGCGCCTTCCTGGGAGGAGAGCAGTGGTACGACAAGCTCAAGTCGCAAAACCCCGACTTCAGCTTCGCGATTACAGGCGGCGTGAAGGGGCCGGACGGCAAGTGGGGCATCTCGCAGTATAATCCGGCGTTCGCATCCGGCGTGATGTTCGGCAAGCAGCTCGAGCAGAATCCGGAGAAGATGATCCGCTATATGCAGGTGTTCGAGGCGACCCAGTTTGACCCGGATTCTTACGCGGCGTTGAATTTCGGTATCGAAGGCACGCACTGGAAGCGGAGCGACAAGGGCACCGTCGAGTTCATTCCGCCTTACGATAATGAAGACGAGCGCAAGAAGGCGGGCATCGTCGCCTATTCGATGGCCGGCTCCTTTAACGACTATGATTTCCAGACGTCGTATACGTCGGATGAAAGCCTGCGCCAGCTGGCGAAGGATACCCGTGCGCAAGGCTCTCGCGAGATCGACATTCTCGCGCCGTTCAGCAAGCCGATCTACAATGAAACGCAAGACAAGTTAAAGCAATTCACGCTGACAACCTTCATCGATTTTATTACGGGACGCAAATCGCTGAACGAGTTCGACAGCTTCGTCGCCGAGTGGAGGAAAATGGGCGGGGACAAGGTGCTTGAGGAAGCTCAGCAAATCTACGATCAATATTTGAAGTAATCGTCCGTGGACCTGGCAGGAGGTCGTTGTCCCGCCTAACGGACAACCGCCTCCTGCCTGCTGCCGCGTTCGCTGAAGTTTCGCCGCCATGAGCGAAAAGGAGGACCATCGATGACTCACAACATACGCGCCGGGCAGCTTGTTCTGGCGATCAACGGTAGGGGAGAGGTTCGGCTCTGGGCCGACAGATCAGGAGCTCCGGACGGGGAGCCGACCGCTGCCGCATCGTCGCCGCTGCTGCGGCTGCTGGCCGAAGATGAGCTTCTGTCGCCGTTGCGGTGCGAGTCTCAACCCAAGACGGGGACGCTCAAGCTGACGTATGCGAACGGAACGAGGGCGACTGTCGGCGTAGCGGAGAAGAACGGATACGCGGTGCTGGAGTTGGCGTCCATCGAGCAGGGCAGCCCGGATGCGGTCATCTGGGGCCCTTATCTCACCGGAATCGGCGAATCGATTGGCGAGTCGGTCGGCGTCGTGCATGACGGCCGCTTCGCGATTGGCTTGCAGGCGCTTAACGCGAAGACGATCGGCGGCTGGCCGCTGGAGCTGGGGCGGCTGGCCGAGATGGCGCCGACGTACAGCGAGGGCGGCGCGCAGGACCCGAACGGCCGCGGGCCGTCCGATAACAAGTTCGAATACGCTGTATGCACCGCCTGGCCGACGATGGACGGCGGAAGCGCGCTGCAGGCTTATGCGCGCGATCGTACGAAGCGGTCGATCCGGCCCGTGTGGAACGTGCCGTCCGCCGACGTCCGGCCGTTCGAGGGGGAGGACGCTTCCCTGGCCGGAAGCCGCATCGCTCTGTTCGGCTGCCCGTCCGATCGGATATTGGAGACGATTGAGCGGATCGAGCTGGGCGAGGATCTGCCCCATCCGACCGTCGAAGGACAATGGGGGAAGACGTCTCCGGCGGCCAACCAATCGTATCTGATCACCGATTTCACGGAAGAAACGATCGGGGATGCGGTTCGATATACGAAGCTGGCCGGGCTTCGCTATGTTTATCATCCCGATCCGTTCGAGCAGTGGGGCCACTTTAAGCTGAAGCGGGGCAGCTTTCCCAGCGGCGACGAAGGGTTGAGGCTTTGCTCGGAAGCTGCGCGCGCGGAAGGCGTCTCGATCGGCATCCATACGCTGAGCAATTTTACGACGTTAAACGATCCTTACGTGACGCCGGTGCCGGACGAACGTCTGCAGCCGATCGGATCGGCGTCGCTCGCGGAGGACGCGAACGAGCGGGACGACCGTCTGGAGATCGACGAGCCGTGGCCGTTCATCGTGGCGATGTACCGCAAGACGGCGCGCATTGGCAGCGAATTGGTCGAATACGACGCCGTATCGGAGACGGCGCCCTGGACGCTGCTCGGCGTGAAGCGCGGCATGCACGGAACGGCTGCGTCGCAGCATGCCAAGGGAGAGAAAGTCGAGCGGCTGTGGGATCACCCGTACGACGTCGTGTTTCCGGACCTGGCGCTGCAGGACGAGTATGCCGAACGGCTGGCCGAGTTGATGAATAAGGCCGGCATACGCCAGGTTTCGTTCGACGGTCTGGAGGGGCTGTATGCGACGGGGCAAGACGATTACGGCGTCATCAGGTTCGTCGAAATGCAATATCGGCGCTGGAAGCAGGAAGTGATCAACGACGCGAGCATCGCCGTGCCGAACTATCTGTGGCATATCGCGACGCGCTTTAACTGGGGCGAGCCTTGGGGAGCGGAGACGCGCGAGGGGCAGCTGGAATGGCGGCTCAGCAATCAGCGGTATTTCGAGCGTAACTTCATACCGCGAATGCTCGGCTGGTTTCTCATCCGCTCGGCATCCGACCGGTTCGAGGCGACGGCGATCGACGAGATCGAGTGGGTGCTGTCCAAGGCGGCCGGCTTCGGAGCAGGCTTCGCGCTGGTGGCGGACGGCGCAGTCTTGAAGCGCAACGGCAACATCGAGCAGCTGCTGGAGGCGGTGCGGGAGTGGGAGACGGCCCGGAGGCTTGGCGCGTTCAGCGCGGAGCAGCGGCAGCGGCTTGTCGATCCGAAAGGGGATTGGCATCTGGAGCCGGACGGAGACCGACGGTGGAAGCTGTACCCGGTGCAGGCGACGAAGCCGCTCGTCTGCAACCCGGCCGAACTGCAGCCAGGTCAGCCGGGCGGTTCGGATTGGGCGATGTTCAACCGGTATGGGGAGCAGCCGCTTCGGTTCACGATGCGCGTGCGTCCGTCCTACGGCAACGAGGACGCGGCTGTGCAGCGGCCGACCTTCTATACCGACGGCGTCTACATGACGTTCGATACGGTAGTGGCCGCGAACCAGTATCTCGAATGCGACGGCACCCGCTTCGGCCGCGTCTACGACGCCAACCGCAACCTGCTGCGTGTCGTCGAAGCTGCGGCCGACGCCCCGACCGTCCGCCATGGCGGGCAGACGCTTTCGTTCAGCGCCAAGTTCGTCGGCGATCCGAAGCCCGACGTCACCGTCAAAGTATGGCTGTACGGCGACCCGGAGACCGTCTCAGCCGATCGGGAGCAGATGCAATAGGCAGTCGGCGGCATTGAATAGGCAGGGTTCTAATCGCTTAAAAAGCCTGAATGGTGGCGTTCCGTCGACCTCATTCAGGCTTTTTCTGGCTTGCAAGGCTGGGTCTAACCATGGTCCCTCATAGGAGCGACGCGTTGAGTACAAGGACGTCGAGAACCCGATCCTGCTTCACGCTCCCGTGTGGGAGGGACTGAGGACGACAGGCGCTCCGCCTACCTGTGCGCGTTTCAATCCACGCTCCCGTATGGGGAGCGATCGCACGTTCCGAGACTGGTTTCTGTAAACGGCGGGTTTCAATCCACGCTCCCGTACGGGGAGCGACGTGAGGGAGGTCGCAAAGGGGCGATACAACGATGTTTCAATCCACGCTCCCGTATGGGGAGCGACCGGTGTTGTACGCAAGGCCGTGGAGAGTTTGCCGGTTTCAATCCACGCTCCCGTATGGGGAGCGACGTCCCTACGCCTAGCTGATTGAGGCCATATACCCGTGTTTCAATCCACGCTCCCGTATGGGGAGCGACTTTCTTCTGCCTCGGCCGGCTTGTCCGGATTAGGTTTCAATCCACGCTCCCGTATGGGGAGCGACATAACCCATTCATTCGGGCAAATGCGCCATATTTGTTTCAATCCACGCTCCCGTATGGGGAGCGACCCCGCAGGAGCCGCCAAACCAGCTTCATCGAGTAGTTTCAATCCACGCTCCCGTATGGGGAGCGACATCGCCAAACCAAAAATAGCCGCATCCCCAAAAGTTTCAATCCACGCTCCCGTATGGGGAGCGACAAATAGAAATCACATACTTCGTAGCCTTTAACTTGTTTCAATCCACGCTCCCGTATGGGGAGCGACAAGGCGGTAGAAACGAATTTTGCCCAATATGGCCCGTTTCAATCCACGCTCCCGTATGGGGAGCGACTTCGGAAAACCTGCGCTCCATTACTGGGGTATGTTTCAATCCACGCTCCCGTATGGGGAGCGACTGCGCTTTTAATCGCCACGATTGCGCTAACATCGTTTCAATCCACGCTCCCGTATGGGGAGCGACTTTGACGACCGGGCTAGGGCTTTTGAGCTGGAGTTTCAATCCACGCTCCCGTATGGGGAGCGACTCACGCTTGTAAAGGTGATCCGGATCGTACCGTCGTTTCAATCCACGCTCCCGTATGGGGAGCGACACCCCCGAGGAAAATGGCGCGCTCGTCGTAGTTAGGTTTCAATCCACGCTCCCGTATGGGGAGCGACGACCCTGGTCGAGGGCATCGTAAGCGCGCTTCCTGTTTCAATCCACGCTCCCGTATGGGGAGCGACCAGAGCTGGCGGAATCTATCGGGGCGCGAAAGGTTTCAATCCACGCTCCCGTATGGGGAGCGACGCCTCTATTTCTTTCGATAATTGCTGTTGGTATCGTTTCAATCCACGCTCCCGTATGGGGAGCGACGCAATGAGATGCAACACAAGTTAACCGAAAAGCAGTTTCAATCCACGCTCCCGTATGGGGAGCGACATGGTGATTACGGCCCGTCTGTTTCATAGGAGGGGTTTCAATCCACGCTCCCGTATGGGGAGCGACATGATCTCCCGGGTAAAGCCTTGGACTTCGGGTTGTTTCAATCCACGCTCCCGTATGGGGAGCGACGGACGATTCCGACGCAACGCGGTTGATCATCGCAGTTTCAATCCACGCTCCCGTATGGGGAGCGACACCCGGAGCTGCGCCGCAGGCTGATCATGGCGAGGTTTCAATCCACGCTCCCGTATGGGGAGCGACCATCCTGGCTATAAGGCGGTGAGACAATGGCGGGAGTTTCAATCCACGCTCCCGTATGGGGAGCGACTATTATCGACGGAGAGTCGCTCACCGTCGATATGTTTCAATCCACGCTCCCGTATGGGGAGCGACCGGCCATCAGCAGGAAATTCGCAATCGCCGAAATGTTTCAATCCACGCTCCCGTATGGGGAGCGACTGATGCCGCGAAGCAAGCGCTCAACAGTACAAAGGTTTCAATCCACGCTCCCGTATGGGGAGCGACCTCCCCATATGCTAATACGGATAAATGCAAAAAGTTTCAATCCACGCTCCCGTATGGGGAGCGACCGGACACGACGTCATCTTTACGACGGCGATGGTCGTTTCAATCCACGCTCCCGTATGGGGAGCGACCTCCGGGTCTATCTCGGGCGCTTCCAGCATTTGTTTCAATCCACGCTCCCGTATGGGGAGCGACGTTGTCGTACCAGCGACGATTTGATTCCATGTTGGTTTCAATCCACGCTCCCGTATGGGGAGCGACCTGGGATAGAGTCATTTAGTTGCTCGTTTAATTCTGTTTCAATCCACGCTCCCGTATGGGGAGCGACGCAAGGGCAACAATATAAGACTGTACGCAACAGGGTTTCAATCCACGCTCCCGTATGGGGAGCGACTTGGCAAAGCTCGAGCAGCTGAAAATGAGCATGGTTTCAATCCACGCTCCCGTATGGGGAGCGACAGGAAGCCTATACGCTGATCGCCCAGGGGGCGCAGTTTCAATCCACGCTCCCGTATGGGGAGCGACACGACAACAATGTGAGCTTAGGTTCATCCATTCGGTTTCAATCCACGCTCCCGTATGGGGAGCGACTTCCGGCGTTTCGCGGCGTCCAAATAACGTCTCTGTTTCAATCCACGCTCCCGTATGGGGAGCGACTAACCTTGTTAGCAAATAACAACTACGATCCGTTGTTTCAATCCACGCTCCCGTATGGGGAGCGACCAGATGTGGCCCGGCAGCGAAATACTCATATTGGTTTCAATCCACGCTCCCGTATGGGGAGCGACTCGAGTGCTAGTTTGATTACGCTATGAGGCTTACGGTTTCAATCCACGCTCCCGTATGGGGAGCGACATCCGATAAAACGAGATTTGTTATGAGATGCGGAGTTTCAATCCACGCTCCCGTATGGGGAGCGACTTGGATTTTTCCGCTTCCCGAAGCGCCAAACCTAGTTTCAATCCACGCTCCCGTATGGGGAGCGACGCCGGTATTCCTTGGCGATGGACTGGAGATTGGAGGTTTCAATCCACGCTCCCGTATGGGGAGCGACCGATCGCCATCGTAAATCCCCCTCTCCCTGATGGGTTTCAATCCACGCTCCCGTATGGGGAGCGACGCGAGTTCCTCGCGAGCCAGTTGCGTGATGTACAGTTTCAATCCACGCTCCCGTATGGGGAGCGACATAACCCATTCATTCGGGCAAATGCGCCATATTTGTTTCAATCCACGCTCCCGTATGGGGAGCGACGTAATCCCATGCCTCCCCAATCATTCTTACGGCAGTTTCAATCCACGCTCCCGTATGGGGAGCGACCTTGAATGGCCGTTTTCGTGGTGCTACGACTATGTTTCAATCCACGCTCCCGTATGGGGAGCGACTCAACCTCGGATTTCATGGGTTCCGGAATGATCGGTTTCAATCCACGCTCCCGTATGGGGAGCGACAGCGCCCCATTTGAGACCTTGTGGGGCAAGGGATTTGGGGCTCAAAAGTGCGAATCGGCATTTTGGGGGCGAGAAAACAGGTTCAGAAATGCTCCGAAAACCCGAGAGCCCTTGTGCAGCAAGAGGTGCGAATCCCCCAGGAAAATCATGTGAGCTTGGGGTTCGCACCAATCACATATTTATGACTCTATTATACGCTCTTCTTGGGGATATAAGAAAGTAAATTGAGTTTTCACCGACGCCTCGTCTTGTTGCCGAAGCTTCCGAGAGGGGTCAGCTTTTTTTGGGCCAAACGAAATAGGCGATGGCGATCAGTAGATCGATGCCTAAGATTAGCGACCATAAACGAATCGTTCCGTTTAACGTTTCGGTTCGTTCCGGGTCCTGAACCAGGTAAATGAGTCCGAACAGACAGCCAACTCCAATGACGTAAGCAAGCACATGTCTCAGCCAGCTCTTAAAATAGTGTCGGGCATAGTCCAGGCCATAGCGTTTGACTGGCTTTTCTCCCTGTTTGGCGATGTAGTATCGAAAGCGTTCGTCTGCCCAGGCGATCATAGATTTGCCGAATGCGATGGATACACCGATGTACACGGCTGCGACTGCATGCGCGAGGGTCGCGGAAGCGCCGCGATAGAGGTCAAATCCCGTAACGGCAAGCAAGATTAAATCGATCAGGGGAGTAAGCGCAAGAAAAAATAATCCTAATCGCTTTTGATTCAATAGGTAGCGGGCAATCAAGCCTATTAAAATGACAACCCAGAAAGCGACCTCGCAAGCGACAATCATTACGCCAATGAAATTCAATAGCGCTACCTCCATCGTAATACAGCTGTATGATTTAGATTGGAAAAGTATATCATCCGCCTCGAAATAATACAACTGTACTATTTCGTTGTTTGCAGAGAACGCCTTTGCTACAATGAATGTATGACTAAAATCGTGGATCACGAAGAACGAAGATTACGAATTGCCGAGGCTGCTTTGCGTGTCATCAAAAAGATGGGCATGAAAGGAGCGACTGTAAGAAATATTGCCCGCGAATCAGGACTGTCGCTTGGGGCGCTTCGTCACTACTTTTCGACGCAGGATGAGTTGCTGAACTTTTCCATGGAGTTGGTGAAGGAGCGAGCGGCTGCCCGTATTTATGAATTGAACCGCCTGGAATTACCGATATTCGAAAAGGTTTTAAAGATACTGCTTGAGCTGCTTCCTACGGACAACGACAAGCTGGCCGAAATGGAGATATGGTTCGCGTACAACGCCCACTATAGAAGCAGCGATCCTTCCTACGATGTTCAGGGTGACGGCATACTGACTCTTGTTGCACATTTGCTTCGTAAAATGAAGGACTCCGGAGCGCTGCGGCAGGATCTGGACTGCGAGTTGGAGATCGAGCGGTTGTACGCTTTAATTGACGGCATAGCTCTGCACGCTTTCCTGGATACCAAGCGGGTGGATTACGAACAAATCAAAAAGCTAGTCACCTACCATA
This sequence comes from Cohnella hongkongensis, assembly GCF_042654645.1. Taxonomy (NCBI): domain Bacteria; kingdom Bacillati; phylum Bacillota; class Bacilli; order Caryophanales; family Paenibacillaceae; genus Cohnella; species Cohnella hongkongensis. The sequence goes on along the minus strand of NZ_JBHSEP010000021.1, from coordinate 14,356 downwards.
TGAAGTCGATCTGTTCGGAATCGTAAGCGTCAAACCCAGCCCACCTGTTCGAGGGGAAGCTCTATGCTTTGCCTATCCAGAATGGCCAGACGCTGTTCACGCATCTGATCCGTAGCCAGTTTTTTTGTCCATGCCAGTTGAGTGGACAGCTTTTCGACTTCGGCAGGATTATTGATTTCTGCTCGTATTCGGGAGGAATTGGGCTTTTTGTTCCGGTGTGAACTTCCGTCTCATTTGGCTGTTTTCGATCGGCCGGACCATTAGTCCCAGCCAGCCCGGGGCGTCGTCCACAAGTTGTCCGATTCGTTGGTGTGCAGACTGCGAAGGGATGGCCGGCACTTCTGCAGGGCCTGAACGAAAGCAAAAGGCGATAGAGCGCAAGGCGCCCAGCAGATAGGCGCATTACTCGCGACTCCGGCTCCGCCACGATCTCCCCGATACAAGTCGATTCATACCGTTTGCAAGGCACGATGCAATCCGGAAGCTAGTGATGAAACTTCCGGTAATCGGTGCAACTCAAGCAGCGGGTGACGAGTAGGTAGCGTTCCCCACCTGTTCCGCCAACTTATGCTGACTGTTTCCAATGCCACGAGGGCTTCGCCGCGGCACGGAACGGTACCGCTTCTGTACTCCGAACAAAAAACGCCAGCTATATTCTCAACTAGCGTTTTCTTTGTTCCAATGACCATGTTGATTGAGGGATGCTTCCGGTTCATCTGTTCCCGCAGACGAACGCACAATGGAGGCATCCTTTTCTTTTCCTGAGATGAGGTCGTCAGCAACCGGACGTTATCTTTGAGCAATAACAGCCTAGTCGCAATTTTTTAATTTTTTGGCAGGATGTCTCATCATTGTGAAGAATAAAGTGTTAATTGAAATTTTGTAGAAATTTGTGGGAAGTTGGTGAAACGGCCATAATGCTATCACACATAGATACATTAACGTTAAAAGCGACTTATTCTGCTTCAGGTTCTGGCCAATTGCCACCTTACCTTGGTTCAACTTTAAGAGGCGTAATGGGTCACTGTATGAGAGATTTTGTTTGCCATTATCCAGGTTTGCGGTGTCATTTGTGCAAGATAAATTCGGAATGTTCGTACGCTCAGAATTTCTGCTCGCCTGGCAATGAAGGCGGGGCTGTCAACCCTTATGTGCTTCGCGTCCTGACGAGGGGAAAAACTCACTGGCAAGAAGGTGATATATGTGAGATCGAGTTGACACTGATCGGTCATTCAACGCGCCAAGCGGGGCTTTTCCTGGATGCGCTGCAGGAGATGGGGACAAGAGGATGGGGAGCGGCTCGTCTACCTTTCCAACTAGAGCAAGTAATAGATCCAATTCGCAATACACTGATCTGGAGCGGCGGAAAGACCTGGATGCGAAATTGCCAATCACAGCCATTGCCATGGATAGAGAAACAAGCGCAGGTGGCCGTTGTTCGTTTTCATACACCTGTTCGTGTGCTCATCAAAAGAGAGCTGTGCACCAATTTAACATTTGAAAATATCATTCAGTCGATAAGTCGGAGGTTGGTACTATTGTCGCAGGCTTACACCGATCATACGCTTCATTGGGACGAGGATGCGGTGCTGCAAGCTGCCAGAAGTGTCAGAACGGTCGAACAGCAGTGGCGGTATATTGATTTCGAGAGGTACTCTATGACAAGAAACGGAAAACTGTCCTTGGCCGCCATTGAAGGCTGGGCGCGCTATGAAGGGGAACTGACGGCGTTCACTCCATTGCTAGAAGCAGGACAGCATATTCATCTTGGCAAAAATGCCACGATTGGTTTTGGCCACTACAGTGTCGTGTATGACAGATAACGATTAAGCAAGGAGGATAACCGGATGTCTGATAAAAAAATGATGGGGAAGAACGAAACACTTCGACAGAAAGACGAAATTGGCTGCGAGGCAGTAAAAGATTGCCAAGACGATTCATCTACTGCATCGGACGGCAACATTCTTGAACATATTCTCGCCAATTATGCTTACAGAAATCAGTTAATGGCCAGCGAATTGAAAATAGCCTCCGATCATGCAGGACTGACGGGAGACTTTCGGGAAAGCATGTGGATGAGTTTTTTTCGCAGTATTATTCCCCTTAAATATTCGCTTGCGAAAGGCGTAAAGGTTATCGATTCGGAAGGCCAAGTCTCGCGTGAAGTAGACATTGCCGTTTTTGACGAACAGTACACGCCATATGTCTTTCAGTATCAGGGTATCAAATTTATTCCGATTGAGGCGGTTGTGATTGTAATTGAATGCAAGAGTAAAGATTATGACGACAAAAAATTGAAGTGTTGGAGCAAGCGTATTAATAAACTGAATGCAAGGCCAACCGGGATTGCTCGCATTGCAACGGGCTATTCTGTTGGATTCACCTCTCCAACGCAGATAAGGACGCGTCCGATTCGAATTCTGGCAACTATGAGAAAGTACGTTAGAGACAAGACTTTAATAGACGCCGCAAAAGAGTTAAAAGATTATTTTGATTTCATAATTATGGAAAAGGAGGATAAAGGTCATTATTCTTTTGAATACGTGTTGAATTATGAAGAGAAATCGCTTGGATGGTGGGGGCATTGGCTGAACAAGGGTGAGAAGCTTGGGGATCAGGATACACCGTTGGAATTGCAATATGTAGGCAAGGGCGATGAACGCACGGCAAACTACGAGGAGCTATCGTTCAACGATGATTCATTACTAAAGAATAGCGTAAAGGATTTACGGGTTAAGAATAACGCATTGCTATCGCTTAACTTTCAGCTGAACCAATTGCTCATGTTATTGAATAATCCAATGCTTTTTCCACATTATGCATACGCTAAGCGATTCAATAAGGCTATTCACGATAAGGAACTAACAGACAGACTGGAACAAGTTAAGCAAAATCCGAAAGGCAGGGACGATGGATGAGTGCGTATGTCTATATCGACGTATCCAGAAAGCAGGAATATATCTACAGGCAAAACAAATTGAGAGAGAATTTGCTTAATTCTTGCGTCATCAAAGCGGTTACGGAAAATTTGCAAGGGGATGCAGAACAGGAAGAAACAGCCAAGCAGCTTCCATTGTCGTTGAACGGATTTTTGGATAGGCGCTATAAGGGGCGTTATGTATTTGAGTTTTCAGGCGGCGGGAACAGTATTGTGCGGTTTGACGAAGGGGAAAGTCTTGCCGCTCACTTCGTAAGAGCTTACTCTACCGAATCGCTCAGACATTATCCGGAACTGGAATTGTACATGAGCATCGTGGATATTGCGGACACGGATCGAGATGTAATGACGGATATGGAAGTTCGCAAGCGATTAATTCAAAAGGCCGATTCGTTGAAGGACAAGCGTCGGGCAGCGTTCAGACGTTGGACTTATGGAATCGAACAACTCGATGAGACAGGAAAGGCGCTTCGAGAAGATTTGATTAGTCAGACAGATCGGATGAACCATGAATCAATCAAGCTGGCAAAGGCCATGATTGCCGGGAAGCTGAATAAGAAGTTGGACAATGAAGCGGTGCGATACACGGATGAGCTGCAAGACTATTACAAGCGTGAGAACGGCAAGAGCTACATTGGTGTTATCGCGATTGACGGCAATCGGATGGGTGAAATGGTAAACCGTTTAAGAAGCTTTGAAGAGCTTCGAACGTTTAGTGCGATCATTGAACAACTTTATCTGGAAGCTGTTACGGACGCAATAGCTCTGTTCGCCTCAATGAAGGAAAAAGATCCTTTCTTATATACCCCTATTGTAATCGCAGGGGACGACGTATGCATAATTGTGGAAGGCGAATACGCAATTGAGCTTGCAGCCCAAATCGTACACAACATTGAACAGTTATCCAAAAGTTCTGAGTATCGTGAACAATTGGAGGAGCTAGAATGCACGTCAGGGCTATCGGCTTGCGCCGGAGTAACAATTGTCAAGGTCGCCTATCCTTTCTATGAAGCGGTCAAATCGGCCGAATCGTTGTGTCACCGGGCCAAGGAAGCAATGCACTCGATTGTTCCATCCTCGGAGATGAATAAGTCGGCATCCTTCATCGATTGGATGATCGTGGAGGGACAAGTAATGGCAGACAGCAACTATGATAACAATGTTCAGCACTTGAATACAAAAGAACGCTATCATATCAAGCCGCTTCGGATCGATCAGGCATTCCCTTATGCGGATGGCGTTATCAGTTATTGGGCATTCGAAAAAATGGTTCGTCAAATCAAGGCTTTACCTCATAAAAACTCATTTCTGGAACAAATCAAAAAGGTGCAGTACGGCGGCTGGGTGTTATATAAAAGGCTGTTTGAGATGAATCGAATGGACGTCAGCAAGAACATCCAACAGCTTGTACAATCCATATTTGCGGAAGCCGCTGCAGTGCAAGTGGAGAATGCTGCTCTTGTGGAAAACAACGGTTCCTATACTTATGTTCTTAATGACGTCCTGGAAGCGATGGATTTCATGTCGGGAAAGGGGGATGACCATGCAGCAAGCGCAGTATCGAATTCAAGTTCGTTTGCTCAGTGAGGCGATCTTCAGCAGCGGAGAAAAAGAAGCCAATCTTGTACAATCCAAAGTGCTTGCGGATGCCGACGGATTTGTCTACCTTCATGCCAAGACGTTCAAGGGGCAATTAAAGAGGAAGGCATTCTGGTTATTCAAGCTATATGCTCAATTGGATCCTGAACGCGCTGTGCAATTTCTTGAATCAATTTATATTTTATTCGGGCTTAATAATTGGGAACTGGACATGCTTATGAACGATCTAAAGTCACTCCATAATAGTTCTTGGCTAGGTACGGTTATTGATAAGTTCAAAAGCAAGGCGAACATTCCTGGGCTGATCAAGCTCGGTCATTTGCAACTGCCAGAGTCAGTGCGAGCTTATTTTCAACAAATATTTGCGGAGCAGATTGCTTCCAAAGCGGGCGAGCAATCTTATATTTATTTATCCAGGCATGATGTGATTGAGGCGCAGACCCATATTCGTGTCGGCGTTCAATTGGATAACGGAGTTGCCAAGGACGGCATGTTTACTAGCGTTCACACCATTCGCAAAGGTCTGATCTTCTACGCGTCATTATCATTCGATTCACTGCCGAATCATGTTGTACTCAAAGATATGTACCGGATTGTCTATGCTGTGGATCGAATCGGCGCCAATATTCATCGAGGGCGCGGCGATGTCGAGTGCAAGCTGTTTGTTCGGACGCAAGATAACCAACAAACTGGGGAGGAACACTGGCGTGAAGTATCAGGTTATTGAAATCGTCAATCAAGAGCCTCTTAAAATCGGGGCAGGCGGCAATAAGACCAGTACGACGGAGCCATGTAAAGATTATATTCCAGGATCGACGATTCGGGGCGGAATAATAGGCCAAATGTTGAAAATGGGCATATGCGACGATCAGACGATCGGCTCGATTTTAAATCGGATGTTATGCTACAATGCCTATCCGTTTCATCCAGAGCAGAAGCGTCTCTACATACCTGCGCCTCAGCATTTACGGTTGGACAAGCACGAGTTCCGCGAGCGCCGGATGAAACTGGACCGGAATCGGAATCGGGATGACTTCGCCGATGATGAGTTGATTCATATGCTGGACTTGTCTGTCGATTCCGGGAGCACCGCCAGAAACATTCTTCCTTTCCGTTTTGTATCCATTCAGGATGAAGCGATGGAAGGGTTCAAAGTAACAAAGTCTTATCAACTTCATCATTCCCACAGCCTTAATCGAGATAAGAAGGAAAAGGAAAATTTGTTCAGTTATCAGGCGATTCAACCAGGGCATGTTTTCAGGGCAATCGTTCTGTATGACGAGGAGGTTGAATCTCAAGTTGATCAAGCATTAAATCGTACAACCCAATTATATTTAGGCGGATCCAAGGGTTCGGGATATGGTCTCTGCACGATAAGCACCATCAAAGATGCCGTTTCAAACTATAGGGAGGCCCAAGAGCGATTAAAGCTTCGAACACGCATTGCAGTCGGCGATGGCGATAAATTATCGAATCCACCGGGAGAGAGACTAGTAATTACTTGCTTATCCGATTGTCTGTTTCGCAACGAGCAAGGTCAGCCGATAAACGAAATACCTGCGCGATTATTCAATGAGCTTAGCGACGAACCCGTACACCTGTCATTGGTTGCGCAATACGTTCAGACCGGGCTTTCCGAGGGGTTCAACGCGAAATGGCATGCGCGATACCCCAAGGAAGCTACGTTGAAGGCGGGTTCTATTCTCATTTATACCTTCACTAGTGAAGTGTCTACGGAAGCAAAGTTGAAAATCATAGAAGGTCTGGAAGAACAGCCAAGAGGTTACCGAAGACAGGACGGTTACGGCTGGCTTGCGGTTAATGTGGATTACCCGAATAAAATGAAGGCGATTGAGGCTATCAATCAGATTATTCGTGTATCGGATGCTGGAAAGAAAACTGCCAGCGGTCATGCAACGGCGCTGGCACGCGTGAAGCAAGATCCCAATGCCAACGTTGTACTGAATATGATACAGCGAGGGCTTCGAGAAACGCGTGAGAAATGGCTCCAGGTCATATGCGATCGTTCGTGGCAATCGGCAGCAGATGATCGTGATGGCAGTGCATTAGTTATTGCGGAATCGTTAAAGTCTCACCATTATGAAAATATGAGAAAAATTGTTGAAGACTGGTTGGCTAATCGGGAACAAGAGAAGAGAGCGCGTCTGACAACTCGCCTGCACGGTAGAGATTATGAGGAAGATAATCAGAAATGTTCAATCGCGGGATGCAACTTCAAATCAATTATTCAGTATATGGACGGCCAGGGGGAGAATGCGGCGCTTTCCAATTATGCGAGAAAGATGCTCAATAGCAGCAGCGGATCGCTTTATTACGGCGATCCCGAAGATCCAGGCAATCAGAAGCAATTTATCGCTGAGTTGTTAAGTGAAGGATTATACAGCCGTGTTAGGAGGAAGTTGTCTTGACGGAGAAACGTATTTACGAATTTGTCCTTGAAGCAGTATCTCCAGTGGCTGTAGGGTCACGTGATTCCGGGGCGATCTTGAAAGATGCCTCCGGGAATCCCTTCATCCCCGGGACGAGTATTGGAGGCGCCTTAAGAGACTACTTAAACAGGTCAGGGGAATCTAAACAAACGGTATTTCAATATTTAGGCGGAACTGAACCTTCAGAGAACGCTAGTCCGGATGTTCGGCCCCAACAGACATTCATAGAGAGCCGTATCTATATCAGCGACGGCGATATCGTTAGCAAGGACGGTCAGGGACAGATTCAGATAGGCAACAAGCAGGGTACGGCTATCGATCCTCAATATCGGTCGGCGCTGAATAAGCATTTCTATACAATAGAATACCTTGAGCCGGGTTTTCTTGTAACTTTCCGGATTGAAAGCGACATTGAAGTGGCAGATGAGGAATCGGCCAAGCCCGATGAATTGGAAAGACTGATTAAAGTGTGGGCACTCGGCATCCAGGGTGGAAGCATTCGGTTAGGCGGACATAGAAACAATGGCTTTGGCCGATTTCGTGTGAAATCAGTGGGATTGAGGACGTATTCATTCACAGATCTGGCAGCAATCGACGCTTATATTTTTAATCGATATACACATCCATCTCCGCCAAATCCGGTGAAGTTCGATTCAGATTTGAACCGTACTTCTAGCGGCCAACATGTCATATCCATAGATATTCAGGGTAAATTCCCGTATGGTGTCTATCAGTCTTTTGACGATAAGGAAACAAGCGGGCGGAATAAAGGTGTTGCTGTAACGGGACCCTTAAAGAATGTCGATGGACAAGGCTGGTACATCCCTTCTTCTAGCATGAAGGGTCTGCTGCGAAGTGAATTCAGGCATCTATTACTCAGAATGCTTGTGACCCAGAACAGAGAGAACCCTGAAGAAGCAGTGGAATATATTTGTGCACAATTATTTGGCAGCACAGATCAACGCGGCATGCTAGTCGTTTCCGATATGAAGCTGGATGCCGCTTACGCAGAGGAAGTTGTCATTAAGCGACCCGCTAAAGAGGAAGAAAAATCTGTAACATTGCCGATCTATGTGAAGATCGATCGTTTAACCGGAAGTGTGATGGGTTCAGCGCTTAAGCATCAGAATGAAATTCATGGGAATGCCAGCTGGCATCTGGAGTTGTGGGTGAATGAAGTAGCCGGCGAGGAACACCCCTATATTTTTCCATTTGTTTATATGCTGCGGCGAATAGGCTCCGGTAAAGTGCCGATCGGCGGACGATCATCGATCGGGTTAGGCCAGTTTGCTGCAACCCGAATAGAAATATCTGGGGGTTACTGGAAGAAAGATCACCTTCAATCCGAACCGCTGCATCAAGACGATGTGGAATGGTTACAACGCAGTTATTCGGCTTTTGAACAATGGTTGTGCAGTCAATATAAAGTGTTCAAGGGTGGTGCAACATTAGATGAGCAGTAAGAAGTTTGATCTGTCGGATTTACAGATGGATTCATTTTATTACATTGCCCACTTACTTGATCGTGTGCTGGTCGGTTGTAAGGACGATGACCAATATAGTCGCCTTGTAAGTGCGCTGGAACTCGGAGAAGTGATAGAGGCTCATTTCTTTAACAAAGAACAAGAAATCTATATCGCCCTGGAAGAGGATCAATTGATTGCCTATGAGCCAATGAAGCACTCGAATGAAGGTTTCCAGCGTGTGTACCAGATCGACTCTGAGCGTTGGGGATATAAAAGGTTATTCGTAAGAGAGTACGTGGATTTCGAGGACCATTTGGCTTATGTCAGGCAAACCGTTCTATATGACTTGGAAAAATGAGGGGGGCACTGGGAATGGCCAAGGATGAATTAACTTTACCCTATGATTTTATCCCGTTTGTGAAGGAGTACCTGGATGACTTCTACACACCTTACATCTACGATTCACTGCCCAAGTTCAATGCTCCGCATTCGCCGGAACGATTGAGCGGAACGATCTCATACCTCATTGAGCCACACGGCGATTTGGTGCTGGAGACGAGAGAAACTCGCGATGGTCAAGTTTATTTGAGCGGGAGCCAAATTCGGGGGAAGATTCGAAATCATGTTGAAATGCTAAGTGGAAGTTATCCCGTCTTCGTCGACCGTTCCGAAATGCTGTATCGCAATATAACAGACAAAAATAGCAATTACCACAGAAAGTTGAAAGGACAGGATGAAGGAGATAGGGGGCCAGTCGCGGTCGAAGAGGCGGTTCGAGTCGGATATTTACAACGTATAGATAATAAATATTACATTATTCCTGCGAAGCCCTTTGGTCGAAAGAACTTTCTGTCCATTAAAGAGCATTGGCTCGTTCAACAAGGTGTGCTGGATCCGAAGCAACAATTATTTATTTGGAATCCAGATGGGAAATCGATACAGGAGTTTAGTGAGAGATTCCATAAAATTGAGCAGTTAAACGAGAAAATTAAAGTATATCGTGATCAATTGCAAAATAAGTGGAACGATAGTGTCAGGAAGAACTGGTCAAATGTTTTCTTGCAGCATTTTAACTTCACTAGAAATAAGGATTTAGAACGATTAAAGGACGAAAATAGAGACCATTCTCTGAATTTCCAAGAAATATGCAGACGGTTAGATGCAACGGTCAAGAAGCTGAGGCTCCGTTTGTATGAAGTTGTTCACCAGGATTCGTCTTTTGATCAGTTGATTGCGTGCAGCACGGAGAGATGGAGACTGAAGGCGGAGATGGATTTATATTACCGCTGCTTTATGATAGTCAATAACAAATTTGTGCCTTACCAAATGCCCCGATTCTTCGATCTGGCGAATGAAGAGAATGTTCGGCGAATGACTCGTAGCGGTGACGGGAAGCAACGGGCTGGGATCTTATTTTGTTCCTCTAATGCATCTTCCAAAAGGAGCCATTATCTGATTAATGAGCCTGACAATAGCCAAGAACTGATACCTGTTACGGAAGACGACATTTTTATGTATAAAAAGCAGTATGAAAAAATGCGGTTTAATAAAAAAGTTCGAGAAGAAGAGTTTCGGGCGTTTTATAACTTGTTCGAGGAAGGTGGAGCGGATGCACATGCATCTAAAGTCGTATTTTTTCAACTTTATCAGAGAGCCTGGGAGCAAGATAAGAATGGCAAGGAACCAGATCCGTTAGTTTGCCTTGGTCGCACACCGCATTTCAAAATTCCGTATGATTATCAGGTGAGCAATTTACTACGCAAAGAGTCTTCGGGTAAATTGGATTATGCGCGGGCTTTATTCGGTTTTACCGAAGCCGATGTGGGTCGTTCTGAATCTGAGTCCGAAGAGAAACATGCTTACAAGTCGCGTGTACGTTTCGGTCCAGCGATTCTCATTGGAGCTTGTCCAGAACCAGTCACCAAAGAGTTCCTGCTTCCGAGTCCATCTGCAACTGCAGAAGGGATGTATATTCATCCTGCCAATGGGAAATACGGGAGAGCATCCTATGAGAAAAAGAACAATATCGCTCCACCAGTTTTGAACGGACACAAGTATTACCATGTCATTCCTAAGCCGATCGAGTACACTTCGCCTGGTAAGAATAAAGAGACCGAAACTAAAAGGCGCGTATATCAACATACAGGAAAGTTTCATTTTGAAGGCAAGATCCATTTTACGAATGTTACTGCTGACGAATTGGGATTACTCATTTTGGGACTCGACATTACCAAGTTACTTGATTCAAAGCAGTATGGGAGAGAGGTCAGCCGTTATGAAACAATGCTGGGACAGGCTTACGAACTGATTGGAGGGGCTAAGCCTTATGGCTACGGGAAAGTCAAAATCAAAGTTGTAAACATTCAGCTTGAAAGAAACGAGGCAGATTTCGACTCGCTTATCATCGAGCCCGAAACAACGGTGAATTATTATACCCCTTACATCGATCAGTTTATTGGACGTATGGAAGAGCACATTTCTTACTTACAGCATGACTTGTTAGGGCATTATATTTTAAGTAAACAGATATTTACAACCGACGGTACTCAACATCTTAATTGGGCGAATATGACCAAGCTGCTATCGAAAGGTAAAAGCAAAGATCAAATCGGTTATCCTCGTCGCAGTTATCTTAAGTCCAGGTTTGTAGTTTCGCCTAAGAAACCACAATGAGTTTAAATCTACGCTCCAGTGCTGAAAGATAAATGAAATGGAGAAAGCCAGTTATCGGCGAGAGCGAGTTAGCCAGAATCGGCCAAGCGGCTTGACGATGAAGGTGTGGTGCGAGAACATCACATCGGCTTTGGGCAAATGAAATACTGCATTCGCAAACTGGGCTTGCGTCAGCGCTCACGTGCAGCGGCTTTGCCGAAGTGGATCGAGGTGATACCGGCCTCTGCCCTTGCTTCTTCGATAGTGGTTCGGGTCGGAGTTGCCCGGATTGAGGTCGCTGTCGGTTTCGATGCAGCCCTGCTGAAGCAGGTCGTTCAAACGTTGAGAGATCATACCTGATGCTGCCGCTGTCCGAACGCGTTCTGCTCGCCAGCGGTACAACCGACATGGGAAAGTCCATGACGGATTGCGGCACTGTTTCAGGAATCGCTTGGCGTTAGCCCGTTTGCCCCACGATTCTGCAATCAAGAACGGGACTAGCTTAAAATGCTGTACTGGGATCATAACGGCTTCTGGTCATTCTACCGCTGCTTGGAATGCTGCACAGCACGTTCCAATGGCCGCAGGTTAACGAAGCCTCGCCTGTCCTCTTCGTTCGCGAATTCCGCTGGCTACTGGATGGCCTTTCGCTTAGCCAGCGCCAGGCCCATCTGCCGATTCGAGCGGATCGCGTAGTATGAGGTTCGCCAATGGACACACATCTGCGTAGAAATCAAGCTTTGCAGCCCCGCAAATAGTGGTCTTGACCAAACGAACGGATTCCCCTACCTTGGTCATCATCGCTGTCCTCCGATTGCCGGACAAACCGCGCCTGATAGCAGCATAGATCAGATTCGCCCTCGCCGCAGGTGTGGGCTATTTGACGCTCACACAGTAACCGCTCATTGGCCATTTCTCAGACTTGCGGTTCAATCCACGCTCCCGAACAGGGAGCGACACGCTGCAGACGCAACTTGAGAAGGACAAAATCCGTTTCAATCCACGCTCCCGTACAGGGAGCGACTTAAGGATTTCATGGGAAGCTCAGACAGCCGAGGTTTCAATCCACGCTCCCGTACAGGGAGCGACCCGTGTAGTCCAAGTTTTCCGGCCCGATCGGCCAGTTTCAATCCACACTCCCGTACTGGGAGCGACAAGCGATCGTGAAGAAGCAGAACGGTTCGCAAAGCGTTTCAATCCACACTCCCGTACTGGGAGCGACCCCTTGGCATAGCCGAGCATGCTGAAATCGAGTTTGTTTCAATCCACACTCCCGTACAGGGAGCGACAGGTTTCGGACTCAGCTTCGTACCCCCAGTAGGTGTTTCAATCCACACTCCCGTACAGGGAGCGACAGCATTCCCTGACAGCAATTCGTATCTCACAAACGTTTCAATCCACGCTCCCGTACAGGGAGCGACCGGCTGCGAAGCAGCTCGCCGCCTCAACTTTAGTTGTTTCAATCCACGCTCCCGTACAGGGAGCGACCAGGCAGCTAAGGTCCTTGAGTTCGGCAAAGGCAGTTTCAATCCACGCTCCCGTACAGGGAGCGACTGCAATATCAACATGGGTTGATGACTATAAGGCAGGTTTCAATCCACGCTCCCGTACAGGGAGCGACCAAACCAGATACAGGAGATGCCGAAGCATAATTAGTTTCAATCCACGCTCCCGTACAGGGAGCGACTCTTCCCAATTATCAGACATGGCTTGAATATCTCGTTTCAATCCACGCTCCCGTACAGGGAGCGACATGATAGAGGTGTTGACGGGGTTGCCCGGATTCGTTTCAATCCACACTCCCGTACAGGGAGCGACAGCTCAGATATACTGGGCACATATTTATGGGCGTGTTTCAATCCACACTCCCGTACAGGGAGCGACCATGATGGACGGTGCAACCGATCCTGCGGAGCGTGTTTCAATCCACACTCCCGTACAGGGAGCGACCGTGTCAATCATCTTTTGGAAGATCGTTTCTCCCGTTTCAATCCACACTCCCGTACAGGGAGCGACTTTGTCGCCGTTGGAATCCGCAGTAATTGCAGCGGTTTCAATCCACACTCCCGTACAGGGAGCGACTATCAACAGTAAGCTCTCCGCCTGGAGGGACTTGTTTCAATCCACACTCCCGTACAGGGAGCGACATTGGCAAAGCTCGAGCAGCTGAAAATGAGCATGGTTTCAATCCACACTCCCGTACAGGGAGCGACTGGATGACCTAAACGGTCATACCTTCACAGGAAGGTTTCAATCCACACTCCCGTACAGGGAGCGACATTCATCTTTAAGATTCATCCAAAACCAATTCCGTTTCAATCCACACTCCCGTACAGGGAGCGACGGCGGAACCGACCGACTGGTGGCGTACGTCAACCAGGTTTCAATCCACACTCCCGTACAGGGAGCGACTTAAAATGGCCTGTCAGATGGTTGGATTGTTGCCGTTTCAATCCACACTCCCGTACAGGGAGCGACACGCGGCCTTTCTCCTCCCGGAAAGCCGCAAATGTTTCAATCCACACTCCCGTACAGGGAGCGACGGCAATCACTGTACATATTGGCAAGAGTGGGTTGGTTTCAATCCACACTCCCGTACAGGGAGCGACTAGCTGTATGACCAAAAAAATCGTTAAAGCTGCGGTTTCAATCCACACTCCCGTACAGGGAGCGACCAATAATTGTATTGACGAGGATCAATCCAGCGATGTTTCAATCCACACTCCCGTACAGGGAGCGACCCGAGCTTGGATAAATCCGCCACTGTCGCCCGATGTTTCAATCCACACTCCCGTACAGGGAGCGACAGCCCCGAGTTAAAGCGGTCCTGAATGTCCATAGGTTTCAATCCACACTCCCGTACAGGGAGCGACTGGCAGATTCGGGCGGCGCTGCGGGAACTGCACGAGTTTCAATCCACACTCCCGTACAGGGAGCGACTGACAAATCCACTCATTTCCGTGGTATTATGTAGGTTTCAATCCACACTCCCGTACAGGGAGCGACACCAACTCGCATGCACGATCACCCGAAAGAACTGGTGCTAGACTAGATAGTAGACACAGATTACACTGATGAAATGAAGAAGAATCGGAGGACTGTGTCGACATGAAAAAGCCCCTATTATGATGAAGCGTATAAAAGAAAGACAGTGCAATACATTAAGGAAAGCGGCAAGGCGGTGGCGGAGGTCGCCCGCGAACTGAAGATCAAGGACAATACGGTATATGGCTGGATGAAGAAGTACGGCA
>NZ_JBHSEP010000020.1:0-125154 GCF_042654645.1 Cohnella hongkongensis | reverse complement strand
GAATTTGTTTTATGCGTTTTTATTTGGTCATCTCCATCATTTCAGAGAACGGGGAATACCGCAGACCGAAGTGGTGGAAGAGCTCAAAGAACAAACGCGATGGATGTCTGAGCAACTGCTGACGCCACTGATCTGGGACGACAGCTGAGGCGTATTATCGACAGCTCCTCAGAGCCTGAATATGACAAGTTGCATTAGAGCCATTCCGTTGCTGTAATGCGAAAAAGGGAAGTTCGTATCGATTAATCTGTATATGGATCACAATAGGCTCGATTTCACACGAATAAACGCATAGATGGAATTTCGATGCGTGGAGCCTGTCGATTCGGACGCACAGTTTCCGTTTGCTCGAAAATTCGTTAAAATAAACGTTATGGCAATCGAGCATAGAAGGGAACAAGACGCACATATGATCATTAAACCAAGAACACGCGGCTTTATCTGCACGACCGCTCACCCGCAAGGCTGCGCGGAGCAAGTCCGGCGGCAAATCGAGTACGTCCAGGCCCGGCCGGCGATTCGGGGCCCTCGCAACGTCCTTGTCGTCGGCGCTTCGGCGGGTTACGGTCTCGCGGCCCGCATCGTCGCCGCATTCGGGGCGCGCGCCAACACGGTGGGCGTCTACCGGCCGGGCGAACGCTCGGGAGGAAGAACCGCATCCGCCGGCTGGTACAATTCCGCGGCCTTCGAGACGGCGGCCCGGGAAACCGGACTGCAATCGTTCAGCGTCACCGGAGACGCGTTCGCGGACGAGACGAAAGCCAAAGCGGTCAACCTGATCCGCAAGGAGCTGGGCCAGGTCGATCTGGTTATCTATAGCGTGGCCACCGCGCGCCGGACGAATCCGCGCACGGGCGAGACGTCGACGTCGGTGCTTAAGCCGATCGGACAGCCCTACACGAACAAAACCGTCAATTTCCACGACGGCGAGGTCAGCCTGGTGACGCTGGAGCCGGCGACCGAGGAGGAGATTCAAGGCACCGTCGACGTCATGGGCGGAGAGGATTGGCAGCTGTGGATCGACGCTCTGCGCGAAGGCGGCGCGCTCGCTCCGAACGCCACGACGATCGCCTATTCCTATATCGGACCGGAGCTGACGCAGGCCATCTACCGCCAAGGCTCGATCGGCAGAGCCAAGGACCATCTCGAAGCGACGGCCAAGCGGCTGCACGAGCGGCTGGCGGCCGGCGGCGGCCGCGCCTACGTCACGGTCGGCAAAGCGCTCGTCACGCAGTCCAGCTCGGCGATTCCGGTCGTGCCGCTCTATATCTCGGCGCTGTACAAGGTGATGAAGGAGAAGGGCATTCACGAAGGCTGCATCGAGCAGATGTACCGCCTGTTCGCCGATCGCCTGTATTCGCCGAATGCGGAGGACGTTCCGGTAGACGGGGAAGGCCGTATCCGCATCGACGATTGGGAAATGCGGGAGGACGTTCAGAGAGAAGTAGCCGACATCTGGAGCCGCATCGAGACGTCCAACATCTACGAGCTGACCGACCTGGAAGGCTATCGGCGCGAATTTTTCCAGCTGTTCGGCTTCGAGACGGAGGGCATCGATTACGAAGCCGATGTCGATCCGAACGTCGACATTCCGAATATAAGTTAAGTCGGAACGCAAGCAAGAGGCGGCCCTTGGGAACAGGGCCGCCTCTTGTCGTCAACGGAGGGCGGGAATCGTCCCCTCGTTCGAAGCTTCTATAGGAAGGAATGAATGCCCCGGAGACGGAACATGCCCAGCAGCTGTCCTACGGCCAGTCGCGCCTCGGGTCGGAAGGCGTCGCTCCGCACGTAGTTCAGCATCTCTCCGAACAGGAACGCGCTCTCGGGACGCTTCCAGTCGGGCGGCGAACGGAACGCCAGCGTCGAGACGAACAGCTTGCCCTGCCCGACCTGAGCCTCGAACACGCTCGCCAGCCGCTTTGCCCGGTTGAAGTTGTCGACGATCTCGACGATTGGCTCGACCTCCGGAACCGCATCCAGGCAGACGGCCGGCGTTCCGTTGAACAGTTGGTACCACTGCCAATCGGACCTGCCGTCGTGCGGGAAGCGCCCGAGTGCCGGATGCGGGCGCACGAGAGCGCCCATCGTGCCCCCGGCTTGCTCGGAGAACATCAGATAGTTCCAGAACACCGGCAAATATTTCGTCATCGGCGCATCGTACAGCTCGCTCGACCCGGCGAGCAGCCACACCCGTCCGCCTCCGACGAGATATTGAAGCACATTGGTCGTCAGCCGCTCGACAATCGCCAGCCGCACGCCTCGCTGCGAAGGATACGAGAACGGATCGAACTTGGCGTTCGGCTCGAAGGAAGCGCCGTACAGAGCGGTCTTCAAGGCGGGCACGCTGCTCCAGACCGACTCGGCGTTCTCGTAGCGAACCCGAGGGAACGACCAGAACGACCATTCGTTGCGAATGTCCCGGTCCTCGGCGAGTCGCTCCTGATCCGCCCACCAGACCTCCAGCACAAGCTCGGATGCCTCCGCTCCCGCAGGCAGGCCGATCCGCACCGTTCCGATCTCCTCCACGCTGCCGCGCGCCGTCCCGGCCACAACCAGTTCGCCCTCGTTAAGGACCAGCGGTTCAGGTCCGCTCCATCCGCTCTTTCCGGCAGCTTTTCCCGCGAACGCAGCGCCACTCCGAGCCCTACCCGCAGCATCGCCCCGTTCTTGATCCGCCGTACCGACGACTGGCTCCGCCGTACCGCCGACTGGCTCGTCCGTACCGCTCTCGCTCGTCGCCGAAGCGTGCCCCTTGCGAAGAAGCCGCCAGCCGACGCGACCGCTCAGCTCCGGCTCCTCTCCGTAATGGGACAGCAGCACGCGTACGTCCATCGTCTCGCCGGCGAACAAAGTCCGCCCCTCGCAGGCCATCAGCAGAACGGTCGGGCCGTTGAAGTCGAGAACGCGCGCCGGCTCGATCGTTCCCTTGCTGTCCCAGAACACGTCGAGCAGCCCTGTCGTCGCATGGCCCTGGCCCGGAAAATCGCGGATGTCCAGAAGCTGCACGCCCGCCGCCCCCGGCGTCCGCCGCACCCGCTCCATCGCTTCCTTCAGCGCGCGCGCCTGGTGAACGCCGGTCGCTTCGATCCACTCGCCGACTCGCTCCTCCAGCCCTTTGACCCGCAGCGTCTCCTCGATCGTCTCCAGCCAGGTTGGCCGGAGCACGCCGGTATACTTCATCTTCTCCTCCGGCCTCGCGTACATCGTAAACTGCGCGTGCTCATGCCCGAGCACCGGCTTATCCGTCAGCCGGGCGACGGCGGAGAAATCGCGGTTCGTCTCGGGCGTCGCAATCTCCTCCGTCTTGAGCGGAACGTGCCAGTTGAACGAAGGGATGAAGAAATCTCCCTCCCGGTCCTGTTCCGGGAGCTGTCCGAAGCCGGTATTGTCGGTGACAAGCCGCGAAGGGTCCAGCTTCTTCGCAAGTCGGACCAGCTCGTTCAGCCTCTCGTGTCCGTTGTCCTCAACGAGCTCGTTGCCGAGCGAGAACAGCACGAACGACGGATGGGCGTTCAGAGTCTCGTAGATTCGCTCCAGCTCCGCCTGGAGGAACGAGTCCACGTCCGCAGGAGGCTCCCCGCCTCTCGGCTGATAGTGCGCCGACCAATGCGGCAGCTCCGTCTGCACCAGCATGCCCGCCTCGTCCGCCGCCTCCCAGAACGGCTCCGGCGCGTTCCATCCGTGAAGGCGCACATGGTTGAAGCCGTAAGACTTAACGATCCGGAACTGCCGCTCGTAGTGCGCCTTGTCCCAGACCGGGTAGCCGGTCAGCGGGAATACGCAGCAATCGACATAGCCGCGCAGCCAGACCGGCCTGCCGTTCAGCTCCAGCCGCTGGCCGGAGGCGGTCAGCAGCCGCAAGCCCGTGCGCCGGACCGTCCGGTCTACCGTCTCCCCGTCCCGCTTCAGCAGGAGCTCCGCCTCGTACAGCTGCGGATTCCGGTCGGACCAGAAGGCCGGGGCGCCGCCCAGCGCGCAGACCAGCTCCGTCTCCCCGGCGGCGGCGACGGGCGCCGACGCCGAGAATACGCCCCCGCCGTTCGGAGCGCGGAAGCGCGCCTCAACCGTATACCCTGTCCGCTCCGCATCCGGGCCGACGATCGCCTCGATCCGGCAGCGGAACGTCCCGCCGGACGGGTCGGGCGTCAGCTGCACCCGTCCGAGGCGAAGGCGCGGAAGCTCCGTTAACCGCGCCCCTCCCGTAATGCCGCCCCACTCGGTAGCGGTATGTCGAGTATGGATATGACTGTCCGCCAACGGCAGCCGCATTCGATTGTCCACGCGAACGAGCAGCTCGTTCTCGCCCGCAACCAAAGCCTCGCCAAGATCGTACCGATGGGCGACAGACAAGCTGTCTCTCGTCCCGGAGAACGCCCCGTTCACCCACACCTCCGTCGTCCAGCGGACGCCGGCCAGCTCCAGCCGCCATGGCCTCCCTTCGTCCGCCCGCTCGATGCGCACCGTTTTCCGGTACCAGCCGGCCCCGACGTACTCGCGAACCTTCGTCCACGTATCGATCTGCCGCAGCGCTGGCCCGCTCCCGAAGCCCTGCTCCTCCCACGAGCCGGGAACGCTTATCGCTCGGCTCGTGAAGGCCGAGGCTTCCGGAGGCTCGATCTTATACCGATCCTCCGGATCGAGCAGAAACTGCCATTCCCCGTCCAGCAGAATCTCCCGTCTACTCATCGGTTGTTCCTCCCTTTTTCCTATGTGACGACTTTCCGGGGCTAGACCGTTCTCCGCCGCTGCCCCCGACATCGCACGGCCACGACGAGAAGGCGGCGCAAGCGCCGCCCCGGATCAGCCCTTGACCGCTCCCGCGGTCAGCCCTTTCATGAACGTTTTCGAGCCGAGTATGAACAGGATCAGCACCGGAATCGTCGTCATCGTCAGCGCGGCCATCCGCGCCGCATAGTCGGTTCTGTGCACGATGCCCAGATTCGAGATAAAGATCGGCAGCGTATACCATTCGGACTTGTTGATCGTCACGAGCGGCAGCAAATAGTTGTTCCACGACCATAGAAACACGAGCGTCGCCAGCGTCGCCAGACCCGGTTTCATGATCGGCAGCACGATCCGGACGAAGATGCCCGGCTCCGAGCAGCCGTCGATGCGCGCGCATTCGAGCAGATCGTTCGGAATCGAATCGCGCATAAACTGGATCATGAAGAAGGCGCCGAACGGAAACGCCGCCCAGACGAGAATGACCGGCCACAGCGTATTGCCCAGCCCGAGATGCCTCATCTCGATAATGTAGCCGATCAAGCCGACCTGCGTCGGCACCATCATCGTCAGGATGACGAACGTCTGAAGCCATTTGCGGCCCTTGAATTCGAACTTTGCCACCGCGTAGCCGATCAGCGTGCTCGTCAGCGTCGCCAGAACGACGGAAGCGACGGACACGATCAGGCTATTGCCGTAGACGTGCAGGAAGTCGGCCTGCAGCACCGTCTTCAGATTTTCCTGCCCGTAGCTTCCCGGTAAGATTGGAATGCCCTTGAACAAATCCTCGTTATAATGCGTTCCCATGACGATCATGATATAGAACGGGAACAACGAAAGCAGCGAGATGACGACCAGGCAGATCCACATGAGAGCTTTCATCGCTTGTCCTCCTTCGGCGCCGTCAGACGATAGCTAACGACGGAGAATAGCACGATCAGCAAGAACAGCGAATAAGCGATCGCCGAAGCATAGCCGAAGCGGGTATTGGAAATGAACGATTCGTCCACGAATTTCCAGATCATCGTAAGAGCCGTATTGTCCGGTCCGCCTACCTGAGGGGAGCCCGACCAGCCGCCGTAGAGCAGCTTCGGTTCGTCGAACAGCTGCAGGCCGCCGATCACCGACGTCACGACGAGAAACACGGTGATGTTCCGCAGCAGCGGCATCGTGATTCGGAAGAACGTATGCAGCCCCGTGGAGCCGTCCACCTTCGCCGCCTCGTACACGTCCTGCGGGATGACCGTCATGCCGGCCATGAAAATAATCATGAAATAGCCGAGATTGCGCCATATCACCATCAGGGCGATGATCGCCCGGGAACCCCAAGGGTCCTGAAGCCAGTAAAAGCCCTCTTCCAAAATGCCGAATTTCGTCAGGAGCAGGTTGACCAGCCCCGTTTGCCAATCGAACATGTAGGAAAAAATAAACCCGATCGCGACCGGAGTCGTAATGTACGGCAGCACGTTGATCGTCTGGAAAAACCGTTTGCCGCGCGTCAGCTGGAACGTCCAATAGGCCAGCGTGAGCCCGAGGATCAGGGTCAGCGGGATGAACATCAGCATCATCAGCAGCGTATTCCAGAGCGACTTGATGAACAAAGGATCGCTCGTCCACAGCTGGACGTAGTTTTTGAAGCCGATATACGTCTTGGCCCCTATGCCGTTCCAGTCATGCAGACTGAGCACGAAAGAGTACAGAATCGGATACAGTTGAAACGCCGCATAGGTCAGCACAAACGGCAGGGCGAAAAGATAGGGCCACATGCGTGGCCCCCATCTGCGTTTGCGGGATGCGGCGGGCATGGCGTCGATGCGTTCCGCGTTCACGTTCATCCCCCGTTCTCCGTTGATTACTTGACGGTCGCGTCGGACGCCTTATTCTTGAACTCGGCCTTGAACTTCTCCAGCGCGGCGTCGGCCGTAATGGACGCGTCCTTGGTCCAGAGCGGGTACAGCGCGTTGAATACGCCGTCCACCACGGAATCGTACTTGGACTGCGGCTGGCCCTTCATGTCGGGAATAATTTCCTGCAGGAAGTACTGCGACAGGTTCTGCCCGCCGAAAAACTCGTCGTAAGCGCCCGGCGCCTCGAACAGCGCCTTCTGCTTCTCGTAAAACGCCTTGTTGCTCGTCATGTTGCCGAACGTTTGGAAGTTGTACAGAGAGCCTTCCTCGGACTGGTAAGCGAATTGGACGAACGCCCATGCCGCTTCCTTCGCCTTGCTGTCCTTGTAGATGCCGACGGCGGTGCCGCCGCGGGCGAAGCCGACCTCCGGCGCCTTGACGAGCCCCCAACGGCCGGAGCCTTCCGGGTCGTTCGCGGAAATATGCCATTTCGGCCCCCACGGAGCCATCGGGTAGAACATGAACTCGCCCTTGGCCATCGACGCCGACCAGGCCGGCGTCCACAGCTCGTTCTTCCCGAGAATGCCCGCGTCGCGCATCTTGAACAGCGTCTGGATCGGCTGCTGCAGCTTCGCGGTCAGATCGACCTCGCTGCCGTTCACGTAGTTCACCGTATTCTGGTTTCTCAGCACGAGGAACGCGTCCCCGAGTCCCGGGAACATCAGCACCTTGCCGCCGCTTTTTTCCTTCAATTCGACGCCCTTGGCGATGAAATCGTCCCAATTGGACAGCATCTTCGCCAGCTCCGCCGGATCGTCGGTGCCCCAGTACTCCTTCGCCAAGTCGCGGCGATAAGCGAAGCCGGCCGGCGTAATGGCCTGATCCACCGCCACCACTTCTCCCCGGGAGTTGGAGATGAACGGAATCGTGTAGTCCAGCAAGTTGCTCCGGTCGAAGTTGTAAGGCGCGCCTTCCAGATTGTCGAGCACATCCAGGTCGAACAGCTTGCCGCGATAGGCTTCCTCGCCCAAGATCACGTCCGGCACGTCGGAGCCGGAGGCGATGCCGCTCTGCAGCTTCTGCAGGTAATCGTTCGGGTTGACGACGGTCACCTCGACCTTGATATTCGGATATTTCTTGTTAAACTCCGGGATCATGCCGTTCTGGAACGCTTCGTCCCAGTCCCACACCTTAACGGTGCCGCTGAGCTGCGTCGGATCGGCCGGAGCCGATGCAGCGGGCGAAGAGCCGCCGGATGCCGAAGGCGCGGACGCCGACGGAGAAGCCTCTCCTCCGTTGCCGTTGCCGCCGCAAGCGGCGAGCAGCCCCGCCAGCAGGGCCAAAGATGTGAAACCGCCCACCCGTTTGCTAAGCTTTCTGTTGTTCACGATGGTAAGTCCCCCCCAAGAAAGATGGTTGTAAGTGGTAGTTCAAAAAGTCCGCTTTTGATCACGATGTATTCGCAGGAAGTCTATTCGACATCGAATCTTGAATTCAGCCGGAACTTCCGGTGCTCACGTAGCTTCCACTACGCTCCGCTCCTCATTTCCGGGCTTCTTTCAACCTTCTCGGTGCTGAAAACCGGACTTTTTGAACGCGCACTGTAAGTGCTTGCACCGTTATCGTACCCCGGGGGCCTCATGCTCCGTAATCGGTCAAAACGGCGATTTCGTATAAAATCCGGCGGTCAGGTCGCTCGCTCTTCGGAATCACTCCATGGCAGCACCACTCTCGCAAGCGTGCCGCGGCCAGGCTCGCTGAATGTCTCCAGACGGGCAGCCTCGCCGAAATGCGTCTTCAGCCGCTCTTGAATGTTGGACAGACCGATGCCTCGCGTGCGCTCCGGCCCCCGGCCGACGCGCACCGTCCACGCTTCCTCCGGAACGTCCATCCCTCGTCCGTCGTCCTCCACTTCAAGGCGGAGCGTTTCACCGTCCCGGTACGCCCGCACGACGATCGTCCCCTTCTCCCGATCCGACGGAATAATGCCGTGCACGATCGCGTTCTCGACGAGCGGCTGGAGCGCCATCCGGGGAACCGATCGCCCGAGCAGCGCCTCCTCGACCTCCCATTCCAGCCGGAACCGGCCGGGATACCGCGTCTGCTGAATGACCGCGTATTTGTCGACGATCCGTTTCTCCTCGGCCAGCGGCGCGCGGACGGCTCCTTCCCCCGTCTTGATTGTGTCCTGGAGGATGGCGATGAGCGCCTGCGTCACCTCGGCCGCCTCCCCGCCTCGGCCCGCGTGGGACAAGTAGATGACCGTATTCAAAGTATTGTACAGAAAATGCGGATTGATCTGCGCCATCAGCAGGTCGATCTGCATTTGCCGCTTCACGGCCTCGTTCCGAACGGAGGTTTCCATCAGCCCCTTCAGATCCCCGACCATCCGGTTGAAGCCGCTGCCGAGAATCTCCAGCTCGTCGCCGCTGCGGATGCGCACGCTCGTCCCCAGATCGCCTACGGCTACCCGCTTCATCGCGTTCGTCAGCCGGATGAGCGGCTTCGTCAGATTGACGATGATCGGCAGCATGACGACCAGCGTGACGGCGATGCCCGTGGCGATGATGACGAGATAGAAGAAGAAGATGCGGTTGATCTTCTCGAACAGCTTGCTCTTGGACAGCAGCGCCGCCTGTCTCCAGCCCTGGTTCATCGCGTCGTCGGTCAGCACGATCCGCTTGCCGTCCTCGGCGAACGTCTCCCCGGAGGCGAGCGCTTCCGCCATGAAGATGCGGTCCGATTCCGGCAGACTGGCGTTCGAGGCGTGCAGCAGCTCGTTTGCCCCTGTGAACAGCTCGATCTGCTCGAAGTCCTGCGCGCTCTGCAGGAACACGTTGGCCAGCTCCGAGTAAGCAATATCGATGACGAGGTAGCTGTCCTCGGCCGGCTGCTGCCCGATGGGCCGATACTTGACCACGTAGCTGAACGCCTGGCGGTTGCCGCTGATGAAGAAGAACGGATGCGGCTCGCTGTACCCGTTGCGCTTCTCCTTCATTTTCAGAAACCACTCCTGCTTCAAATAATCGGCGAAATATTCCTCGTAGCCGCTGTAATTCGAGTAGGTTTCCCCGTTCGGCGGGGCGATCACGACGTTCAGGATAAAGTTGCTGAGCGCCACGAACCGGCCGAGCTTCTCCTGAACCGCCTGCTTGCGAAAATAGTTTTCCTCCACGCTCGAACTCGGCGGCGCGTAGATCAGCTTGGTCATCTCCTCGTCGGAAACGATGTATTCCGCCGTCTTGACGACCTGCTCCTGGATCTTCTTGAGCTGAAACGAGATTTGCGCCAGCTTCGTGCGGCTGTCCTTGATCGACTGCTCGCGGATGATGCCCTTGGCATAGTCGTAGATGAAAAAGCCGCTCACGATCAGCGAAAGCGAAACGACGAGCACCGTGCTGGCGATAATCTTGGTGCGGATTTTCATGCGCATCGTCCGTTCACCTGCGCTTCTCCATGTAATCGAGCGGGGTCATGCCCGTCGTCTTGCGGAACACTTGGCTGAAATATTGACCGTTGCGGTACCCGACCCGCTCGGCGACCTCATACACCTTCAAAGCTCCTTCGTCCAGCAGCCGCTTGGCCCGATCCATGCGGATGTCGGTCAGCCGGGCCTGCACCGTGCTGCCCGTCTCCTCCTTGAACACATGGCGGAGATGGTCCCTGCTCAGGCCGATATCGCGCGCGACCGTATCCGTATCGACATCGGGATCGGCATAGTGTCTCTCCAGATATTCCAGCGCCTGCCGGACCTTCCGCGACATCGACGAGCGCGGAGCGTCCGCGGCGGCCAGCGCCTCCGTCTCCGCGAGCAGCCAGTCGCGAAGACCCTCCAGCGAAGTCCAATCCGTCTTCTCGCCCGGCTCTCCCGTCCGGGCCTGCGCGAGAGAGGGGAGTCCTCTGGCGGCGCGGCCGCGATCCAGAGCGGCGGCCGTCTGCCGGCACAGGCCGGCGAGGGCGGCCGGGTCCTTCTCCTCGGCCGCTCGAGCGAGAGAAGCCGCAAGCCGTTCGGCCGCCTCACGATATTGCCGAGCGGCAATTCGCTCTCGAATGCCCGCAGCCTCCTCCTCCCAATCCCAGCGGGAGCCGGCCGCCGGCTCCTCCCGCCACAGATCGTTAAGCCGGAAGAGGGTACGCGGACCGTAGAAGATCGTCCGCTCCAGCAGCTTCAAAGCATCGGCCAGCTTGCCCGGCACCTCCGTCCGGCTCGTCAGCCCGTACGCCGTCGCCGCCGATACCGTCGAGCCGGTCAGACGCTCCAGCATCCGCTGGCCCTCCGCCGTTCTCCGCTCTATCGTCTCCCGCATTTTCCCCTCTCCCCTGGAGCCGCTGTCCCCATAGACGAGAACATAATGCCCCTCCAGGAAGCGGACCGCGGCCAGCAGCCCCTCTTCTTCCTCCTCCGGCCATTCCGAAGGCAGCCGGGGCGCTGCCGAAGACGCCTCCGGCAGCGCCGGGAACGGCCGATCGGGCTGCAGCACCAGCAGATGCAGACGGTCGAACCTGCTGCCGAGCCCGCTCGTCGCCATCCTCCACTGCTCGTCCGACAGCTCTCTGCCGCCCAGCCAGTCGACCAGCAATCTGCCCCTGTCGTTTTTCCTGGCGCGCCGTTCCCTTTCGATCTCCTCCCGCAAGCCTCCCAGCTCGCGCTTGACCGCCTCCCCGTCCATCTCGTGCTTGACCCAGTAGTTCGACACTCCCAACTTCAACGCTTCCTTGGCGTACTCGAACTCCTTATAGGAAGTCAGCAGCACGACCTTCAGCACCGTTCCTTCCGCAATCAGCTCCTTGCCGAGAGCCAGCCCGTCCATCCCGGGCATGACGATATCCAGAATGACCAGCTCCGGACGATGCTCCCGCGCAAGCCGAAGCGCCTCCGCCGGCTTCGTAGCCGTGCAGACGATCTCGTAGCCGAGACTCGGCCAGGAGATCAATCCCCTCATATGCTCGATCGCCAGCACTTCGTCGTCCACCAGCATCACTTTTACCGGATTCATCCGTCGGCCCCTCCTTTCCCTTCTTGCTGCTCGCCATTCTCTTAACCTTTCGGAATTTGCCGATACTTCGTCGGGGACAGTCCCATCATCTGCTTGAACAGCCGGGAAAAATAATACGGATCGGACAGCCCGACCGCGCCTGCGATCTGCTTCACTCCCAGATCGGTCAGATCGAGCAGCCGGGCGGCGCGCTGCATTTTCATCCGCAGAAAATACTCGATCGGCGGAAATCCCGTCTCCTGATTGAACAGATAGATCAGGTGCTGCTTGGACACGCCGGCCTGCCTGGCCAGGTCGGACAGCTTGATCGACTCGCCCAGATGCTCGGACATATACAGAAGCGCCTTCTCGAGGCCGTTGTCCTTCCTCCGTCCCCTCGCCGCCGACTCCGTCGCGATGCCGATGCCGCTGAGCAGATGCCGGAACGTCTGGCTGACGTGAGTGTGCACGCCCATGGCGTACGTCCGGTCGACCAGCAGATCGTAGCACTGCCGGAACGTCTCGACGAATTGACCGTACGCGCCGATCGGCAGCGGCAGCGCCCCGCGGTCCAGCTCGTACTGGCCGATGAGCGCCGCAGCATGCTCTCCCTTCGCATGAAACCAGTATATGCTCCATGGATCGCGTTCCGAAGCGCCGTACCGGTGCGGCGTGTCGGCCGGAATCACGTAGAGATGGCGCGCGGTCAGCCTCGTTCTGGAACCGCTTTCCGTCAGCACGATCTCTCCTTCCCCTTCGGCGCACAGCATGACGATATGCGCGTCGCAGCCCTCCGGTCTTTCCCGATAATGGTAAAGAGCCCGGGGGAAATATCCGATGTCGCTCACGAACAGCTGTCGGGTCAGCTCGGACTCGGCCAGCTCCTTCTGCCAATACTCGGGCAGGACGAACAGCAGCTCGCTTTCGAAGCCGTCCGCCTTCAGCAGCTCCTTCACGGCAGCTCCTCCTTCGCGCTTATAAATAAGAATATCATCCATCATGACGGGCGATTCGTCAATCGGCAAAGACGGAATGCCGGCGGATACTCGGCTTCCCGGGCGCGTTGTGAGGAATGTCACAGAAAAATAATGGCGGATACGGTATAGATAGGTATGATCGTTGCCGTCGATTTGGAGGTGCGCGAATGGGCTTTGAAATTACCGATCAGGATGAACGAATCACCGTCACTCTATCCGGAGCGATCGGCGTTCAAGAGGCAACCTCGATTCGTCAGCAGCTGTTCCCGCTCATTCAGGCGAGCTCCGCCGCCATCTCCTTTCATCTCGGCGAAGTGACGGAAATCGACAGCTCGGGACTCGGACTGCTGCTGGCTGTCAAGAAGATCGCATCCGACTGCCGCTCCAGCGTCTCCTTCCACGATGCTCCGGCCTGGCTCCGGGAACGTCTTCGTCTGACCGGAATTCTGCTCTGATCGGGGCGAAGAGAACAGCAGAGGGGGGCTCTCCCATGAATCAGCATTCTTATTCCCTGAACCTTCGTCCGACACCTGAACATCTGGCGCTCCCTTATGCCAGAATCTTCCGGGACTCTCAGGAAGCCATTATGGTTACCGACCCGTACTCCAACATCATCTGCGTGAATCCCGCCTTTACCTCCGTGACCGGATACGCCGAGGAGGAAGTGATCGGCCTCACTCCGAAGCTGCTCAAGTCGCATGTCCAAAGCGCCGAATTCTACGTAGAGATGTGGGCGTCCATCCACAAGGACGGGAGGTGGCAGGGCGAGATCTGGAATCGCCGCAAAAACGGAGAAGTCTACCCCGAATGGCTGTCCATCAGCTCCGTGAAAGACGATCGCGGCGCCGTCCTCAATTATGTAGCCATGTTCACGGACATGACCTCCCGCAAGACCACTCTCTCCAAGCTGCGTCTGCACGCGCAAGTCTTCAGCAATGCCGGAGAAGGCATCATGATTACGGACCAGCAGTTGAACATCCTGTCCGTCAATCAGGCGTTCACGGCCGTGACCGGTTATACGGAAGAGGAAGCGGTCGGACAGACCCCGCGACTGCTGCATTCCGGCGTGCAGCCCCCGTCCTTCTACGTCCGAATGTGGGAAAGAATCCATTCCGCCGGCCATTGGCAGGGCGAGATCTGGAACCGCCGTAAGAACGGCGAAGTCTACCCCGAGTGGCTCTCCATTACGACGCTCAAGGACGAGAATGGGCTGATCACGAATTACATCGGCATGTTCACCGACATTACGGAGCGCAAGCAGTCCGAAGAGCATCTGAAATATTTGGCCCATTTCGACAAGCTGACCGGCCTTCCCAACCGCACGCTGCTCTACGAGCTCGTCCGGGAGGCGACCGGCGAGCCGCAGACTGCGGAACGGAAGCTCGCCGTATTCTTCATCGATCTGGACAGGTTCAAGACGGTTAACGATTCCCTGGGCCATACGATCGGCGACAAGCTGCTTCGGCAGGTCGCGGAGCGGCTCGGCTCGGCGGCAGCCGACCAGGACATCGTCTCCCGGCTCGGAGGGGACGAGTTCATTCTCGTCCGCCGGGACGCCCGTTCCCCGGAGGACGCGCTCGGCTATGCGGAGCGTCTGCTTGCCGCCCTGAAGCGGCCCTTCCTGGTGGACGACAACGAGCTTTACGTCAGCGCAAGCATCGGCATCTGCCTGTCTCCCGAGCACGGAGACGACTTCGAGACGCTGGTGAAGCATGCCGATCTGGCGATGTACGAAGCGAAGATTCGCAAGATCGGCTACCAGCTGTTTAACTCCGGCATTCGGGACATCTTCCAGCGCAAGCTGACGCTGGAGAACGAGCTGCGCCGGGCCATCGACAGCAACCAGCTTCTCGTGCACTACCAGCCTCAGGTCCATGCGGTCACCGGCCGGATAGAGGGCATAGAAGCGCTCCTGAGATGGAATCATCCGACGCTTGGCCAAGTTCCCCCCGGCGAGTTCATCCCGATCGCGGAGGAAACCGGGAGCATCATGGAGATCGGACGATGGGTGTTCGCCGAGGTCTGCAAGCAGCTGCTCAGCTGGAGCGCACAGGGAAGGGCGGTCCCCCCGGTGGCCGTCAATCTGTCGGCCCGGCAATTCCGGGCGGCGGATCTCGTCTCCTCCTTTCGGAATATCGTCACCAGAACGCCGTGCGACCCTCAGCAGATCGTAATCGAGATTACCGAGAGCAGCAGCATGAGCGACATCGAGTCGGTGCTCCCGGTGCTTCGGGCTTTCAAGTCGCTCGGGTTCCGGATCGCGATTGACGACTTCGGCAAAGGCTACTCCGCGCTTGGCTATATGAAGCAGTTCCCGATCGATATTCTGAAGATCGACAAAAGCTTCGTGCGGGAGCTGACGTGCGACCGGAAGAGCGCCGTCATCGCGAAGGCCGTCATCGAGATGGCCCGGGGCATGGATCTTCGCGTCGTTGCGGAAGGCGTCGAGACCGCCGAGCAGCTGGAGAAACTGAGATCGATGAATTGCGATATCGTGCAAGGCTTCTTCATCGACCCGCCGATGCCGTCGGAGCTGCTCGAATCTCGATATTTGACAGGGGGACTGCCTTTATGATCTTCGAAGCCAATCGGAAGCCGGCCGCCGCCAGCGACAACGCCCCCGACGGACAAGCGGCCGCTGCGGAACGCGGACTGGCGCTGCTCTCCCAGTCCTCCGGACAGATCACCTCGATCGCGCGCATCGTGCGGGACATCGCCGGCAAGACAAACAGCATGGCGCTGGATGCTGCCGTAGAAGCCGCCGGGCCCGACTCCGGCGCGGGCTTTGCGTTCTCGGAGCAGGAGGTGCGGCAGCTGGCCGAGGATACGGCGGCGGCCGCCCGGGAGATCGACGAGCTGATCCGGCAAGCGCACGACCGCATGGACGAGGTCGTCGGTTCGAGCAAAAATCCCCGGACGTTCGCGGCTCTCGGAGGACGGCAGGCGGCGCTCGCCGAGCTCGACCGGATAGGCGAGGCGCTAAGCAGCAGCATAGCGATGATCGGCAGGGTCGAGACGGAGCTGGATTCGCTTCTGCGGACGATCGGGAAGATCGGCCCCGCTGCGGACCCGTCCGCCGAATCTGCGGACAGGAAGAATGCGGCTGCGCCGGAGGACTAGCCCCTAACAGACGCGCAAGGGCCGCGCAGCTCCCGAAGGAAGCCGTGCGGCCCTTGCCGTTCTAACGATGATGATTCCGAAGCCATTGGAGGGCGGTCTGCATCTTGTCGATGTAAGCCGGTTCGCGGCCGGTACACATAAATTTGACCTGACCGCTGCCTCTTCCCGCCATTACGCTGTAACGGCTGAGCAGAGACGCCAGCCTGCGGATCGTCCCGGCGTTGCCGTCCACGATCCCGATGTGCGGAGGAAGCAGCTCGCGCAGTATGCTGCGGTAATACGGATAATGCGTGCAGCCCAGGACAACGATTCCGTAACGGTCGAGATCGTAGTCCGCCAGCTTCTCGCGGAAATACGCTCCCATGACGTCCCTGTCGAACTGGAGCGCCTCGCAGTAATGAACCAGCTCCGGGAGCGGCAGAGAATCGACGATGCCCCCTTCGTCCACCCGCGAGACGAGCGCGTAATACTTCGGCAGGCTCAACGTGAGCGGCGTTGCGAAGACGAGAACCCGCTTGCCGGTCGCCCGGTTCATCTCCACGGCCGGCTTGACGGCCGGCTCCATGCCGACGATCGGGATGTCGTACCGCTCGCGCAGCTCGTTCACCGCGATGCTGGTCGCCGTGTTGCAGGCGACGACCAGCGCCTCGAGCCCCTCCTGCATCATCGTGCCGACGGCCTCCAGAATATAGTTCCTCACGTCCTCTTGAGGCTTCGTCCCGTAAGGGACGTGCAGCGTATCCGCCATATAGACGTAATCCTGCGCCGGAAGCCTGCGAAGCGACTCCTCCAGCACCGTCAATCCGCCGATCCCCGAGTCGAAAAATCCGATTGTCATCTGTCATCTTTTCCTAGTTTCGTATAATTGAAAGAGCTCCTGCCCGACCTCATGGACCGAACGAATTCTCTTTAAGGATAGCCAGTTTCGGAACAAAAAACAATCGGAAAGTCTGGCCGCAAAGACAATCTGTGATACACTGGAAGAAAAGGACTCGGCAAGGGGGCGAGAAGGCTTGAAATTGGTATCGTGGAACGTAAACGGACTGAGGGCGTGCGTGAACAAGGGCTTCCTCGACTACTTCCGGGAGGTCGACGCCGATATCGTATGCCTGCAGGAGACGAAGCTGTCGGAGGGACAGCTCCATCTCGCCATCGGGGACGAATACGAGCAGTACTGGAACTACGCGGAGAAAAAAGGCTATTCCGGAACGGCCGTTCTGACGAGGATCAAGCCGCAGTCCGTGCGCTACGGCATCGAAGAGGATTCCGAGCCGGAAGGACGAATTATTACGCTCGAGTTCGAGGATTTCTTCCTCGTCACCGTCTATACCCCGAACGCCAAACGGGACCTGTCCCGTCTGGGCTACCGGATGGAGTGGGAGGACCGGTTCCGCGCCTACTTGTCCGACCTGGACAAGCGCAAGCCGGTCATCGCCTGCGGAGATTTGAACGTCGCGCATCAGGAGATCGACATCAAGAACGCCAAGTCGAACCGGGGCAACTCCGGCTTCACCGACGAAGAGCGGGAGAAGATGAGCCGGCTGCTGGACGCCGGATTTATCGATACGTTCCGGCACTTGTATCCCGATCGGACGGATGTCTATTCCTGGTGGTCGAATATGCCGGGCGTGCGGGAACGGAACGTCGGCTGGAGAATCGACTATTTCGTCGCCTCCGCCCGGCTGGCCCCTTCGATTAAGGATGCCGCCATTCACTGCGACGTTCTGGGAAGCGACCACTGCCCGGTCGTCCTGGACATTTTCTAGAGAGGAGACAGGCTTGGCATGGCCGTACAGTTTCATAACGACTGGGGCGAGCTTCTTACTCCGGAGATGGAGCTGCCCTACTATCAGGAGCTGAGGAAGCGACTGGCGGCGGAATACAGGGAACGCGTCGTATACCCGAACCCGTATCAGATTTTTCAAGCGCTGCATTGGACGGCGTACTCCGACGTGAAAGTCGTCATTCTCGGACAGGACCCGTACCACGGCCCGGGACAAGCTCACGGACTCAGCTTCTCGGTGCAGCAGGGCGTCCGGCAGCCGCCGTCGCTTCAAAACATTTTTAAGGAGCTGCAGGCCGACCTCGGATGCCGCATTCCCAATCACGGCAATCTGGAGCACTGGGCCAAGCAGGGCGTACTGCTGCTCAATGCGGTGCTGACCGTTCGGCAGGGGGAAGCGAACTCTCACAAGTCTCTCGGCTGGGAGCGTTTCACCGATCGCATCGTCGCGTGCCTGAACGAGCGGGAGAAGCCGATGGCCTTCATTCTGTGGGGGCGGCACGCCCAGCAGAAGGCCTCCTTTATCGACGGGAATCGACACTGCGTCATCCGTTCCGCTCATCCGAGCCCGTTGTCCGCCCATGCGGGCTTCTTCGGAAGCCAGCCCTTCTCGAAGAGCAACGCCTTCCTCCGGCAAACCGGCCAGCAGGAGATTGACTGGCAGATTCCTTCGGTCTAATCTTCGAATTTTAGCGGTCTCCCGCGTCGTCGAACGGCGCGGGAGACCGTCTTTCGTATACCCGTTCGGCAGAGCTTCAGCCCGGGAGAGACGATTGTTCCCGGCGGCCCTGCCGAGATTTTCTCGCCCATAGAACGACGGGAATGAGCAGCAGCGACATCGCGCCGCCGATCAGCGAAAGAGCGGAATAACTGGACCCGGAGACGACCATGCCGGACAACGCGCCGCCCGAAGCCCCGGTCAGCGCGATCAGCACGTCGATCGTCCCCTGCGTCTTGGCGCGGGAGGCCGGCGAGGTCGCGTCGACGATCTGGGCCGTGCCGCTGATCAGACCGATGTTCCAGCCCAGCCCGAGCAAGGCCAGCGCCGCGATCAGCAGCGGCAGCGAGTCTGCGGGAGCCGCTGCGGCCAGAATGCCGGCCAGCAGGAGCGTAACCCCAGCCACGACAGCCATCGCGTGGCGGCCGAATCGATCCACCAGCGCCCCGGTCGCCAGGGAAGGCAAGTACATCGCCCCGACGTGGATGCCGATGACCAGCCCGACCTCTCTCAGTCCATGCCCGTGATGCTGCATATGGACCGGCGTCATCGTCATGATCGCGACCATCACCATCTGCGTCAGCACCATGACGGTCGCGCCGACGATCAGTCCGCGATGGCGGAATGGCGACGAAGGATCGACGGCGCCCTGAACGTCCGGCGAGGAAGGCCGAGGCCGGCTCGTCTCCCGCTCTGCGGCCATCGCTTTGGCCTTCAGATAGGGATCGGGCCGAAGGAAGACGAGCAGAATCAGTCCTGCGAGCAAAAACGCGGCACCCGACAGCAGGAAAGGGCCCGTCAGTTCGGGAAGGCCGAAGGACACGGCGAATTCGCCCATCGGCTTGACCAGGTTCGGCCCGGCCACGGCCCCTAACGTGGTCGACACCATCGACAGGCTGACCGCCTTCGCCCGCTGCTCCGGCTTGGCCAGATCCGTCCCCGCATAACGCGCCTGAAGATTCGTCGACGTGCCCGCACCGTAGAGCAGCATGGAAGCCAGCAGCAGCACCGGCTGATTCGTCGCTCCGGCCAGGACGACGCCTACTGCCCCCGCGCCGCCAGCCAGGAAGCCCGCCGACAAGCCGACCCTTCGGCCATGCCGATGAGTAAGCCTCCCCACTCCGTAAGCCGCTCCGGCCGAGCCCAGCGTAATCAGGGCGACCGGGACGCCCGCGTAGCTGTCCGCTCCCAGCATCTCCTGAGCCAGCAGCGCTCCGACCGTAATCCCCGCCGCCAGCCCCGCTCCTCCGAAGATTTGCGAGATGACGACGATCCACAGCGTCCTGGCATACAGTCGCTCGATCTCATGTTCTGACATCTTCACTCCCCCATTTCGTCCGGTTATTATAGCATCGATCTGCAAGCTAATCTATTGCGAACTGAACGCCTTAAGAGCGGATATCCACCTCCAGCTTCTCCCGCCGGAGCCGGCCCATCTTCCGCCAATCCAGCAGTCGCTCGATCGGGAAAACGCCCGCAGGCGTTTCTCCCGCATAGACCGTTTCGGCGGCATCGAGCGCGCATTTAGCCGTCAGCTCCGACTGCTGGCGACCTTGCAGACGATATTCGGCGATGGCCGCCCGGCCGTCTTTCTCGCCGATCGCTTCCACCAGTACGGCAAAGCGCTCCGAGCCGAGACGAACCCGGCCCAAACAGGCGATCGCCGCCGAGCGAACCGGCTTCAGCCTCAGCAGACGGTGCAGGCCTAGCTTGCGCGCTCCCGCGAGCATCGCCGTCACGATGCCCGAGTCGAAGCATAGCCTCGTCGATACGCTGGGCACGCCCAACGATCCGGGCAGGGAGCGCTGATCCGAGAAGGGAAAGCGATAAGCTCGCTTCCTGCCGATCGTGCCCCGAAAATCCGCCGCCCTCGCATCCGTAAAGCTGCTTGTCGTCTCCGTGCGGTTAAGTCGCGTAATCTCGAAGCTTGTTCCCAAATGGTCCACGGTCCACTCGACCGCGGCTTTGCCGTGCCGGTCTCCGAGTCCGAGCAAGACCGTGATTTCGATCGCCTCGGTCCGATCGAGAGAGCGATGGGCTTCCAGCGCCAGCAAATTCGTTACGCCCGGCGCGAGTCCAACGTTCATTACAGCCGTTAACCCGTTCCTCTCCGCTTCTTCCCGGAGAGCTTCCACCTGGGCCAGGAACGCCATATTGGCCGATACATCGATATAATGCGCGCCGCTCAGGAAGCAGAAGCGGACGAAGGAAACGTCCCGCTGATCCAAGCACATGACGACCAGTCGGACATCGGCCAGCGCCCCGGGATCGACGGGCCGGTCGATGTCCAGCTGCATAGGCAGAACCCGCCCCTCCGTCGCCTGGCTGAACCGTTCCGCACGCTCCAGACTTCTGCCCGCCGCGTAGACTTTACCGGGAAACCTGCGTCCGAGCTCCTTGCATATGATGCTGCCAACCGCCCCATATCCCCCTACGACGACGATCCGATCTTTGTCCATATTGCCCTTCCCAGCTCCCTTGCTTATTCTAGATAGTAAGATTTATTCTCACATTAGACGAACAAGGAGCTGCGGCGCCATCCCAGAAAGATGGGATCTCCGTCGCGTGCAAAAATATGAACAACGTCAAGCAACGGATCGAACGGCTGGCCGAGCAAGCCGTTTCTTCCAAGGAGTTCAGACTGGCGCTGCTGGCGCATTTGCGCGAAGCGTTTCCCTTCGAGGGCGCATGCTGCACCGTCGTCGATCCGCGCACGCTTCTCTCGGCGGGCGCCGTCACCGAGGACGGCGTGGAGGCGATTCATCATCGCCTGTTCGAATACGAGTATGGACACCGGGACTTTAACCGGTTCGAGGATTTGGCCGAAGCGGATCGTCCGGCGGCAACGCTGGGAATGACGACGGAAGGCGAATTGACGCGCAGCGCCCGCTTCCGGGAGGTGCTCCGGCCAGCAGGCTTCGGAGACGAGATGAGAGCGGCGCTAGTGAGCGGAAGGAAATGCTGGGGGTTCTTGACTTTGCTGCGCGGCGAGAATCAGCCTCTGTTCGCGGAGGAAGAGCTGGCGCTTCTGACGTCGCTTGTGCCGGCGATCGCCTCCGCCTTGCGGCGAACGAGCCTCGCGCTGGATGCCGAGTCCGTTGAAGAGCCGGATCTGGAGCTCGGCGTTCTCGTCGTGGCCGCCGACGGCGTTCTGCTCTCCGAGCTGGCCGCGACCGATGCGGCTAGCCGCTGGCTGGCGGCGATTCGGGAAGCCGAAGGCATCGACGGTGGCGTGCTGCCCAGACCGGTCAGGGCGGTATGCGTTCGAGCGCTCTCCGAAGAGAAAGAACCAAGCGAGAAGCCGGCGCACGGCAAAGCCGCCCGTACCTGCGTCAGGCTTCCGGACGGCTCGTATGTGACGATTCGGGCCGCCAAGCTGCTCGGCCCGGCTTCGGGTACCCGGCTCGCCGTATCGTTCGAACGGGCGTCTCCTGCCGACAGGCTTCCGATGATTGCCGAAGCCTACGGACTGTCCGAGCGCGAGAAACAGCTGCTCGGCGCGGTCGTCCGCGGGCTGTCGACCCATGAAATATCGCGGGAGCTCTTCATCTCGACGCACACCGTTCAGGATCATCTCAAATCCATCTTCTCCAAGACGGGGGTGTCGAGCCGCCGAGAGCTGATCTGGCGGCTGTTTTCACGCTACGCTTCCCCGTCAAGTGCCGCAGAACGTCCGGTAGGGGAACTCTGACGGCTCGGGCGGAGCGGCGTACTCGGCCTGCTCGGGGGAGTGCGCGTAAGGCTGCCGGAGGACGGCAAGCAGCCGTTCCATCACGCTGTATTCTCCCCGCTCCGCCGCCTCCAGCGCCTCCTCCACCCGATGGTTGCGCGGGATGACGGCGGGATTGCTGACACGCATCAGCTGCCGGGCCTCTTCCCGGCTCGCCGACTGCCTGCCCAGTCTTGCCTGCCACCGTTCCTGCCAACGATCAAACTCCTCGACGCCGTGCAGCGGCGTCTCCTCCGGCGCGTTCGCGGTCAGCGAGCGGAAGGTGTTCGTATAGTCCGCGCGATGCTTCTGCATCAGAATAAGGAGATCTTTAACGAGCTCCTCATCCTGGTCCTCCGCGCTGGAGATTCCCAATTTCGCCCGCATGCCCGCCAGCCAATGGCCGTGATAGAGCCCGCCGAACTCTCCAAGGACGCCTTCCGCGGCGGAGATCGCCCGCTCCTCGTCGTCGTGCAGCAGAGGCAGCAGCGTCTCCGCGAATCTCGCCAAGTTCCAGACGGCGATCTGCGGCTGATTGCCGTACGCATATCGGCCGTTCGTATCGATCGAGCTGAATACCGTCGCCGGGTCGTAGACATCCATGAAGGCACAAGGGCCGTAGTCGATCGTCTCGCCGCTGAGCGCCATGTTGTCGGTATTCATGACCCCATGGATAAAGCCGACCAGCTGCCACTGGGCGATCAGCCTGGCCTGGCGGCGGATGGCCTCCTGCAGAAGAACAAGGGCGCTGCCGGCAGCTCCGGACACAGCCTCCGGGTAGTGCCTTCGCAGCGTGTAATCGACCAGCGTCCGGACTTCCTCGACGCCTCCCCATGCCGCCGCGTACTGGAACGTCCCGACGCGAATATGGCTGGCCGCTACGCGGGTCAGAACGGCGCCCGGCAGCTCCTTCTCGCGGTATATGGACTCCCCGGTCGAGACCACCGCCAGGCTGCGCGTCGTCGGAATGCCCAGCGCATGCATCGCTTCGCTGACGATATATTCGCGCAGCATCGGCCCGAGCGCCGCCCGGCCGTCGCCTCCTCGGGAATACGGCGTTCTGCCGGAGCCCTTAAGCTGAATATCGTAACGCTCGCCCGCAGGCGTAATCTGCTCGCCAAGCAGCAGCGCCCGACCGTCCCCGAGCTTGTTGAAATGCCCGAACTGATGCCCCGCGTAAGCCTGGGCGAGAGGCGAAGCGCCCTCGGGCACCCGGTTGCCGGCAAACACGGCCGCCGCATCTCCGCCGCGCAGCGCGTCGGCGTTCAAACCGAGCGACTCCGCCAGCGGTCCGTTCAGCACGACCAGCTCCGGGGAACGCACCGGGGCCGGGTTCATTCTAGTGAAGAGCATTTCGGGAAGTCTGGAATAGCTGTTGTCGAAGTTCCATCCCGCATTACGCCCGTTCTTCTTTTCCATTTTGTCACCTTGCTTCCCAATTGGCTTTTAACCGTGCACAGCATGGCCATATTATTATACCCCCGAGGGGCGACCGGATGAGAGGAAAAGCGGAAATATTTTTCATTGCGGCCGGGACAGACCGAGATGCTCGCGAAGCGTACGGCCCTCTTACTCCTTGCGGAACAGGCCGCGGCCTTGCAGCTCGGGGATGACAAGATCGACCGAGCGGTTGGAGGAACCGCCCTCCCTCCTGACGTCGGACCAGCATTCGGCTCTAGCCGCATCTCCTTCGCCTGTGCGCTCACTCTCATGACGCGCTCCCCTAGCGGCTGACAGTCCTGCCTTCCCCTGCTGCCTAATGCGGACGAAATGCGATCTTTCCCGTTTTCATGCAGCAAGGAGCCGTTCGCGGTGCGAGACCGTTCGCGGCTCCTTGCTTGCAACTAGTAGTCAAAGCATATTTTCATATCCTGCGCGTTAAAGGGAAGATAGTCCGGCAGAGGCATCCTCTCGTTCACGGGCAAGATGAGCGGATGATCCTTGTGCGGCTCCGTCTGGTACCAGTAAGCGGTGCTCGAATAGTCGTCGCTGCGGTGATTGTTGTGTCCGTGCTCGATCGTCACCCGGATCGAACGGTCGAACATAATCGGATCTTCGATGTGAAACCGGTAGGCCGAGATCTTGCCCGACCAGTTCGGTCCGCCGCCCATCGTCAATCCGTGGTAGGGAGAGTGGTATTCCTGCGTCGGGCACCATGCGGTATTGAAATAGTCCTCCATGCCGGTTCCGTGCAGCGAAGGCGGCCACGGCTCGCCGTCGATGAAGATCATGTCGTCCCCTTCGCCGTACCAGTTCCATTCCCGCGTCATTCGAAGATTGTGAATGTTCAGGTTGCAGCCGACATAGTGTCCCTTGCCCACCGCATCGAGCAGCACGTAATTGCCGTCTCCGGTCGTGTTCTTCCCGCCGAATTCGAACAGGGTGTTGGACATCGTCTGATCGTCGACGCCGTCCGTCAGCTCTCTTCGCCAGATCGCGTGGAACCGGAGCGGGCTGTCGATCGGCCGGTCGTACGCCTCGTAATCGACGTAGTAGTAGAACTTGATCGCCTTGTCGGCGCCGGACTCGATCTCGATCCGTGCCGACGAGCCGAACGGCATCGGAAAATAGCAGTTCAGCGCTCTTCCGTCCTCCGGACTCATCGCCAGCGGGGCGGAGCTGAAATTGCGCGTTTCCCCGTGGCCGATGCCGAAGAAGTCGCCGATCGGCGCCTGCACGCTCGGATTCGTCTCCCCGTCCCAATACATGCGGAGGACGACCTTGCGGTGCAGATAAGGCTCCAGCGTATCGTCCGTCGGCGCCATCGTCATCCAGATGTGCGTGATGCACCCGCTTCCGCTCAGTTCGCATAGATCGACTCTTTCCCCCGGCCGGATCACCCGGTAATCCCGGTTGCCCCCTGTCGTATCGTAGCTGGATTCGCGCTTGCGCTTGCCTTCCCTTTCCCTGTACAAATCCCTTAACGACGTTCCCAGCATGCTGTCATCCTCCACCCTTTTAAATTCGCTATTTGATGCCCGACATTTTGATGCCGTCCACGAGAAACCGCTGCGCTCCGAAGAACAGCAGGAAGGTCGGAATCGTCGACACGACCGCGGCCGCCAGCACGACGTTCCAAGGCGTGTAGTACCCCCCGCCGACGAGGCTCGCCAGAAAGACTTGTATGACCCACAGCTTCGAATCCTGCGTAATGATGAGCGGCCAGAGGTACGAGTTCCAGTTGGCCAGGAAGAACCCGATCGTCAGCGGCACGATAATCGGCACCGACAGCGGCAGCGCGATCCGGAAATACGTCCCTCCCAGCGACAGCCCGTCCAGATAGGCCGCCTCCTCCAGCTCCCGGGGAAAATCCCGGTAAAACTGCCGGAACAGGAAGATGCCGTAGGCGTTAAAAATCGACGGCACGATTAACCCGGCGTAAGAATTGATCATATGAAACTGCTTCGTGATCAGATAGAGCGGGATCATGATGACGGCGAACGGCACCATGAGCGTGCTGAGCATCCAGGCGAACACAAGGCTTCTCCCGGGAAACCGGAACCGGGCCAGCGCATAGCCGGACATGGAGTGAAAAATCATCGCCACGACCGTTACCGTCGCGGATACGAGCAGCGAGTTCAGAATCGAGCGGAGCAGCCCCGTCCCCTGCACCGCCTTGGTGAAGTTGGCGAAGACCGCTTCGACGGGAATCAGCGTGACGTCGAAGATCCGCTCCTCGGCACGCAAGGAGCCGATGACGAGCACGTAGATCGGAAATACGAGCGCCAGTCCGAGAAGCACGGCCAGCGCCGGTAAAGCCGCGCGCCTTAACGTAAGCATGAGATCAGCGCCCCTCGCTTCCGGAGAATAATTTCAATTGAAACAGCGACAGCACGAAAATGATCAGAAACAGCACGAAGGCCATCGCCGAGGAATATCCCATGTTAAGCAGCTCGAAGGCATGCTTGAAAATGTACAATACGCTGACTTCCGTCGCCCCCGCCGGGCCGCCCTTCGTCATGACCATGATCTGGTCGAACACCTGGAACGAGCCGATCGTCGTCACGATGAGAATGAACGTATTCGTCTCCTTAAGCAGCGGGAACGTAATGCGGAAGAACGTCTGACCGCGCTTGGCCCCGTCCATATGCGCGGCCTCGTAGTAGTCCTTGGGAATTTCCTTGATCGCCGACAGGAAAATGATCATGTTGTACCCCACGTTAATCCACAGCAGAACGAACACGACGCACAGCATCGCTTGGCTCGTCGAACCGAGGAAATCCTGCGGCGGAATGCGAAAGCCCCCCAAAATCCAATTGATCAGCCCTCTTCTCGGGTCGAGCAAATACATGGCGATAATCGCCGAATTGACGGAAGTGATGGCGAACGGCATCAGAAACATCGTTCGCGCCAAGCCGCTGACCCGGCCCTTCAACGCATGAATCAGCACGGCGGACAGCAGCGACGAGACGAACAAGAGCGGAACGTAGACGACGCTGAAGGTGATCGTCTTCCCGACAGACCGCCACCAGCCCGAGTCGTCCATCAGCAGCCTGTAGTTGTCCAAGCCTACGAACACTTTCGGGCTTAGGGCGTTCCAGTCGAACAAGCTGACGTATAAAGCGTATACGATCGGCAGAAATACGAACACGAACAAACCGATAAGATTGGGGAACAGGAAGGCGTATGCCGTTCCCCATTCCCGCCAAGTTCGCGCCGACGGCCGTTTCGGTAACATGAGTATGTGCCTCCTCTGTCGGCAAGCGAGAACCCCGGCTGCTCCTCCGGCCGGGATCCCCGCCTTGCGGCCTTTATTTGCTCAAGAAGCTTCGGATCTTGGCGTCCGCTTCCTTGGCGGCCGCGGCTCCGTCCATCTTGCCGAACATAACGTACTGCATCGCGTCTCCGACAATATCGACGATCTCCGAAGGATAGGTCGGCTCCGGAATCGCGGAAGCGTAGATCTCCTCGGTGAACACCTGGCGCATGCCCTTGCTGTAGATCTCCTTGCCCGCATCGACGACCGATTGGCGCGGCGAGTAAGCGAACTTGATCTCGGTGCACCACTTCAGCGCGCGGTCCGGATCCTCGGCGAACGCCCACATGACGAATTTCGCGGCTTCCTCGACATGCTTGCTCTTGCCGTTAACGGCAAACTTCCAGCCGCCGGCGTCCGTCGCCGCTTGGCCTCCCTCGGGAAGCGGCAGCGGAGCGACCTTGATCGGCACGTCGGCGAAATTCTCCTCGGCGCGGTTGATCGCCCAAGTGCCCAGCACCTGCATCGCGGCCGTCTTGGTGCCAAGGTTGTCGATCTCCCAAGGACCGAACTGCAGCTTGGAGGGCGCCAGCTTCTCTTGGAAGAAGGAGCCGTAGAAGTCGAGCGCCTTGGCGACCTCCGGAGTGTCGAACGTCGACTCCGTTCCCTCCGCGTTAAGCACGTTGCCGCCCTGCTGCCACAGAAACGGGTACCAGATGAAGTTCAGGTACGGCCCCTTGTCCGGCGGAAGCACGAGTCCGGCCACCTTGTCCGTCGTCAGCTTGCGGGCAGCGGCGAGCAGCTCGTCCCACGTCTTCGGCACTTCGACGTTGGCGTTCGTCAGCATCTCTTCGTTGTAATACAGTCCGAGCAGCTCGAGCTCGTACGGCAGCGCCATAATCTTGCCGTCCACCGTAACCGCTTCCAGAGAAGCCGGGAGGAAATCTTCCATGGCGCCCGGCGGGAAGTACGGCGTCAAGTCCGCCATCAGGCCGCTCTTGGCGAATTTCATAAAGTCGCCCGGGCTGATCATGTAGATATCCGGTCCGTCGCCCGAAGCGAAGGCGGTCGGAAGCTTCGTCGTCGTGTAATCCTGCTGGTTGGAGGTGGAATACTCGATCGTGACCCGATCCTGGGACTGATTGTAT
Source organism: Cohnella hongkongensis (assembly GCF_042654645.1). Classification (NCBI taxonomy): domain Bacteria; kingdom Bacillati; phylum Bacillota; class Bacilli; order Caryophanales; family Paenibacillaceae; genus Cohnella; species Cohnella hongkongensis. The sequence goes on along the minus strand of NZ_JBHSEP010000020.1, from coordinate 97,458 downwards.
TCGGCAACCAGATCCTCGAAAAACTGCTGTTCCGCCTCGGTGTGGAAGTCCCAGAATTTCAGCGTGACTTTCTCTTTGTTGGCGTTGCCGGAATTTGAAGGAGCGGAGGACGGGCTGCCGGACGCCTCCTTGCCGCCGTTGTTCGAGCCGCAGCCGATCTGCAGCAGAAGTATGGCAGCAAGCGAAGCAATCAGCAGCGGTCTCCATTTGAAGCTTTGCATACTCGAGGTTCCCCTTTCGACTGGTGATGGTTGAAGTCACCTCGAGTATAGCGGGGAGAAACGCGGGTCCGTAACGAGAAATGTTTTAGGCGGGGTGGACTATTTTTGGACGTTCTCGAAATAGGCGTTCAGCCGGGCGTTCGTATCGGCGAGCAGGGCGTCGACGGACTCCTCTCCGAAGACGAGCCGGTTCAACGAGTCGATAAAAATTCTCGTCACATTCTCCGGCAGCTGCGGCTCCTGCCGCTCCGTGCCGAATATGCGCGAAGTAAAGACGGAACGCAGTCCGCGGTCGTACAGCTCCTCCCCCGCCGACATGACGGAGATGCGCGAAGGGTACGCGAATTTGACCTCGGTGCACCATTGCAGCGGAATGTCCTCGCTCTCGGCGAACGCCCAGAGAATGAACCGGGCAGCTTCGTCGGCGTGGGCGCTGAAGCGGTTCGCGCCGATTTTCCAGCCTCCCGCCGCCGTCACCTCTTTGCCTCCCGGGGGAACGGGCAGCGGAACGACGCCGATCGCCTGATCGGCGTAATCCGCCTCGATCAAGCGAATGTTCCAGGATCCGCTCACCTGCATAGCCGTCTCCCCGCCCGCCAGAATGCCGATATCCGTCGTCGGACGCGACGGATGCATGTTCAGCAGGCCTTCGTCGGCCAACCCCCGGAAAAACTCGTACGCCAGCCGGGCTCCCGGCTCCGTCAGCCCCGACCCGTCGCCCGACTCGGCTACGAGGTCGGCGCCCGCCTGCCAGAGGAACGGCAGCCAGGAGAACGTCTGATAGACGCTTCCGAACGTCTCCACCGTCAAGCCGCTGCGCGATCCGCTCTTCAGCAGCCGGGCCGCCTCGCGCATCTGCTCCCACGTCTCCGGAGGAGCGACGCCCCTGTCGCGGAACAGCTTCTCATTGTAATAGAGCGCCAGCAGCTCCGTCTCGAAAGGGATGGCGTAGATCCGCTCGTTCACCGTGACGGAATCAAGGGCCGGCTTGAAGAAATCCCGGCGAATGTCCGGGGTGAAGTAGTCGTCCAACGGCTGAAGAATGCCGGCGTTGGCATATTTGCGGATCGTCCCGGCGGATACGAAGAACACGTCCGGGCCATGACCGGAGGCGAAGGAGGACGCCAGCCGGTTGCCCGTGAAATAGTCGTCGCTAGAGATATATTCCACCTTGACCTCCACGCCCGGGTTCTCTTTCGCGTACTGCTCGCCCAGCCGCTGCCAGAACGTGAACTCCTCTCCTTGATGGAACGACCAGATGCGAAGCACGGTGCTGTCCGCAGCGGCCGGCTCCTTCGGGGCTTGCCTGCCGATCAGCGTATGCAGCGTCTCGTCTACCGTGACGGACTTCCCTCCGCACCCGGATGCCGCGGCCAGCAGCGCAGCCAGCCCCAGCAGCGCGATCGTACGACTCAGCCGCAGCAGCGGGCGCTTATCTGACATAGCCCTCGTCCTTTCGGTCGAAAAATTGGCGGTACTCGCCGGGAGTCACGTTCATCGTTTTTTTGAACAGCCGGGAGAAATACTTGACGTCCTGATAGCCGACCATAGCGGCGATCTCGTACAGCCGCAGGTCGGTATCCTTCATCAGCTTCTTCGCGGCATCCATCCGGAGACGGGTCAAATATTCGACGAAAGACACTTCCGTCTCCTGCTTGAAGTACGTGCTGAAATAGCTGCTGCTCATGCCGACATGCCCCGCCACGTCGTCCAGAGAGATATCGCGCGCATAGTTGGCCTTCATGAACGTCAGCGCCTTGTCGAGGGTTCGGCCTTGCTTCTGGCTGCGGCTCCATTCGAGCGCGCACAGACTCTCTTCCACGAACTCCTTCATGAAGCCGAGAAAGCCGTCCGCCGAGAATCCCCTCCCGAACAGATCGGTCGGCCTGGTCATCCGGCTGAACACCAGATCCGACACCTTCTGCTCGCAGGCGATGCGAAGCACGGACGTCAGCAGCTGCAGACAATAGCGCTGGAACAGCCGGAAGGGCACTTCCGCATCGCGAAGCTGCCCGACGAATGCCTCCAGGCTTCGGATCGCCGCGTCCGCGTCGCCGCTTCTGACCGCCCAGGAGATGGCCTCCTCCAGCTTTTCCGGGTAACCGATTCGGACCAGATCCTCCAGATGAAAATCGCGATAGTCGCCGACCGTGCCTTCGCCGTAAATCCACTTGTTCTCCAAGCTTTCCCGGGCGTGCGCAAGCAGCTGCGGCAGCTCGGTGAAGTCGGCGCTCTCTCCGCTTAGCCCGACCGACACCGATATTTTCACCGAGCGGACAATCGTACGGATCGCCTCCTCCCAGAAATCGCGTCCGAAGCTTCCGTCCGCAAGCAAATAATAGATTCTCGACCCGCTCTGGAACAAATACCGGAACCTGTCGGGAGCCTGGGCCGACAACAGCTCGTGCAGCACATTGCGCACCGCGAATGCCACCAGCTGCCGGTCGCCCCATTGATCCTCCGAGATCACCTTGTCGAAGGAGTCGATCTCGATTGCGGCCAGCCGCAGCAAGCCCGCCTCCGGCGGCAGCAGGGACCGGAGCTTGGCCGCATGCCCGTGCTCGTCCTCCGGCGACAGCATCCACTCCTTCCACAGCTTGGAATACTTCAGCTCCGGCACGCCCTCCGGCGCCTCCCGCTTCGCGGCGCTCATCTGCGCCGACAGCCTGCCTAACACGTCGCGGATCGCATCCGGCTTCAGAGGCTTCAGCAGAAAATCGAACGCGCCGAACTGAATCGCCGTGCGGGCGTATTCGAAATAACCGTATCCCGATAAAATCACGACCTGAAGCGGATACTCCTTCAGCTCGCTGAGCAGGTCGAGACCGTTCATTCTGGGCATGCGGATGTCCGTAATGACCAGATCCGGAAGCTGCTTCTTCACGAGCTGCAGCGCCTCCTCCCCGTTCGCCGCCGTTCCGGCGACCTCCCATTCGGGATCGATCTTGGGAATGAGAGCGGACAAGCCGCGCCTCACCTTCGGCTCGTCGTCCACGATCAGCACCTTGTACGCCATAGCTCCCTCTCTTCCCCTTTCACAGATGGTCCCCGTCGCCGTCCCGGATCACCGGAAGGACCACAGTGACGCGGGTTCCTTGCCCCGGCTCGGACTCGACCCTCACGCCGTAGCCCGGACCGTATTCCAGCTTCAGCCGATCGTCCATGTTCGTAATGCCGATGCCGTGCGACTGGCGCGACCGGATCTTGTCGATCCGTTCGGCCGTCATCCCGACGCCGTTGTCCTCCACGACTAGACGCAGCTTGTCGCCGCTCTCCAGCGCCAGCCCGACCCGGATAAGCCCCCCGCCCTCCAGGCTGTCCATCCCGTGCACGATCGCGTTCTCCATGTAAGGCTGCAGCAGGAGCCTCGGAACCTTGTACTGGAGCAGCTCAGGAGGGACATCGAATTCGACCGCGAACTTCGCCTCGAACCTCATCTCCTGGAGATACGCGTAGTTCCTCGCCCATTTCAGCTCCTCCTCCACGTTGACCCAGGGAGCTCCAGGCCGGATCGCGTACCTCATCATGTCGCTGAGGGCGGTAATCATCGAGCTGATCTCGTTCTCGTCCTTCTCGATCGCCAGCCAGTTGACCGCGTCCAGCGTATTGTAGACGAAATGAGGATTGATCTGCGCCTGAAGGGCCCGGATCTCGGCCTCCTTCTCCTTGTCCGAGACGATACGCACCTCCTGGATCAGATCGTTGATCCGTCCGCGCATCCCGTTGAACGCCGTCTGAAGCATGCCAATCTCGTCATTCGATTGCGCTTGGAGCTTCACGCCCTGCGAGTCCTTCTGAATCTGCTTCATGGCGACGACCAGTTGGCGGATCGGCTTCGTGATATAGTGGGTCGTCAGCCAGGCGAGCAGCAGAAACAGAGCGGAGAAGGCGACGATCGTCACGACGAGGAACCGCTTCTGGTTCTCTGTCTGGGCGTCCAGATCGAGCTGGGGGACGATCGCGTAGTAGGACCAGCTATTGAAGCCGGAGGTGACGCGGCCGATGCGGTATCTCTCCCCGTTCAGCTCGAATCGGACGAACTCGCCCGGCTTCGTCGCCTTATAGAACGGAACGTCGTTCATGCGCGTGCCGTAGGCCTGGGGATTAGGGTGCCAGATCAGGTTCCCCGAGTCGTCCGCCACAAGAATCGTACCGTTCGGGCTCACGTCGATCCGGCCGATGAGCCGGTCGAGCGCGGCAATCTTGACGTTAAGAATAAGCGTTCCCAACGTTTGCAGCTCGTCGGTCACGTCCCGAATGCTCATCCCTGCGGCAAAATAATAAGAATTGTCCGGAGAGTAACGGTTCGGCGGAACTTCGTAGGTCGGGATCCATACGATCCGCCCGTTCTCCTCGGCAATCCGTTCCAGCCATTGCGGATTCCGCTCGATCTGGTTCAGAAACAGGCTGGAGCCGCGGAAGTCGGCGAAATAAGTCGCGCCCGCCTCGGCCAGGAAGTAGACCGAGTCCACGTCGTCCTTCCCCCGCAGAAAATCCCGTAAATACCGGCTGATGCGGTCCTCCGCGGCCTGGCTCTCGCTTCTTCCGGCCTCGTCCGCCCTCGCCTCCGAGAGCTGAGCGATTATGTCGTCCTGATTGTAGATATCGAGCAGCTGCGTCTCCACGCCTCGCAGCGTTTCGTCCGCGTTCTGCATGACGAGGCTCAGCACCTGAAGCGACTCCTTGTCGCTCTTCTCCTCGACCCATTCCACCGAGTTGTGGTAGAACAGCAAGCCCAGCAGAGATAGCGGCGCCAGGATCACCGTAAGCAGCAGAAGCATCAGCTTGCTTCCCAGCTTCCGATTGCGTAGCAGGGATGGAATCATTCGGTCTGTCCTCCGGTTCATGGAACGTCTGTAACCGCTTCCGTACGCACAGTGTACGGGATCGCCGACAGTTTGACAACTGGAAAGACGCCCCTTGGGCAGGGCGTTAAGAGCCTTGCGGAGCGTCTTCTCGTTATCTCCTCACGGTAAAATACTCGAAGTCCGCCGTCAGAGGAACTGCCGACCATGTCTTGGCCATCAGGCCGACGGAGACGGGAGCCGCGAAAGGATAGTTGTCGCTGCCCGCATGAATCCATGCGTCGCCCGGATTCTGCTTATAATCGGCATAGTAGCGCGTTCCGACCTTCCGGATGCGCAGGGAAACGGCAGAGCTCGTATACGGAGTGACGGCGGCCAGGGCGGGGTACCCCGAACGGGAGAGCTCGAGGCCGTTCCCTTGCAAATTCCCCCACAGGAAAGCATTGTTCGCGCCGAACCGCACGGCCAAACCCGCATGGAAGTTGTCGCCCGCCGTATAGGACGCCAGATTCATCCTCGTCTCGATCGTCCAATCCCCCCCGCCCATGTCGGCGCGCATCAGCCTCGGAGACTGGTCGATGAAATCCCAGTTGTCGTACGCGCTCGAATTCGGCAGCGTCATCCGGAGATTCCCGCCGGCGAACGAATAAGCCGGTCCCGCCAGAGGCGCGCTCCACGTCCAGGCGGAATCAAGCGGCCCGTCGAACGGATCGGTAACCGCCGACGCGAAGCCGTTGGCATAGTAGACCTCCAGCTCGCTGATCGCCGTGAATTTCTGCGTGCCTCCTGTCGCCCCGATCATCCGAACGCCGTCTCCCCACGTGTCGTCGAATGTGAACGTGAACGTTTTGTACGGTGCGGCCGTGCCGTTATAAGGGTAGTCCGGGGTGACGGACAAGCCCGTCACGTCGACCCACTGGAAATTTTGCCGAACCTGGATTTTAAGCCCGGAAGAGAAATAGCCGCCGTCCGGGAAGGAAGCGCCCGACGTATAGACGACCTTATTCATATTGTAAGGTCTGGACCAAGTGTATCCCCAGAAGCTTTGCGCCTTCGATTCCCCGTTCCAGTCGTCGGCGTTGACGTTCTTCACCCCGTCGTTAAGCGCCCAGGGGTTGCCTTGGTGAAAGCTTGCGGCTGCGATCGGCGTCTTCGCTTCGCCCGTCACGGCCAGATTGTTCGTATCGCTCCTCGCGTTAGTCGGCGTCAACGAAGCGTCGTACAGGGTGACGTACAATCTGCGCAAGGAAAACCGGTAGTTGTTGACCGGCCCCTCGAACGTATTGGCGTTGAACCACATTCGCGTTCCGTCCGCGCTAATGTACTTGGACGGCATCACCGTCGTATACCCGCCGTTCTTGCCGGTCGTCCAGGGCGAGGAATACGTTCCGAAATCCTTGGACAGAAATCTTTTCCAAGGTCCCCACGGTGCCGGAGCCTCGTAGAACTCGAACGTGTACTCCGTCCAGGACAGATAGATATAACGGTTAAGCGCCCGATTGTACGTGACGCTTCCTTGCGAGATCGGCGTCATGTCGCGGATATGGCCGGACGGAAAACCGGACGTTACGGACGGGTAGATCCGTCTGTCGTCCTGCAGCACCGGCCGTTTGGCGGCGATGTCGCCGTAGCCGGACCACGACTGCGGTCCCCCGTTCAGGCCGCCCGTCCAGAACTGCCACTTCGACAGGTCCTGCACGTTATCCGTCGCCAGAATGCGGGCCAAATAAAGCTTCGTCGGATCGGGAACGGCGTTGTTGAACGAGTCGCGCCAGTTGTAATCCGTGCCGTAGGCATAGATGTAATCGTCCCAGTTCGACGTCGGATCGTTGTCGACGCCGTCCTTGCCCCAATCGAGGAAAAAAATCGTCGTGAACACCGAATTCGGAAACATCGGGGACGCCGCGTTCCACGTCCAGGTCGCGCCTTTATCCGTCGATTTCAGAATGGTGGCGTTCGGCGCGTCATTGAAAGCCGGTCCGTAGAACTGCGCTCCCGGGCAGCGGTTCAAATCCTGAACGGCCAGCCATAGAGTGCCTCCCCTGGAGGTGAGGCCGGTCGGCTTGCGGTTGTACCGGGGCGAGCCGTCCGGGCACGTCGACCGGTTCCATACCGGTCCGAAGCCTGCGCTCACGCGGTTGCCGACGAGATTGCCGCTGTCCGGGTGGCCGCCCGTAATCCGATTGAAGACGATATCGCTCCACCCTTGCGGAGTCCAGCCCCAACCGTCTCCGTTCGCCAAGTACAGATAATCGTCGTCCGACCACGCCGACGGCCACAGATCGCCGTCGCTGTTCGTATTGTAGGTGCTTCCTTCATCCACGAAAGCGGTTGCAAAAAAGGTGCTCTCTTCCGGCACGACCGCCTCGGCGCGTTCCTCTCCGCCGATGACGAGCGCCAGAAGCATCGCGAGAACAGCCGCCGTCCGCATGCCGGCCCTTGAGCCTCTCATAGGAACTCCCTCCCCGTAATGTCGGAATATCGCTTTCAGTATAGTTCATAGGCGCTCTGCGAGATATTCGAACATTTTTGGAGAGGGTGGACATTTTTACGATTTCGCTACAGCTTCTTGCCCAGCACGTGATTCAGCGGTATGGCCCCGATCGACCGGCTGTCGTCGCTATGATTGCGGTTGTCGCCCATGACGAACACATGCCCGTCCGGCACCTTCCAGCTGCCTCCCGAGTAGGCGCTCATCTCTTCTTTAATATAGGGCTCCTCGAGCCGCTCTCCGTTGCGGTACACGCTACCGTCCTTAATCTCCAGGACGTCTCCGGGCTTGCCGATCACTCTCTTCACGTAATATACGCGATCTTCGTCCCCCGTCAACAGCTGGATCAGAGGATTCTCCAGAATATCGTCCATAAAACTGCGGTCCCGGCTCACCCGGCTGTCAATGACGACAATATCTCCATAGTCCGGCATATAGGAAAAAGTATGAGACAGCTTGGAGACGAACATCCGCTGGCTGTCGCGCAACGTCGGGTCCATAGAGTGCCCGTCCACCCGGTAGGGCTGCAGGACAAAGATCCCGATCAGGAGCGACAGAACGTAAGCAATCGCCAGCGAACCGATCCAGCCGCGAATTTTTCTGAACAGCTTCACGCGGACACTCCTTTGGCCTTTTTCTATTATTCTAGCATGTTCTCCGAACCGCTGCGAACAAGCAAAAACGCCTTCGGCGTCCTCTAGACGCAGAATCGCGTTTTTGTCGGAGGCGACTCAGAAAAGGATAGCGAATTTTATAATTTCTAAAACACTGAAAAAGACCGGGAGCTCCCGAAGGAAGGCTCCCGGTCCCGGCCATCCGAAGACTCGGCGGGTTAGGTCGTAGAAGGCGTGCCCGCGGCCAGCAGGAAATACGGACTTGGCCCCGACAATCTGTGTGCGTTAGCCGCGACTCCGTCTGCCACCGACAGCACATAGACGGCGTAAGTCTCCCCGTAGGTTAACAGCGCCCCGTCCGCGCTTTTGTTGCTCAAGTTCAAGGCGACAACGCCTTGAGATCTGCCGGCGACGACAAAATTGCCGGCATTGTTCACGTAGCTGCTGATCGCTTGAGCCTCGGACCACGGAGTGGTCGCCTTCACGACGAAGACGGCATACTGGGAAATGCCCGGCTCTCCGGCGGGAACGGCGTAGCTCACCGTAATGTTCCCCGCTCCGTCATGGGCCGCCGCGATGCCCGACACGACCGGCGCAGGCGCTGCCGCCGAGGCGAGCGTCAGCGGATTGGACGCCTGGGAGAGCGCGTTCGCGCCGCTGTTGGCCACGGACAGGACGAAGACGCGATAACCGACGCCGTTCCGGATCGGCTCCCCGTTCACGTCGACCGCATTGGCGGCCAGCCGGAGCGAATACTGCGCTCCTCCGTTCTTAGCGACGACGGTGTAAAGCGAAGGCGCGGACGTCGCATTGGCCGTGCTCAATTGGAAGCCCGCCGCATGAGCCTCCTTGACGACAAATACGCGATAGTGGCTCAGGTTCGTCTCGTCGCCCGCCCTGCCGAAGATCACCTGCAGATCGGATCCGTTGCCCGCATCCCCGACGTCCGCTGCACTAACGCCGCTTGCGGCCGGAACCGTATTGCTGGTTAGAGTAATCGTCGGCGATGCGGCCGACAGCGCGTTCACGCCATAGGAAGGACCGATGCCTACCGACAGGACGTAGATGCGATAAGGAACATTGTTTCTGATCGGTTGGTTAAAGATGTCCACAGCGCTGCTCGCCAGCGCCTGGCTGTAGTTCGAGCCGATGTTGACCGTCGTGTACAGCGCCGGATTCAAGATCGTGTTCGCTTGGTTCAGGTTGAACTGGTAGGCAGCCGCTTCCGGGACGACGAAAATCCGGTAATGACTGATGTTCGTCTCCACCGATGCCCTCGTGAACGACACGTTCAGATCCTGACCGTTGCCGTTGTCCGCCACGTCGCTCGCCGTGACGTTCGTAACGGCCGTCACCATCCCTTTGTTCTCCAGCTGTAGCGTCGGAGATGCGGCCGACAGCGCATTGCCGTAAGCGTTCGAGACGCCTACCGACAAAATAAACACCTTGTATTTGACGCCGTTCTGGATCAACGCGCCGTCGATGTCGCGGGAGTCTGCGTTCAGCGTCTGATTGATGTTCGCTCCGGTCTTGTAGATCACCGTGTAGTTCTGCACGGCGTTCGCGGTAACCAGATTGAAGTAAGGAGCCGCGTTCTCCTTGACGACATAAGCCCGGTAGTGCGCGATGTTGTTCTCGTTCGCCGCTTTGGTGAACGAGACGCGAAGATCCTGGCCGTTATTGTGGTCCGAAACATCGCTCGCCGTGACGTTCGTGACCGCCGTCACGTTGTTGGGACTCAAGACGATCGAGTTCGACGGAGAAGACAAGGCGTTGTTGCCGTTCGCGGTGCCGACCGACAGGACGAACACCCGGTAGGCGACGCCGTTCCGGATGGCCGCTCCGTCGACGTCGCGGGCGTTGGCGGACAACGTCTGAACGATGCTGGAGCCCGAGCTCGTTTTGCTGATCGTCGTATAATGGTTCGAGTTCGTGACCGCGTTCGCGGCCGTCAGGCCGAAGCTGCCGGCTTTCGCCTCTTTAACGACGAACACCCGGTAATTCCGAATCAGAGACTCGCTGGAAGGCTTCGTGAACGACACCTGCAGATCCCGGCCGCTGTTATAATCCGCCACGTCGCTCACCGACAGATTGGTAACGGCATGAACTCCCGAATCCTTCAGCGTAACCGATGGAGAGCCGGAGGACAGCGAGTGCTTCCAGTTGGCCGTATTCGAGCTGACGGCCATGACGAAGGCGGTATACGCCACTCCGTTGCGAATCAAATCGCCGGAAGTATCCCGCGCCGACGAGCTCAGCGTGACGCTGAGCGTTCCCGTTCCCGACGTCGCGGATACATTCGTATAATAGGAGCTGGACACCCCGCTGGCTTGAGCCAGCTGGAAGCCGGAAGCGTTAGCGGTCTTGACGATCATGACCCGGTAACCGGTAATGTTGCTTTCGTTGGACGGCTTGGAGAACGTGACCCGCAGGTCTCGACCGTCCCCGAAATCCGAGATGTCCTCGATCTTCACGTTGGCGGCCGCGCTTACGGACGGATCGGCTTTCAGCGTAAACGTGACCGAAGCCCCGGACAGCGCGTTCGTATCCTGCCCTACCGTCAGAACGAACGCCCGGTAAGACTGATTTGCGCGCAGCAGCGCGCCGTCGACGTCCCGGCTTTGCGCGGTCAGCTTCACGCGATGGAAGGAGCCGCTCTTGGACACCGACGTGTAATTCGCCGAACGGACGGACAGCGCCTGGGCCAGATTAAAGGCCGAGGCTTTCTCCGCTTTCACGACCAGAATGCGGTAGCCGCTCACGTTCGACTGATCGGACGGCGGCGCGAAGCTCACCTCCAGGTCCCGGCCGTCGCCGTATTGGGTAGCTGTCGTTACGCCCAACTGAGCGACCGGACCGACTTCCTTCACCGACTGGGTCGTAATGAGGACGCTTTGCGACAGTTTATCCCATCGAACGTCGTCCCCGAGAGACTCGCTGACGAACCGGACCGGAACCATCGTCCTCCCGCCGAGGACGCGCGCCGGAGAATCCAGCGTGACGGTCTGATTGTTGATGGTCGCCGTCCTCGCTCCGATCGTCAGTACGATCGTCGTATCCCGCTTTTTGGCGGTGACGGTCTTCGCCTTCTGATTCCAGTACACCTGAGCGTTCAGCGCTTCGAAAATTCCGCGAAGCGGAACCATCGTATACCCACCGATCAGGAGGGGAGGCTGGTCGGTTTTAAGAATCTGGCCGTCGATGAAAATCCGGATCGGCGTAGCGGCCTTGGCTCCTTGCGGTTGATGAAAGAAAGATAATACGAGAGCGAAAGCGACTAGCAAGGAAAATAATTTGCGCACTGAACTCATCCTCTCTGAGGGAAACCTGGTCTTCTTCTCTTCTGCGGCAAGCCCTGGTTTTCATGATCTTGGTAATTGGACGCAATAGCGCGACCGAAAGTTTCAGCAAATCTTCAGCTAATCTATAGACGTTGAAATCCTCCAAAAGTTACTCTCGGACGAGGCTGATTTCGGAAGCTCTTCGCCAAAATCCGCGCCAGCGGAAATATTTCTACTTGTAGGATCGCTTTCGCTTCTATAATATCAAAAGTAGATGTTATCTTAATTAACATGAGACAAGCGGAAAGGGCCTCTATGAGTATCCAACCAGATCGCAAGGTCATCTCCCGGCATTATCCACAAGGACAGCTGCTGGCTTATTTTCAGCCGGTTGTCGCCATGGAATCCCGCGCCATTGTCGGTTACGAGGCGCTTGGCAGAGAACGGATCGACGGGGCCGTCCGCAGCCTCGGGCCTTTCTTTGCCGACCAGAACGTGTCCGTAGAGGATCATGTGCGGATAGATCGTCTTCTACGGGAGCAAGCGATCGCCAGACTGAGCGAGCTGGCGGACCCCCCGATGCTGTTCGTTAACCTCAAGCCCTCATGGATCTATCATCATTACAAGAGCACCGGGGAGCTTCATACGCTCCGGCTTCTCCGCCAATACGGCGTCGACCCCCGAAAAGTGTGCATCGAGCTCACCGAGGACGAGTTCGGAGACTCGATGTCGGAGTTGACCCGGATCGTCGAGCTTTACCGGGAGGCAGGCTGTCAAATCGCGATAGACGACATCGGAACGGGGTTCAGCAATTTCGACCGTATCGCGCGGATCCAGCCTAATCTGCTTAAAGTAGACATACATCTGATGAAAAAAAGCGCCACTCACAGCGGATACTTGGGCGTTCTCCGCTCGTTCTCCAATCTCGCGGAGCAGATCGGGGCGTCGCTGCTGCTTGAGGGCGTGGAGACGAGCCAGGATCTCAAGCGGGCGATCCAGGCCGGAGCCCGGTACGTCCAGGGCTATCTGTTCTCCCAGGCCCAGCCGGACTTTCAGGAGCGGCATGCCTTCACCCCTCTCATCGAAGCGGAGCTGGACGCTCACCGCCTTCTGATCAAGGAAACCCGTCTGCGGTGGCAGAACATCGGCAACCGTCTGATCGGGCTGGTTCGCGAGTCCGGCATTCGCGAGCTGCTGGAGCGGCGCCTGCCCGATAACGGCGAAGAGGCCGAGCTCGCAGACGAAGCGATCCGCCTTCTGCTGCCGCGCCTGGACGATTCCTGCATGCGCGTCTATCTGTGCCGGACGACCGGCATTCAATTGTCGGCCAACCATTCCCGCACCGATGCGGAAAGCTGGAAGGTCGATCTGGAATACCGCTTCGCCGACTGGAGCTGGAGGCCCTACTTCATCCCTCACCTGTCGCACGAAGACGCGCCCGAATCGGAAGCCAAAATTTCGGGCAAGTACGCCGACCTGGACACCCATCTCTGGATTCGGACCGTCTCAATCCCGATCAATGACGAGCTCGTCCTTCTCATGGACGTCGTCGATGCGTTCGAATAGCCGCGAGGCACCCTAGAGTCCGACAGACAAAGCCCGCAGCCAGCGCAGCTCGCTTGGCTCTGCGGGCTTGCCATCGTCCCCGAATATTTCTCCGTCTCTTCGCCCCATACTACAGGAAAAATATACCCTTATTGCGAAAGGGAGGGGCTCCCGTGACCGAAAGATCGTTGATGGCTTATTTCAAAACGCCGTGGGAAGCGGAGCGAGCGGTGGACAGACTGAGAGCGCTCCGCTTGATCGAGCATTCGATCGACCGGTTCGACGGTTATCCGGGCGAAGGCGTGCAGCACCGGGACAAAATCGAGAATCCGCTGTCCGCCGATTTTCCGGGGATCGGCTATTTGACGCTCGGAGGGGATTTCAATCCCGATTCCGGCGTGCTGGCCGCGGCCAGCGTCAGCGCGAGCGGGTACAGCTCGGGCAGCGACGACAACCGGGTGAACGGCTGGGACATTCTCCTGACCGCCATCGTCGAAGAGGACGACTACGACCGGGCGCTGCAGATCGTCCAGGACTCGGGCGCCCTGTAGGTCGAAAGCCGAATAGCCCGCCCCGAGTGCTCAGGCATCGGGGCGGGCTTGTTTGGCGAACTTAAAAACCCGTGACATTTATACGGGACGAACTGAACCGTCCGCTCACTCCTGCTCGACGGGATTACGGTGCTCGCATCGGAGCCGCGGCCGGTCTTCTGCTTATGCCCGGTTCAACGGACGGCCTCCGACGATACGACTTGCAGCTTCTTCAGGGGAGACCGATCTCCGATCGAATCTTCTGCATGTAGCCGTACGGATCCGGGATCGGCGCAAGCCCGAATCTCTCTCTGGCTTCCAGCTCGAGCTTGCGAGTCTCCTCCCCCCACTGTTGAAGATAGGAAGACCTCGCGTCGTTCCGCTCCTGTTCCCGCAACGCCTTCTCGTAATGCTCCCGGTTGGCGAAGTCATTGAGCAGCAGAAGGTCGTGGCCGTGGAAGACCAGCGAGAAGAAGTCGCGAAGGTTTCTGGCCACCAGGCGGACGCAGTTGTCGAAGTCCATCGGGGACACGCAGATGACCGGAGCCTCGTTCAGGTCGGCGCCGCCCTCTCGCTCCGCAATCCATGCGAAATGAATCCCGTCCATCCCGGTGGTCCCGAAAGTGATCGACCGCTCCGGCGTACATTGGTAGCCCCCGTCTCCGTTCCCGAGGACTCCCAGATACATGCCCGAAGGTTTGGCCCATTCCGGCAGCCGGCCCTCGACGCTTTTCTCCCACTCGATGATTTGCCGCAGCAGACGCGGAAGCTCCATCTCTATCGTTGCTCCCTTGCTTTATTGTTCGATCGTTTCCTTAATTTAATTGTAGCATACTTGTCCGAGGCGCATCCCTATCCTTCCGAATCGACGACAGGGCTAGAAGTAGATCACCTTCTGTTCCGTATAGAACTCCCGGTTACTGCTGCCGATCGAATACGCGCCGAAGCCCGACAGCTTGACGCCGCCGAACGGCACGTGAGCTTCGCTGGCCGTGCCCGAATTCACGTGCACCATGCCGCTTTGCAGCCTGTCGGCAAACTCGCGGGCAACGGCCGTCCGTTCCGTAAATACGCATGACGCCAAGCCGTACGCCGTTCCGTTGGCTATCCGCAGCGCTTCCTCCTCATCCTTCGCGGTCAGAACGGCCAGAACGGGACCGAAGATTTCCTCCTGCGCCGCCCTCATTTCCGGCGCAACGTTCGTCAGCAGCGCCGGTTCCATGTACGCTCCCGCCGCATACGCGCCCTCCTCCAGCACGCGCCCGCCGCAGCTTAATGCGGCCCCTTCCCGAAGCGCCGTCCGCAGATGCTCCTGCACCGAATCCAGATGCGCCCGGTTGATCAGCGGTCCTACGTTGGCGGCGGCATCCCAGGCGGGGCCGACGACAAGGCTCTTCATCTCCTGCCGCAAAGCCGCCGTCAGTTCCTTCTGGCGTTTCTCCAGCACAATCACCCTGCTGATCGCCGTACAGCGCTGCCCGCTGCAGGCAAAGGCGGCATTGACGATTTGCCTGGCAACGTATCCGGCATCGCTGTAATCGAGCACCACTGCGGCGTTTTTCCCGCCCAGCTCCAGCTGAGTGCGCGCCAGGCGATCCGCCGCGCGGGTTTGAATGCGAATGCCCAGCGCGGTCGAGCCGGTAAACGTGATTCCTCTAACCAGCGGATGATCGACAAGCGCGTCTCCCACCACGTTGCCGGACCCGCTTATCATGTTGACCGCTCCGTCCGGAACCCCAGCTTCCTGCAGCAGCTCCATCAGCGCCGCGGACGCCCACGGCGTAGCGGAAGCCGGCTTGTACACGACCGTGCAGCCGTAGGCCAGCGCCGGAGCGATTTTGCGCACGGGCGTCACCACCGGAAAATTCCAGGGCGCGATGGCCGCCACAACCCCGATCGGCGAGCGCACGACCGCATTGTAGCCGGAGCCGTTCTCTCCGGGCAGCGTCTCTCCGTTCACGCGCAAGCACTCTCCGGCCGCAAACCGGGCTTCTTTGGCCGCGCGGCTTACCTCCCCGAGAGCTTCGACCAGCACCTTGCCCTGTTCCGCCGACAGCCGATAGGCCAATTCCTTGCGCCTGTCTTCGAGCAAATCGGCGAAACGAAGCAGAATCGCCGAGCGCTGCGCAGGCGGCGTGCGCGCCCATTCGCCAAAAGCTTGAAAAGCCGCTTGGACGGCCCGTTCCGCATCCGCAGACGTCGATTGCACAAAATAGCCCAGCAGCTGTCGATCGTCCGCCGCGTTGTATATCGGCTGCCGCTGTCCGTGTTCGCCCGTTGTCCAGCGGCCTCCGATAAAATTGCCGTAAGCGGCGCCGACATGCTCGTCGAGCCATGCTCTCATCTCCATACCCGTCACAGGCACAACCTCCTCGTCATATCCGGCCGACCGTCATTGCCTTCGCGGCAACGGCCCGTTCAACGCTGTTCGCGGCACGTCGCCCCGCAGCGCGGCGATTACCGCATCGACGCAGATCGCGGCCATCTCGCTGCGCGTCTCCCAGGTAGCGCTGCCCGCATGCGGCGCCAATACGGCGTTATCGCAAGACAGCAGCAGCGGTTCCACCTGCGGCTCGCGTTCATATACATCCAATCCGGCCCCCGCAATGACCTGCTGCCGAAGAGCCTCGGCCAGCGCCCGCTCGTCTATGAGCGCCCCTCTGGCCGTATTGACCAGAATCGCTTCCCGCTTCATCAGCCGCAGCTGCTCCGCTCCGATCAAATGATGGTTTTCCCGCGTATAGGGAGCATGCAGGCTGATAAAATCGCTCATGCTCAGCAACTGCTCTAACCCTGTTTGCCTTGCCCGCAGCTGCTCCTCCAGCTCAGGCCGAAGCGCCCGTCTTCCCGTATACAGAACGTCCATCCCGAACCCGGCGGCGCGCCGGGCTACGGCCGTGCCGATTCTGCCCATGCCGATAATGCCCAGCGTCTTGCCGGACAGTTGACGCCCCAGCAGAAGGCCGGGATGCCAGCCTCGAAATCCGCCCTCCCTCACCAGCCGGTCGCCCTCCACGATCCGGCGGGAGGCCGTCAGAAGCAGCGCCCAAGCCAGATCGGCGGTCGCTTCCGTCAGAACGTCGGGCGTGTTGGCGACGATAATGCCCAATTCCGTCGCGGCGGGCACATCGATATTGTCGAAGCCCACCGCATAGTTGGCGATCACCTTCAGGCGAGGCGCCTGCCGCAGCAACGATTTGTCCAGCGGATTGACGAGCATGGAGATCAGCCCGTCGGCCTCGGCGATCGCCTTCGCAAGCTCCTCCTTTCTCACGTCTCTACCCGTATCATTTACCCGCACGCGGGCATGCTTCGCCAGCCGCTCCAGATGATTGCCCGGCAGCGGCCTGGCCACAAACACGGTTGGCTTCATCCTCTTCCCTCCCGATTGGGTCCGTCTCAGCCCAGCGCCCGTCGGCAGATTGCCAGCAAATCCGCGGCGCCCGCCAGGCGAGGGTTTACCGGGACATTGCCAGAAAGCAGAGCCTCCTGAACGACTGGCTCCAGAGCGTCCTCCGTCACGCCGTAATCGGACAGCGTTTGCGTTATGCCGATGTCGCGCTTGAGCTGCCTGATCGCTTCCACTCCGGCTTCGGCGATCTCCCGGTCGCTTTTGCCCGCGGTATCCACGCCGAACAAAACGGCAATTTCCCGAAACTTGGCGAGCTGCGCCGGCAGGTTGTACGCCATCACCTCCGGCAGCAGAATCGCGTTAACCGTTCCGTGAGGAATATGAAACTTGGCTCCGAGCGGAATCGCCAAAGCATGGGAAAGGCCGAGCCGGGTCGCGTTAAACGCCATCGCTGCAAGCAGGCTGGCCAGCAGCATATCGTATCTGGCCTGCCTGTCTTCGCCGCGCAGCACCGCATGACGCAAGCTGCGGGAGATCAGCTTTATCGCCTGCAGCGACATCGCTTCCGAGATCGGCTGGGTCGCCTTGTTCACGTAGGACTCCAGCGCATGCACGAGCGCGTCCATCCCGGTAGCCGCCGTCACGGACGGAGGCAGAGACAGCGTCAGCTCCGGATCGCACAGCGCCAGATCCGGACAGTTATACGGGCTTCCCACGCTCAGCTTGACTTGATTTTCTTTGTCCGACAGCACCGACCAGATCGTTATTTCGCTGCCCGTTCCCGCCGTCGTCGGAATCGCGATCATCGGCGCCCCCTTGCGCGGAACCTTGCCGACCCCCACGTAATCCGCGATGGAGCCTTCATTGCCCAGCATCAGGGCAATGGCTTTGGCACTGTCCAGCGCGCTTCCGCCGCCGATGCCGACGACGATGTCGCAGCCGGCTTTTCTGGCGATTCGAACTCCCTCAGCTACCGCGCGAATGTCGGGATCGGATTCAATATCGGAAAAGACTTCACAAGCCTTTCCCTCGTTCTCCAGCACCGAGAGCGCCTGCCGGACAACGCCCGCCCGCAGCACTCCGGGATCCGTCACCAGCAAAGCTTTGCTGCCGCCCAATCTCCACACATGCTCCGGCAGCTCCTCTACGGCGCCGTTGCCGAATACGATTTTCGTAGGCAATTCATATTGGAATATCCGGTTGCTCGCGTTCATTCGTTCACACCTCGCTATGGTCTATGACGTATGCCGACTTCTCGATAACGGCTCCGTACAAGCCAGTTCAGCCCGTCTCCGCGTGCGCCAAATCGATGCCGTACCGATCGCCCCATCGCCGCAAAGTGTCGGCCACGCTGGCAGGCAAGATGAGACCTTGCCTGCTTCTTTGCTCGCATATGCGCCGTTCGAGCTCTCCCGGAACGAGAATTTCGTCGACCCCGGGAGCGGTCGGCTCGGCTTTCAGCCAATCGATGTATTGGTCCATCCGCGCGGCGAATTCGGCTCTGGGCATAAATCGCTCCGCATCGATCGCGATGAACAAATGGCCGACATTTTGCGGTCGCACCCAGTCTTCATACATATTGTGAACCGACGGACCGAACCCCGCTCCGGTCAGAACCCCGCACAAAATATCAATAAACATGGCGATGGCATACCCTTTCGGACCTCCCAGCGGCAGCACCGAGCCGGCCAGAGCGGCTTGCGCGTCGGTCGTCGGCCGCCCCTCCCGGTCGATCGCCCAGCCGGTCGGAATCGGTTCGCCGCGTTCGGCGGCCACAATGATTTTGCCCCGCGCGACTACGCTCGTCGCCATGTCCAGAATATACGGCGCATGCCGGCCGGCCGGGACGCCTACGCACAGCGGGTTTGTGCCGAGAAAAGGACGCAGGCCGCCTGTCGGAGGCATCGTCTGCGAGGCGTTGGACAGAACGATCGCGATCAAACCCTCGCCGACAGCCTTGCGCGCATAATAGGCGCAAGTGCCGAAATGATTGGAGCGGCGCACGCCCGCAATGCCGCAGCCATACTCCCTCGCCGCCTTCATGCTCTGCTCCAGCGCAAAGCCCCCCGCCACCGCGCCGAAGTTGTTGTTGCCGTCAACCAACAGCAGCGGCGTCTGACCGCGCAGCAGCTCGGGGGCGGCATCCGCATCCACCATTCCCGCTTCCAGCCGCCGCATATAAATGTCGAGCCGCACGACGCCGTGAGAGTCCACGCCGTGCAGATCGGCATCCACCAAAGTATCCGCCACCGCCGCCGCCCATTGGGAGCGTACGCCCGCCGCCTCCAGCACGGCGCTGCAGAAGCGGCGCAGCTCGCGCCAGTCATACTTCATATCGGCCTTCAATGAACTCACACCCTTTAAGCCGCAGCGTCTCGTCTACCCAGGCGCGATCCGCCGTCCCGACGGCCGCTTCGCGCAGCATCCTTTCCTCGCGAAGCTGCTGATCGCCGATCCGCTCCAGCAGTTCTTCCGCCTCGTCGAGCGGCACGACGGCGACGCCATCCTCGTCGCCGACGATAATGTCTCCCGGACGGACCAGCATGCCGCCGACGGAAATCGGCACATTGATTTCTCCCGGACCGTCCTTGTACGGTCCCCGATGCGTAACGCCCCGCGCGTACACGGGAAAATCCCCGGCGGCGAACGCCGCCGCATCGCGAATGGCGCCGTCGATGACAAACCCCGCCACGCCTTTGCTTTGAGCCAGACGCAGCATGATTTCGCCGACGATCGCATTGGTCACGTCGCCCCCCGCATCCACGACAACGACGTCGCCGGGCAAGGCCATATCGATGGCCTTGTGCACGAGCAGGTTGTCGCCGGGCCTCGTCTTGACCGTCAACGCGGCGCCGGCCAGCCGGCCGGCGCGGTGCCGCGGGCTGAGCCCGGCGGCAACCGCGTGCAGACGGCTCATATTGTCGCTGATGTGCGGAGTGACGACCTCCTTGTAGCGGGTTAGCAAATCTGCCGTCGGCCGTTTTCTCGCCATGAAAATGCGAAAGCCTTGCTGAGACATCTCATCCGCCTCCCGTCGCTAAGCTTCGGCCGCCGGTCGCCGCACGATCCGCTTGCTGACGGCGGCGAAATCCAACTCGCCGTCTTCCTCGGCAGCCGCCGCGTACAAGCGCAGCGCCTCCGACGCCAGCGGCAGCTCCAGATCCAGCCCGTCGGCGGCTTCGACGGCAATGGCCATATCCTTCTTCATCCACTGCAGCCGAAACCCCGGCGTAAAGCTCCGATCGTAGATCGCGGCGCTTTTGTTCTCGAAAATCCACGAGTTTCCAGAGCTGCTCCGTATGACCTGCCGCAGCGCTTCCCGGTCGACCTCCTGACGCTCGGCAAGCGCGACGGCCTCGGCGGCGGCGGCCATATGAACGCCTGCCAGCATCTGATTGATCGCTTTGACCGCCTTTCCCGCCCCAACGTCTCCAACCGGAATAACCGCCGCGGAAATCCGGCGCAGCACCGGCTTCAGCTGCGCGATCAGCGCCCGATCTCCGCCGGCCATTACTGTAAGCGTGCCCCTTGCTGCCCCCATCGTTCCGCCGCTGACCGGCGCGTCCAGCACTCTGCCCCCGCGCGCCGCGAATTGTTCGGCAACCTGCCGCACCATCCCGGACGAGCCGGAGGTCATCTCCAGCAGCACCGTCTTCTCGTGCACGTTGCGCAGCACCTCTTCCGCAAGCAGCACCTCCTCCATCTGCCGATCGGCGGGCAGTATCGTCACCACCCAGGCGCATTGCGCGAATACGTCCGCCGCCGTCGGATGAATGACCGCTCCGCTTGCCGCCAGCGCTTCGGCCGCCCCAGCTTGGCGATGCACAGTCGTATGGATGCGAAACCCGTTCTCCGACAATCGCTTCGCCATCGGAAACCCCATGGCCCCCAGGCCGATAAAGCCAAGCACCTGTTTTGTCGTCATGGCCTCCATCTCCCCTTTCTCCTATCCCTCAATCGTCAGCCATTCCAGCGCGGCCGACTTCTCCAGCTGTCCCAGCTTGTCGACTCTGCGCCGAAACTCCGGCGCCGTACTGAACCGCGCCTGCAGAAAAGCCTGCACGTAAGCGGCGGCCACCGTAGGTCCGATCACTTGCGCCCCGATGCAGAGCACATTGACATCGTCATGCTCCACGCATTGCGCGGCGCTGTAGATGTCGTGGCCTACTGCGGCGCGAATGCCCGGTATTTTATTGGCGGCGATCGCGGCGCCGACTCCGGTGCCGCACACCATGACGCCGCGATCGGCTTGCCCGCTGCGTATCGCGGCGGCAACCCGTCCGGCCACATCGGGGAAGTCGACCGGATCGGGCGAATAGCTGCCGCAATCCTTCACCTGCGCCCCGGCCTGCGCGAGCGCCTCGACAATATGCGACTTCAGCGGATAGCCCGCATGATCGCAGCCTATCGCAACCTTCATCGGCTTTGCGTCTCCCGTTTCCATCAAACGATAAGCGCGGCCACTTCCTTGGCATGGGCCAGCGCCTTCTCACGCTCGTTCAGCACGCCCTCGTAGATCACCTGCGCCATTTCCGCAAGCGAGCGGCGTGATACCGTGTACGGATTCGTCGTCATCGCCTCGTCCACCGTCTCGATCCATTCCTTGCGCAGCGAGGAGGAGCCGCGCAGCGCACCGCCCAGCCCCGAGGACACCGCGGCCAGACAATCGGTGTCGCGTCCGAAGTTAACCGCCCCGATAATCAACTGCTCCGGATCGCCTTTGGCCACATAGAACAGGCAGAGCGCCTTCGTCACGATCTCATTGCCCATGCTGAAGCAATAAGGAGTTCCGATCCCGTTGTAGTGCTCGTAGAACCACGGCATCAGCTCTTCAATGCTCGATTTGTTCTTGGAAGCCTCCAAAGCCCGCTCCAACTCATCGCGCACCGGCTGCGACACGTAGCGCAGCGCGGCGTCCACCACCGAATCTACCGTCGCGTTCGGGCGCATCGCCTCGGCAATGCCCGCCGACGTTACCGTGGCCCAGTCCAGACCGTAGGCATGCAGCGGCTGATACAGCCGGCCCACGTCCCAAGTATCCACGAAAGCCTGGTACGGGTTGCAAGCGTTGATCAGCCCGATCGGATGACAGGAACGAGCGAACGAGACGATGCCCATATAATCTGAATAATTGCCCACATAACCCGCAGGCAGCCCGGCCGCCGCCAGCTTATACAGAATTTCGTCGCAAGGCTCCATCTGCACGTTGAAGTTGTCCGGATTAATGTCCCTGATCCAGATTTGCTTCAAATCCTCGGCCGTGATGCGGCCCTTTTTCTCGTGAATCGCGGATACCATTAAGCGCTGCCGTTCAATGCCGTCCTCCGTCGTGCCCGGCTTGCGCAAGTACGCCTTATAGTGGCTGTAGCTCTCCAGCTTGTCCAGCACGCCGTACTTTTCCCTAATCCTCTCCGGGCTCCAGGTTTCCACCATGGCTCCCATTGACGAACCGATATTGGATGCGGCAATGCTGCCGAAAATTTTGTCGTAAAGCTGCGTATCCTTCATGTCTGCCGTTGTCATGATTGATGCCCTCCCGTAGTTTGCGTATAAAGTAAAGTAAATCCGAACGACTCCAGCTCCAGCTTGATCTTCCCGCCTTGTTCGACCGCTTGTTTCCCACTGGCGATGTCGACAAGCCGCGCTCCTGCAGGAGCCTCCATATGAACGGCCGCCTTGCCGGGCGCGTTGTGGAAAAAGGCCCACACCGCCTCATCCCGACATTCCCGGGCAAACCCGTACACCGACTGCCGTTCGTCGGCATACAATTTGCGGAACGTACCCTGCGTCAACGGGGCATACTCCCGTCTCCAGCGCGCGCAGCTGCGATACAGCTCCAGCAGCTCCCGGTTTTGCCGCTCCTCATCCCAGACCATGCAGCGTCTCGCCTGTACAAAGTCACCTCCCTTCATACCGACCTCGTCGCCGTAATAGATCATCGGAATGCCCGGATACGCGAACAGGAACGCGGTCGCCAGCTTCACGCGGTCCACCGAATCGCCGCACAAGTCGAGAATACGCGGCACGTCATGGCTGCCGATCAGATTGAACAGAACATGGCCCGTCTGCTCCTTGTAGCGAACGCGCGCGGAAAACAGCCGTTCGTCCAGCTCTCGGACGCCGATCTTGCCGTAAGCGAAAAAGTCCAGTACCGCCGAGCGGAACATATAGTTGGTGATCGAATCGAACTGGTCGCCCTGCAGCCACGTCGTGCCGTCCAGCCAAACCTCGCCCAAAATGAACGCCTCCGGATTTATACCGCGCACGACTTGCCGGAACTCTCTCCAAAAAGCGTGATCGATCTCATTGGCGACATCCAGCCGCCAGCCGTCGATTCCTTTGCGGGTCCAGTAGGCTGCGACGTCCAGCAAGTAGCGGCGAACCTCCGGGTGGTCGTGGCGCAGCTTCGGCATCCGCGCCGTATAGGCGAACGTATGGTAGCTCTGATGCGGCTCCTCCATGACCAGCGGCCACTCCCGGATTTGAAACCATTCGTAATAGGCTGATTTCGGCCCGTGCTCCGCCACGCTGCGAAACGGCGCGAACAGGAGGCCTGCGTGGTTGAATACCGCGTCCAGGATAATGCGGATGCGCCTCTCCCGACATGCGGCAAGCAATCTGTCGAACGCCTCGTTCCCTCCGAAATGCGGATCGATCTGATAATAGTCGGCCGTATCATATTTGAAAGTGGAGGGCGCAAGAAACAACGGATTTAAGTACAAGGCGTTGATCCCCAGCTCCGACAGGTAGTCCAGCTTGCTGACAATACCGTCCAGGTCGCCCCCGAAAAATGTCGTCATCGTCGGCGGCTCGCCCCACGGCAGCACGCCCGGGGGATCGTTCGACTTATCCCCGTTATAGAAGCGGTCCACGCCGATCTGGTAGAAGATCGCCCGCTGAAACCATTCCGGATGCCGGACGATATCCGCAGCTGCGATATAAGGAAATTCGAACCAGCCCTCCTCCGGTCTGGCCTCCGTCAAGCCCAGTTCGCCGAACCAGCTGCCGCTGCTTTCGCCTTCGCCCTCAAACAGCCGGAAAATATATTTGGGCCGCCTGGTTTCGATGGAAACGTCCGCATACCAATAGTCGTAAAGCCTGTCATTCCCCGCCAAACGCAGCGCCGTTGCGCTCATACGCGGAGCCAGACCCTCATACGAATAACGGTCGGTGAGCCATACTTCTCCGCGGCATACGTCGCCGCGGCGCACCCGAACGGTAACCCGAATCGTTTCCGAATCCAGGGCATAGCAATATTCGTCCTTGGGCGCATGATAGATCGCTTCATGCAACAACAATTTCATCATCCTTTCACGCCGGTAAACACAATGCCTTGTATGAAGTACTTCTGAGCAATGACGAACAGCACGATGATTGGAATCATTGCCGTGGCGCTGGCCGCCATCAGCAGGTTCCAGTCAATATTGAACTCCTGCTGGAACGCCCGCAGACCCAAGGTGATCGTCCACAGCTTCGTATCGTTCAAATAAATGAGCGGATGCAGAAAGTCGTTCCAGCTGTAGCGGAACGTATTGATCGCTACGATGCCGATAACCGGTTTAGACAGCGGCATAATGATTCTCCAATAGATTCCGAACAGCGTTGCCCCGTCCACCGTCGCCGCCTCGTCCAGGTCCTTCGGCAAGCTGCGGAAAAATTGACGAAACAGAAAGACGTTAAAAGCTCCGGCAAAAAAGTGCGGCAGGATGAGCGGGATAAACGTATCGACCCAGCCGATCTTGCTGAAAATGACAAACGTCGGAATCATGCGCACGATTTCGGGAAGCATCAGCGTACTCAGGATCAGCGCAAATACAACCTGGCTGCCTCTCCAGCGCAGACGAGCCAAGGAATAGCCGACGATCGACGAGGACAGCACCTGGCCGACTACGGCAAGCGCGGTAATCAAAAAGGTATTCGCATAGTAACGCCCGAACGGCCGCATCGACATCGCCTCGATATAATTGCTGAAGCGGACCGGGCGCGGTATCCACTCAATCGGCCAGGCAAACACCTGACTGGGTATTTTCAAGGAGGTACTGATCATCCAGACGAACGGAATCAGGATGATAAATCCGCCCGCTGTCAGCAGCGCGTACAGCAAGCTGTTCGTGATCCGCCTGCTTCGCCTCACGCTCGCCGTCCCGTTGTTCGGATATGCCCGCAACAACCCCACCTCTTTTTATCCATAAAATACTTTCCTCTCGCCAAACCGGAATACGATAAAGGTCAGCAGGCCGATGTACGCGAACAATAGCCACGACAGCGCGCTGGCGTAAGCCATCCGGTATTCCTGGAAGGACGTGTAGAAGATATGAAGCATGAAAAAGTAAGTGGAGCGCGCCGGGCCGCCGCCGGTCATAATGTAAGCCTGATTGAACACCTGCAGCGCTCCGATTACCCCCATGACCAAATTAAAGAAAATGACGGGCGACAGCATCGGCAGCGTAATGCGGAAGAATGTCGTGAGCCGGTTGGAGCCGTCCACCGTCGCCGCTTCATACAATTCGGTCGGAATGCCCTGCAGACCGGCCAAATAAATGAGCATTCCCCCTCCGACTCCCCATAAGCTCATAATGACGAAGGACGGCAACGCCCACTCCATGCTGCCGAGCCAGTTGGGTCCGGCGACATGAAACCACTTCAAGACGGAGTTGAACAGCCCGAAGCTCGGATCGAACACCAGAATCCACAAGAAGATCGTGGCGATCTCGGGCAATACGGACGGAAAATAAAACACCGTGCGAAACAGCGCAATCCCCCTCAGCTTCTGATTGAGCAGCACCGCCAGCATAAGCCCCAGCACGAGCGCAAGCGGCACGCTGAACAAGGCGTACAGCGTCGTGATCTTGAGGGCGTGCCACACCAGATCGTCTTCGAACAGCATCTGTTTGTAATGCTCCAGCCCTACAAAGCTCGGAGGATTAAAGAAATCGTAATCGGTAAAACTCATCCCCAAGGAAAAAGACATGGCTCCCAGCGTCAAAAACAGAAAACCGATAATCCACGGCGACGCCATCAGCCATCCGGTCAGTTCTTCGCGCCGGGCACGCTTGGAACGCTTCATCACCTGTCGCCCCTTTTGGGCGGACCGCGAAAGAGCGCCGAAGCTCGGCGCCCCCTTCGCGCCCGCAGTCTAAGCTTATTGACATCGCTTACAATTCGGGTTTACTTTCCTGCCGCAATATCTTTAATCAATTGGTTCAGCTCTTGATTGGCCGTCTCCATAATGGCGGCTACGTCCGAGTTTTTGCTGGCCAAAACCTCTTCCATCCGGGCTCCGAACGTCGTTTCGCTGCGCGGCATGGCCGGGAACTGGGTCGGGCGCGATACGCCCTGATCGACGGTCATAAAGACAGTGCTCCGCGTCTCCTCGTCCAGATGCGTGAATGCATGCTCCAGGGCAATGTTCTTCTTGCTCGGGAACTCTCCGTTACGGGCTAATACCATTTGCCCTTCGTCGCTCATCCACCAGTCAATAAATTTCCAGGCGGCATCCTTGTTGGGAGATTTGGAGTAAATCCCCCACGCATTGGAGATGACGATCGGAAAGGAACCGCTTTCACCTTTGGGCGGCATCGCCACTCCCCAATTAAACGCCCACTTGGAAGGCGTCTTCTCCGTGCCCGCAATATCCCAAGAGCCGGACCAATTCATCGCCAGATTACCGGATTCGAAGGCAACGCCTCCAGCCTGCGACGCTGCTTGCGCGGTAGGCGCCGGCGCAGAGCGATCCGTATAGACCAGGTCCTTCAAAAACTGCATGGCGGCCACCGTACCCGGACTCGTGACCAAAGCTTCGCTGCCGTCTTCCGAGAAATATTCCCCGCCCATCGCATAAGCCCAAGCCAGGAAATGCGTGCCTACCCACGGCCGCAGGTTGTAGCCGTATTGGTTTTTGTCCGCATTCGTCAGCTTCAAAGCCGTTTCTCTAAACTCTTCAATGGTCCAGTCGTTCGTCGGATAAGGCACTTGCGCAGCATCGAACAGATCCTTGTTGTAGAAAACGAAATAGGACATGTTCAGAATCGGCAGACCGTGCAATTTTCCCTGGTACATGTGATCGGACAGGCTTTTGACGTAATAATCGTTTTCCAGGTCGATATCCGACTTTTCTAAGTAAGGCCCCAAGTCTTCAAGCAGCCCTTTGGACGAAAACGACAAGTTACGCGTCGAATCGGTAAACAGCACGTCCAGCGGCTGCTTGCCCGCGATCATCGACGTAATCTTCTGATCGATCTCGGAAGTCGGGGCGTTGACCGCGTGAACTTTTATATTCGGATGCTTTTCATTGAAGGCGGATACAATGTTATTCCACAAATCGCTCTCAGGGTCGAACTTCCAGGACAATACCGTAATTTCCGTTTGTGCTTCCCCATCGTTCGCTTTGCTTGACGCTGCCTGCCCGCCGCTCGCGGAAGACGGCTGAGTGCTGCCGACCGGCTCGGTAGCCGAATTGGAACAGCCGGCAATGACAATAATCGCGCCAATCCACATCAATATCTTTCTAAAGCCTGTTTGCAAAGCAATCCCCTCCAACATCTTTTGATGGACTTGCTCATGCCCTTGCTCTTCCTTTACCGATTTCATACTCGCGTTATGAGCATGCAATCCCCCCTTTCATTACTCACAAAATGAAACCGGTTGTATATTTTGTAAATGAAATTTGATTTCTTTTATTATGGGATGAAACTGCTGGAATTTATCAAAATTTCCGTATTGTGAAAGCGATTTATTGGGAACGTTCCCAATTGGTTCAAAAAAAAGGGGACCTACAGTGCGTGTTCAAAAAGTCCGATTTTCAGCACCGAGGCTGGTCATTCGCCCATGCGTCCGGGAAGGTTGGATGAAGACCGGTGATGAGGAACGGAGCGTAGTCAAATCTACGTGAGTACCGGAAGAACCGGCTGAATTCAAGATTCGACGTCGAATCCGCTTCCTGAATCACTTCGTGATCAAAATTGGACTTTTTGAACAACCTCTTATACGCCGCATTTTTTAGTGCTGCCCCGCAATACGATCTCCGGCTTGCGAATAATTTTGGGCGGCAGCCATTCCCCTCCGGTCACCCGCTTCAGCAGCATCTCCATCGCCGTTCGGCCAAGCCATTCCACGCTTTGACTAACTGTCGTCAAGCTGGGCCTTGTATTGCGAAAAAACTGGGGATCGCCAAACGAAACCAGCGAAATTTCATCCGGCACCGCGATGCCTTCGTCCAACAGCAGGTTCAGACACGACATGGAGGTGACTTCATTGGACAGAATCAGGCCACTTGGTCGATCGCGCTCCAAATAGGTTTTGAGAAAATAATAGCTGTTTTCCATATCCGTCGGCATCTTGACCACAAGCCGATCCTCGAACGGAATGCCCGCTTCTCCGAGCGCCCTTCTGAAGCCGGCGATCCGCTCCACGTTATGCACCAGGATGCTGCCCTTCACTTCTCCGACCATCAAGCGGATATTCCGATGCCCCAGATCGATCAAGTGCTTTCCGGCAATATACCCGCCCTCTTCGTTGTCCGTGCTCACAAAGCTGTGCTGCGCCTCGGGATCATGCTTGCCGATAAAGACGTAAGGTACCTTCATCCTGTCCAGATCGCGACCGAGATTGACATCCGACGGCCCCCCCAAAATCAGAAAACCATCCACCGTATGCCGCTGCAAAATTTCCGTGTACGACTGCGCATCCTGACCGCTCAGACTGAGCAGCAAAATATTGTAGCCTTGTTGATTGGCGACCGTAGTAATTCCCTTCAGCACCGTCGGAAAAAAGGGGTTGAGCACCACATCGCTGATCTGCTGCTCGGAGACAACCATCCCTATGACATGATTTTTCCCCAGCGCCAGCGAGCGGGCAGTGCGGTTGGGCGTGTAGCCCAGTTCCTTGATCGCTTGCCACACGCGCTGTTTGGTCCTCTCGTTCACGAGCGGCGAATCGTTGATTACGCGGGATACCGTTGATTTGGTCACGTTCGAAAATTGGGCCACGTCGAGGATAGTGACCTTTTTCGGCATTGCTTAGCCACCCCCTATATATCCCGACACCCACATTATAGTGTGATCTTTCTGTCTTTGCAACCGCTCCCAATAACTTTTTTCAATTTCGTTTCCTGAATCGTTATAATAGACTCAGGAAGGAGTGTCCAACGAACCTATGAAAACATTGGTATTGGCCGAAAAGCCGTCGGTCGCGCGCGAAATCGCGCGGGTGATGGGCAGCCATAATAAAAATAAGAGCTATATCGAAGGGCCGAAATATGTCGTGACCTGGGCGCTGGGGCATCTCGTCGGATTGGCCGAGCCGGAGGATTACGACGCCAAGCTCGGAAGCTGGGCGCTGGAGGATCTGCCGATCCTGCCCGAGAGCATGAAGCTGAAGGTGCTGCGAGAGAGCAGCCACCAGTTCAAGGCGGTGCAGCAGCTTATGCGCAGGCCGGACATCGGCGAGCTGATCGTGGCGACCGACGCGGCGCGGGAAGGCGAGCTGCTGGCCCGATGGATCATCGACATGGTCAAGTGGAAAAAGCCGTTCCAACGGCTGTGGATTTCCTCGCAGACCGACAAGGCGATCAAGGAGGGCTTCGCCTCGCTAAAGCCGGGCAGCCAGTTCGAGCGGCTGTACCAGTCCGCCCGCTGCCGCGCCGAGGCGGACTGGATGATCGGGCTGAACGTCACGCGCGCCCTGACGTGCAAGTTCGGCTCGCCGCTGTCCGCCGGCCGCGTGCAGACGCCTACGCTGGGCATGATCATGCAGCGGGAGAAGGAGATTTTGTCGTTCCGTTCGGAAGAGTTCAGCCAGCTCCGCGTGAACCTCGGCAAGTTCGAGGCGCTGTGGCGCGGACCGAACGGGGATTCGCGGATTTTCGACGCTGCCAGGGCCAAGGTATTGCAGGAGAAGCTTGCCGGTAAAACAGGAAAAATCGTCGCGCTTAAGAAAAGCGAGAAATCGGTGCCGCACCCGCTCGCCTACGACCTGACGGAGCTTCAGCGGGACGCGAACCGGCTGCTCGGCTTCTCCGCCAAAATGACTTCGAACGTGCTGCAGCGGCTGTACGAGCAGCATAAGCTGGTCACGTATCCACGGACCGATTCCCGCTATTTGACTTCCGATATGACGGATACGCTGAAGGAGCGGTTGTCCGCCGTTGCCGTCGGACCGTATGCGCCGCTGGCCCGGCCGCTGCTTCGCGGCCCGCTGCCTCTGAGCAAACGGGTGGTCGACGATAGCAAAGTGACCGACCACCATGCCATTATCCCGACGGAGCAGGTCGTTATGCTGAACGCGCTCAGCCACGAGGAGAGGAAGCTGTACGATCTGATCGTGCGGCGGTTCATCAGCCTATTCTACGGACCGGCCCGCTTCGATCAGGTGGCCGTGACCGTCGATGCCGCCGGGGAGACGCTGTCGGCCAAAGGAACGACAATTAAAGACGCGGGCTGGCGAGCCGTCTATGACGGACAGTCGATGGAGGACGAAGAAAACGACGATGCCGTCGAAGACAAGGATACGCTGCTGCCCGAGCTTCGGGAGGGCGAGACGCTGGAAGTGAGGCAGTGCCGCATCCAGACCGGAAAAACCTCCCCTCCGAAGCGGTATACCGAAGCGGCTCTGCTGACGCAGATGGAGAAGCACGGCTTGGGCACTCCCGCCACGCGCGCGGATATTATCGAGAAGCTGGTCAGCTCCGATACGATCGAGCGGCAGGGCAACCTGCTACATCCGACCGGCAAAGGCAAGCAGCTGATCGAGCTCGCCCCCTCCGACCTGCGCACGCCGGAGCTGACGGCGCGCTGGGAGGCCGAGCTCGAGCGCATCGCCCGCGGACAGGGCAAGCCCGATCCATTCCTGAAGGGCATTCGCGACATGGCCCGCGAGCTCGTCACCGGCGTCAAGAACAGCGACGCCTCCTATGTGCCGCACAACGTGTCGGCCAGCCACTGCCCGGACTGCGGCACTCGCATGCTGGAGAAGAAGACGAAGCGCGGTCTATTGCTTGTCTGCCCCAACGACGACTGCGGCTACCGCCGCTCAGACGGACAGCAGCTCTCCAACCGGCGTTGTCCTCAGTGCCATAAGAAAATGGTGCTGAAGGAGGGCAAGGCGGGTAAATACGTGCAATGCCTGCCTTGCGGCTTGACGGAGACGCTGAACAAGGACAGCAAGCACATGAACAAGCGGGAGCAGCAGCGGCTTGTCAGCCAGTATTCCAAGCAGCAGGAGCCTCTCGGCACGAGCCTCGGGGACCTGTTGAAGGCCGCGATGGAAAAGAAGAAGGACTAGACCGGCTTGGCCCGGACCCGAGACCGCGTTCCTCTGCGCAGTCCCGGTTCGGGCCATCGCTATTTTCGAGCCGATTACGATCTGCCGCACCGCTATTTTCGCCAGCCCTTGACCCCTCAATCGCCTTCATGCTACGTTATTGATAATGATTCTCAACGACGTCAATGGGAAAGGACGATTCCGGTGCACGACCTCCGCCCGAGCAGCTTGCTGCCGTTCCACGAACTGGACTCCCTCTGGGTCAAATTGACCGACGTGGAGTGGATTCCCCGCGGACAAATCGCGCCGCAGCTTGTCGATTCTCATGCGATCCTGGCCGTCAAACACGGCAAGGGCCGCTTGACGATCGACCTGCAGCATTGCCGGGCGGATGCCGGCGTCTCTTATGTCCTATCCCCTGGCCAGACGATTGCCGCCCATCCGGAAGGCGAGGAGGCATTCTCCCTCTATCTGATCCGGTTCCGGGTCAAGCGGGAGGACGGTTCCGAAGCGGGCTTCCCGGCGAACGGCATGCTGACCGCCCCCCTGCGCGCCGAATCCGGGACGAGCTGCGAAGCGCTGCACCAGTATTGGACGGAAGGCGGTCCGCTGGAGCGATTCCGGGCACAATCCGTTCTCCAGGAGTGGCTGTACTGGCTCATGAAGCCGATTCCGCGGACATCCCCGGCCGGCTCTCGAGCGGCGCTGGAGCGCACCAAAGCCTATATCGACAGCCATTATCACGAAAATCTGACCATCGAGCAGCTTGCGCGAATCGCCGAGCTCAGCCCGAAATATTACGCCGATCTGTTCAAGAAGACATACGGTCTCAGCACGATCGATTACGTGACGGAGGCGCGGCTGAACCATGCCAAGCGATTGATCGCGCAATCGGACATGAAGCTGAGCGACATCGCGCATCAGGTCGGCTATCAGGACGAGTTCTACTTCAGCCGCAAATTCAAGCAGGCGACCGGTTTGACGCCTTCCGCCTACGCGAAAAACCGCCGGAGCAAAGTCGCCGCCTACATGTCGCCGGTCATCGGCCACCTGCTGGCGCTCAACCTGATGCCTTTCGCCGCTCCTCTCCATCCGAAATGGACGCCCTACTATTACAATATCTACCGGACGGACATACCGTTTCATCTGAGCGCCTACCGCTTCAATGAAGACTGGGAAGCCAACATCGCCGCGTTGGCGGATACTCGTCCCGACGCGATCATCACGCTCGATTACCTGCATCCGGGAGAAAAACAGCGGCTGGAAGCCATCGGCCCGCTGCTCGTCATCCCGTCCAAGGAGGCGGACTGGCGCCAGCAATTGCGGATGATCGCCCGGTTCGTGAACGCCGACGGAGATGCGGAAGCCTGGCTCGCGCAATTCGAACGCAAGCTCAAGCCCGTCCGAGAGAGCGTTCGCCGGGAGCTCGGCGACGAGACGATTCTCCCGCTCAGCTTCTTCAAAGGGCAATTCTACTACTGCCCCACTCGCGGAATGACGGAAGTCGTGCGCCAAGAGCTGCAGCTGAATCTGATCTGCGCCTTCGAGGAGATTCGGTATAATACGCCGATCTCCGCGGAAAAAGTCGCGGAGCTGGATGCCGACCGCATCCTGCTGAACGTCTGCCAGGAGCCCGAGACGCTCGCCGAGTGGCGAATTCGTCAGGCGTCTTCGCTGTGGCAGGATTTGAAGGCGGTGCGCCGGAACAAAGTCTACGATGTCCCCTCCGATCCATGGCGCGAATATTCCGCCCATGCTGCAAGCCGAATGACGGACGATCTGGCGCGGCGCTTATGCGGAGATCGTCCAGATTAATTCCGGAGATTATCCATGTTCACCGTTCGGGGTGTCGTCTATAATCTTTGTTGAGAATGATTATCATTACTGTTCAAAGGAATGGAGAGTGTTCGAGCAATGTTCAGAAAGATCACCGCGCTGGCAATGGCCTGCGCGCTTGTATTCAGCCTGGTGTCAGTCGCGGGAGCGGCGTCGGCCGCAAATACGAAGACGAGAGAGATTACGTACAAAGGTCAAGTCTATACCGTACCGGTCAAAACGAATAAAATCGTCATCGTAGGCGCGCTGGAGGCGATGGAAGACGCGCTGGTCTTGAACTTCAAGCCGCTGGGCGCGCCGACGACCGGCGGCGAATTCCCGGCTCTGTATTCCCGGATTACGAAGGGCGTTCAAGGCATCGGGGAGAAAACGCAGCCTAATCTGGAAAAGATCCTTAAGCTGAAGCCGGACGTTATTCTGACGAGCACGAAATTCCCGGCCGAGACGAACGAGAAGCTGGGCAAAATCGCCGTGACGATTCCCGTCTCGCACATCTCGACTGACTGGGTCAACAACTTGAAGCTGCTCGGCGATCTGATCGGCAACAAAAAAGCGGCTACGCAAGCCGTTCTGCAATATCAAAGAGAATTGGCGCTGGTCAAGAAGACGCTCGCTCCGAAACTCGAGAACAAGACGGTGATGGCGGTCCGCATCCGTGCGGGAAATCTGTTTATCTACCCGAAGGACGTTTTCTTTAACCCTTCCCTGTACAGAGATTTGGGCGCATCCGTACCGAAGGAAGTTGCAGCAGCGAAAGCGCAGCAAAACATCTCCCTGGAGAAGTTCGCTGAGATCAACCCGGATTATCTGTTCCTTCAGTTCTCTCCGGAAGAGAATGCGGATCAGCCGAAGGCGCTCGAAGAGCTGCAAAAAAATCCGATCTGGAAAAGCCTTAAAGCGGTCAAAAACGGCCACGTCTACGTCAACACCGTCGACCCGCTCGCTCAAGGCGGAACGGCTTACAGCAAAATTTCCTTCCTTCAAGCTTTGAAGCAAACCAAGCTCTACAAAGGCAAGTGAGAAGAACAACATGACATCCAAAGCCACTCTGCCGGTTCTGCTGCTCGCATTGTCTCCGGTCGCCATCGCGATCGCGCTGACGCTGTCCGTCGCATACGGATCCAAGGCCATTCCGCTGGACACGATTCGCGACGCCTTGCTGCACTTCGATCCGGACAATGTAGATCATCAGATCGTCAGACACTCCCGGCTGCCCAGGGCGGCCGGGGCCCTCTTGATCGGAGCCTTCCTGGCCGTATCCGGTGCGCTTATGCAGGGGATGACAAGGAATTACCTTGCATCCCCTTCTATATTGGGCGTAACCGACGGCTCGATGTTCGCCATTACGATCTGCATGGTCGTCGCTCCCAACGCCCCGATGCTTACGATGATTTTCTACTCGCTGCTCGGCTCGGCCTTCAGCGTCATCGTCGTTTTCGGACTGGCCGCATCCGTGTTCGCCCGGCTCTCGCCGGTGTCTCTGGCCATTCTCGGCACCGTCATCGGCACCTTCCTAAGCAGCGTGGCGGCCGCGGTCGGGATGTATTTTCAGGTATCCCAGAACGTCAGCTTCTGGTACAACGCGCGTCTGCACCAATTGGAGCCCGATATGATCAAGCTGGCGATTCCTTTTGCCATCGCGGGCCTTCTGCTCGCTTTGCTCGTCGCTAAGTCGGTCACGATGCTTTCCCTGGGCGAGGACGTATCCGCCGGCTTGGGCGTGAAGACGACCGCGGTGAAGCTGACGGCGATGCTAAGCGTCGTGCTCCTGACCGGGATTGCCGTAGCGCTGGCGGGAAGAATCGGGTTCGTCGGCCTGCTCGTGCCGCATATCGTCCGCATGCTCGCGCGCGTCGTCGATTATCGCTGGATCGTGCCGCTGTCCGCGGCGTTCGGGGGACTTTTTCTCGTCCTGTGCGACGTCGGCAGCCGTTTCATGAACTATCCGTTCGAGATGCCGATCGGCGTCGTCACGGCTATCTTCGGCGTGCCCATCTTCCTCTATCTGATCCGAACGAAGGGGGGCGGTATGCGTGCTCGCAAAAATTAAAGGAGCCTTCGCCATCCTGCTTCTCGCCGGCTTGGGACTGATCGCGGCGATGGTGTACGTCAGTCTGACGAACGGGGAATTCGACATTACGGTTCAGGACATCGTCCGCACCCTGCTGCGCGTCAACCCGAATCCCGATTACGATCTCGTCGTCTTCGAGTTCCGTCTGCCGCGCATCGTCATCGCCGTGCTGGTCGGCATGGGGCTCGGCGTCGCGGGCGCGGTCATTCAGGGCGTGACCCGCAACGGCCTGGCCGATCCGGGCATGCTCGGCATTAACGCCGGGGCGGGCGTCGCGATTGTCATTT
This sequence comes from Cohnella hongkongensis, assembly GCF_042654645.1. Lineage (NCBI taxonomy): Bacteria > Bacillati > Bacillota > Bacilli > Caryophanales > Paenibacillaceae > Cohnella > Cohnella hongkongensis. The sequence continues at coordinate 62,166 of NZ_JBHSEP010000020.1, read as the reverse complement.
TCCTGTACTTCTATCAGGGCCAAATCCGCGAGGTCACCTGGCTGTCCGTCATGGCCATGCCGCTGTTCGGTCTGTTCGGGGGACTGCTGGCGGCGCTGCTGATCTACTTGTTCGCCTGGAAGCACGGCCGCTTGGAGCCTCAGCGACTGCTGCTGACCGGACTCGCGATCGCTTCCGGCCTTAGCGCGATCTCGCTGTTCCTGACGCTGCGCATGAACGCCCAGGACTTCGAGATGGTCGCCGTCTGGACGTCCGGCAGCATCTACAACGCCAACTGGAAATATATCGTGTCCGTTTTGCCCTGGTTCGCGGCGCTGATGCCCGTCATCTACGCCAGATCGCATACGCTGAATCTGCTTCAGCTGGACGACGACAGCGTTCGCAGCGTCGGCGTTCGTCTGGAGAGGCAGAAGGCGATTCTGCTGCTAAGCGGCATCGGACTCGTCAGCGCGTGCGTATCGGTGGCCGGCGGCATCGGCTTTATCGGACTGATCGCGCCGCATATCGCCAAGCGGCTGGTCGGCAGCGCCCATCAGCGCATTTTGCCGATTTGCGCCATCGTCGGCGGGCTGCTGGTGCTGACCGCGGACTTCATCGGCAAGACGATTTTCAGTCCGGTCGAGCTGCCCGCAGGCATCATCGTCGCCATTCTCGGCGTGCCGAGCTTTGTCTATTTGCTGTATCGCCGGAAAGGAAGAATGTAAGCCATGCACATCGAAGAGAAGCTTATGCAGTCGGAGGACGGCGCCCGGACGTACCGGATCCGGATCGCCAGGCCGGCGCAGCCTCCCCCGCCTTCGGGTTATCCTGTCCTCTACGTGCTCGACGCCAATGCCGTGTTCGGCACGGCCGCGGAAGCCGTGAACGTTCAAGGGCGCCGCTCGGACAAGACCGGAGTAGCTCCCTCTCTCGTCGTAGGGATCGGTTATCCGTCGGAGGAGCCGTTTCCTCCAGACCGGCATTACGATTTCACTCTGGAGAGCGACCCGTCGGCGCTGCCCTCCCATCCACGCGGCGCCCAATGGCCTCCCCAAGGGGGAGCCCGGCAATTTCTGGCGTTTCTCGAGCACTCTCTGAAACCGGCCATCGCGCAAGACTTTTCCGTTGATGCTCGCAAGCAGACGCTATTCGGGCATTCGCTCGGGGGGCTGTTCACGCTGTACGCCTTGTTCGCCGCACCGGGGACCTTCCGCACCTATATCGCCGGGAGCCCGTCCGTTCATTGGAATAAAGACTCCATTCGGGCGGAAGAGGCGGCTTTCGCCGCCCGAGGCGATGCGGAGGACGAGCTGCGGCTGCTGATTGCGGTCGGGTCGCTGGAGGAAAATCACAAGAGCAGGATGGTCGATCACGCCAGAGAGCTTAGCGAACGGCTGGCCGCTCTTGGGCGGCCTGATCTGCACGTAGAATTCCGCTCGTTCGAGGACGACAATCACGTCTCGCTGCTGCCCGGACTCATCAGCCGGGCGATCCGTTTCGCGGGGGGATAATCGAAGAAAAGGCCACCTCCACGATCTACCGCCCGCAAAACTCCTGGTACTGGCTAGGCGTGCAGTTGGCGTACTTCTTGAAGATGCTGATGAAGTATTTGTAATCGCTGAAGCCGCAGTCCTGGGCGATCGTGTACACCTTGCCGTCGCCGGCCTTCAGCATCTCCATCGCCTTGTGGATGCGGTAGCGGTTCAGAAAGTCGTTAAACGTGTAGCTGGTCTCGGCCTTGAACTTCTGGTTCAGGTAAGAGGCGCTGACGTCCAGAAGGTTCACCAGATGGTGGATGCTAATTTTGCGATGGTAGTTCTCCTGCACATACTCGATCATTTTGGCGACGTGCTTGGACGTCTTCAGCTTGTCGTCCAGCAGCGCGACGGCCGGGAGCTCGCGAGCGGTCTCCTCGGAGCGGCTGGCGAGCTTCTCGTACTTCAGCATCAGCTCCACCTTGCTCTTGGCCGATTCGAGGGCTTGGATCAGCTGCTCCTCCTCCAGCGGCTTCACCAGAAAGTCGCTCACGCCCAGATGGATCGCCCGCTTCGCCAGATGAAATTCGTTGTATCCGGAAATAATGATGCTGCTGAACGTGTGAAGCTTCTGCCCCTGCTTGATCATCTCGATTCCGTCCATGATCGGCATATTAATGTCGGTTAGCACAATGTCCGGGCGAAGCTCGCGTATTTTCTCCAGCCCCTCTTCCCCGTTGCACGCCTCCCCGACGACGACGCAATCGATCTCCAGCCAGTCGATGCTGTACTTGATGCCGTTGCGGATCATGTCTTCGTCTTCCGCCAGCAACACTTTATACATGCTCCTCGCCCTCCTTGTAGGGTATGGTCAGCAGCACCCGCGTTCCGACCCCCGGCTCGCTCTCGATGCGGATTCCGTACTCTTCTCCGTAGAGCAGCACGAGGCGCCGATGAACGTTGTACAGCCCGATATGCTCCGTCGTATTTTCCCGGCTGGCGAGAATCCGGTTCACCTGCTCCAGCCTTTCCTCCGTCATGCCTTGGCCGTCGTCGGCCACCTCCAGCACGAGTCGACCGTCGTCCGTGAAGACGGAGATCTCGATATGCAAGCGGCTCTGGCTTCGGTAGCCGTACTTGATGGAGTTCTCGATGACCGCCTGGAGGATCAGCTTGGGCACGTACGGATTGCCGACCTCTCCCGACATCCGGATCCGATACTGCAGCCGTTCGTTAAAACGGATCTGCTGCAGCTTCAAGTAGTCGCGCACGTACCCCAGATCGTCCCCCAGCTTCACGCTTCTTTCGTGACCGACGCTGTACCGCAGCAGCCGGGAAAGCAGCATAACGATCTCCTGCGCCTTGCCGGCGTCCGCCCTGATCGCATAGCGCAGCGTCTCCAGCACGTTAAAAATAAAATGGGGATGAAACTGCGATTGCAGCTGCTTGATCTCGACCAGATTGCTGATGCGGGACAGCTCTTGATTTTTATCCATCAGCTCCCGCAGGCGGTCCAGCATATAGTTGTATTTCTCGCCCAGCGTCTCGAATTCGTCGCCCGTCCGGATGTCGACGTATTCGTTCAGGTTGCCCACGCGCAGATGGCGAAAGGCGTGAACGAGCTTGTCGATCGATTCGGCGTTGCGGGAGGACATTTTTTTCGCCAGAAAATGAATGACGATCCACAGCAGCAGGCTGGCGGCGGCGACGAAAATCGACAGCGTGATCACCGTATCGCGGCCCGATTCCAGAGAGTTCAGCGCATGCACCTTGATCGGCGTTCCGGCAATTTCTCTCGTGTGCATGCCGTATTCTCCGCCGTTCAGCAGCACCTTCCCGCTTCCCTCCGCGCCGGGCTGGAACTTGTTTAGAAGGCCTTTGGTAATATTGCTCGTCGTGGCGACGATCGTGTTGTGCTCGGCGGTGACGACGGCCACTTCGTTGTTGCGCAGGAAAATCAGCTTCTGCAAATCCGTCTCGAACAGCTGATAGACGAGGTAGCCGAGCGTTCGTCCTTCGTCCACGACGGCCTTGCCGAACGTATAGCTCGTGACCCGGTCGTGCGAATAGCGAAAGCCGTTCGTCTCCGCGAGCAGCGACTCGGGCCGAACCGAGATGCGGTGCAGCAGATTGCCGAAGGCCTGGTCGGAGCCCAGCGCGTCCGGCGGCGCGGAAGACGCCAGGAACACACCGTTGGCGCTGACGAGATGGAAGACGCTCTTCACCTTCTGCCGGTTGTTGAACTCGTAGAACTCCGCATATACCTTCTCGCTGCCCAGCTTCGTGCGCAAATAGGCGAGCACCGCGGGCGAATTCTCCATGCGCAGCGTCTCTTCCTCGTAATTCCGGTACACCTCGCCGATCGAATCGGCCATCGCTTGCGTCGCCTGGGCGGAGCGCTTCTCCACCGCCACCCTCCCGTTGACGATCGTAAAGGCGAAGAAAAGCGCGATTAAAATCCCGAACGGGATCAGCGTGTACAGCCGGAACAGCCGGCGGGTCGATTCCTGAAAATTGCGCTTTTTCTCTGGCCTCATGGCGGTCCCTCCCGGACAAGCGCTCGTGCGAAGATGCTAAAACAAGTCGGCCCCGCGATTGCCGCGAGTCCGACTTGCCCGTCCCGTCCCCGTATTATAGCGTATTATAGCGTAAATTCCTTCTTCCCGGTCATCCGCAGGAAAAGAAGCAGCGAGACTACCGTAATGGCGGTCAGGATCGAAGACAGAGCGGCCGCCACTCCGTAATTGCCCCTTACAACCTCCGTATAGATCGCGACGGTCATCGTGCGCGTATTGCCGGTGTACAGGATGATCGAGGTGCTAAGCTCCGTAATGATCGTTACCCAGCTCAGAATCGCCCCCGACACGACGCCGGCGAGCATCATCGGCAGCGTGATCTTGAAGAACGTCTTCATCTGGGACGCGCCCAGGCTGATCGCCGCCTCCTCGATGCCGCCGCTGATTTGATGCAGAATGGCCGCGCTTGATCGGATCGTATAGGGCAAGCGGCGAATGACGAAGGCGATAACCATAATAGCCGCAGTGCCGCTTAGAACAAGAGGCTTGTCGTTAAACGTGACCAGCAGGGCAATGCCCAGAATCGAGCCGGGCACGATGTAGGGAAACATCGTGAACGTGTCCAGCGTGTTCGTCAAGGCGTTCCTTCTGCGAACGGTCACGTAAGCGATCAGCACCGCCAGCAAAATAATGATGACGATAGCGGTGACGGCCAGCATAAACGTGTTCTGAATGACGCCCCCGATGTTGTCGAACGCCTGCCGGTAGCTGTCCAGCGAATAACCCGGAACGAAAATCCGCCCCGACGTTTTCTGGAACGACGTATAAATAACGTACAGCTGCGGCAGCAGAGCGAGCAGCGTATACAGGTAAATGACGACATGGGCGGCGACGTTGCCGATCCCTTTCTTCTTCTTCGCCTCGATCGGATGAAGCGCGCTCATCGTATACGACTTGCGGTTGGCCACGAACTTCTGCAGCAGAAACACCGCGGTGGCGAACAGCACGACGATGACGCTGATCGCGGCGGCGAAGCCGTCGTCTCCTCCGACCTCGCTGATGAACTCGGTAAAGATGAGCACGGGCACCGTCTTGTAGCCCTCGCCGATCAGCATCGGCGTTCCGAAGTCGGCCAGAGCGCGCATGAAGACGAGCAGGCCGCCGGCCAGCAGAGTCGGCGTAATGAGCGGCATCAGCACCTTCCTCATCTTGGCGAACCCCTTGTAGCCCATGCTCTCGGCCGCTTCCATCAGCGACTGGTCCACGTTCTTGAGCGCTCCGGAGACGTACATGAAGATCAGCGGCACCATCTGGAGCGTCAAGACGAGCAGAATGCCGGTAAATCCGTAGATGTCAGGCGTGGCAATCCCGAGCGTGTCTCTGAAAAACCGGGTAATGACGCCGTTTCTGCCGAGCAGCAGAATCCAGGAGTACGCTCCGATGAACGGAGCCGACATGGACGAGATCAGAATCAGAATTTGAATTGCCGAGCTGCCCCGAATTTTCACGGTGGACATAAGGTACGCCAGAGGCGTTGCGATCAGCGCGGCCAGAAGCGTCACGCAGACCGTTACCTTCATACTGTTCCACAAAGCGTTCAAATAATAAGGCTTGCCGAAAAATTTGGCAAAATAGGCCAGCGACAGCTCGCCCGTGTTGCCGTCGTAAAAGCTCTTGAACAGCATCGTAAACAAGGGCAGCGCCAGAAACAGAATATAGAAGACGAATATGATCAGGGAGAGGTTGGTCCAGACATCGAATCTTTTGCGCGCTTGGATCATAGGCGTCCGCTCCCCGTGTAGTTCGTTTCTCCGCGAGCGTCGTAAATGTTGATTTTATCCTTCTTGACTTTCAGATAGATCGTCTCGCCGGGAGACAGCGGCCTGGCCGCGGTCGATTCCTGGGTGATCTCCAGGCTCTGGCCCGATTCCAGCGCGACAAAATAATGCGTCATCTGTCCGAGGAACACGCTGTGCACGATCTTCGCCCGGATTCCTGCGCCGTCCTCGCTAAGGACGAACTCCTCCGGACGGATCGACACCTTCACCGGCAGCAGCGGCTTGCCCGCATCCTCCCCGGGAATTCGCAGAGAATCGACGGGCTCCTGATAACCGCCTTCCCCGAAGCGCAGCATATACGTTCCTTGGTTGTTCGTCAGCGCCGCCTCCAGCACGTTCGTGCGGCCGATGAACGTCGCGACGAACAGATTGGCCGGCCGCTGATAAATCTCCTGGGGCGTGCCCAGATGCTGGATGACGCCCGACTTCATGACGGCGATCCGATCGGAGACGGCCATCGCCTCCTCCTGGTCGTGAGTCACGTACACCGTCGTGATGCCGACGTCCCTCTGCAGCTCCTTAATGGCGTTGCGCATGTCGACGCGGAGCTTGGCGTCCAGATTGGACAGCGGCTCGTCCATGAGCAGAACGTCCGGCCGAATGACGATCGCTCTGGCCAGGGCGACGCGCTGCTGCTGCCCGCCGGACAGATTTTTGGGCATCCGGTCCTTGTACGCCTCGATCTGAACGACCTTGAGAATCTCCTCGACCTTGGCCGCGATCTCGGCTTTCGGCAGCTTGCGGTTCTGCAGGCCGAACGAGATGTTCCCCGTGACCGACAAATGCGGGAAGATCGCGTAATTCTGAAACACCATGCCGATGTTCCGTTTGCCCGGCTCGACGTTGTTGATCGTCTTCTCGTTGAACTTGATCGTGCCGCCCTCGATGCTGTTGAAGCCCGCGATCATCCGCAGCAGCGTCGTTTTTCCGCAGCCCGAGGGACCGAGAAGAGTGAAAAACTCGCCCTTCTCGATCTCCAGCGACAACTCCGGAATGACGGTGGCGTCACCGTATTTTTTGACCAGATCCCGGATGGATATCGTCACGCTCATCTTGTTGTCACCCGCTTTTTATCCAGAATGGCGGCCATTATTGCAGGCTCGCGAACAGATCGGTATATTTCTCGATAATCTTCGTTTTGTTCTCGCTCACGTAATTCGTGTCCTCGTCGATCATATGAATGTCGCTGTAAGGCGTCATGTAATCGCCGAGCTGCGCGTCCTTGCGCAGCGGACGGTTCGTCAGCTGGCTGCCGAAAGCGTCCTGCGCTTCCTTCGAGAGAATGAAGTCGATGAATTTCTTGGCGTTGTCCAGATGGGGAGCGCCCTTGACGATGCCGGAGCCGGCATCGAGGAATACCGCGCCTTCCTTCGGATAGACGACCTTGACCGGAGCGCCGTTGCGCACGTATGTGCTGGCCGGATCCTCGTACGTCAGGCCGACGACGTATTCTCCGTCCGCCACGCTCTTGTGGACCGCGCCGGAGCCGCTGGCGATTTTGCCGTCCAGGTTTTGGATCAGCTCTCCGACATAGTTCCAGCCGGCCTCGCTCTCGTAATCGCCGCCCATCGCCTTCAGCATATTCGTCAACTGAGCGAACGCGGAGCTGGAGCTGGCCGGATCGGCCGACGCGATCTTGCCCTTAAGCTGCGGGTTCAGCAGATCGGCGTAGCTGTCGATCTTGATGTCCCCGATCAGATTCGTGTTGACAAGCAGCACGCTTCCGTCCCCGATGTACGGAGTCGCGAAGCCGCTCGTATTGCGGTGACCCTCCAGCAGAAACTCGTCGTTAGGCGATACGTAAGGCTCGTACAGATCTTTGTTGCTGAGATAACCCGCCATCGATCCGCCGAACATAACGTCCGCGTACGGGTTCGACTTTTCGGACTGAATGCGCTTTATTATTTCTCCGGTTCCGGCCGTGACGAGCTCGACGGTAATCCCCGTCTGCTTCTCGAACATCGGAATAATCGTCTTGACGATCTCTTCGCTGTTCGGACTGTAAACCACCAGCTTGTTTTCCTTGGACGCCTTCGAGCCGCCCCCGCATGCGCTTAGCGCAGCCGCGAGCATCGTGCCTACCAACAATAAGATAGAAAGCCTTCTCATTTGTATTCACTCCAGTAGAGGATTTAGTTTTGAATGCCCTTTCATTGTACCGGGCTTATTCGATAGAATTAATCCTACGATTCGAGAACATCGTCTAAAATTCGCAACTGGAGGGCGTCTGTGACGGCGTTCGGCGGGACGCCCGTCTTCTCGGGGATGAAAAAGCGGCGGATAAATTCAGCAATTGAGAAGAAATGATTTATCGTTGGCTATACTACAATAATAGAGACACTCGGAGATCGGCTGTCACGATAACAAGGAGAGTTGGAGGGATCGTTAAGAATGAACGGCAGGAACGCTCAACCGGAATACGCCATCGAGGCCGACGGCCTGGTCAAAAAGTTCGGCGGTCAGCGCGTCGTCGACGGAATCTCGCTGCGGGTGCCGAGAGGTTCGATCTACGGCTTCCTGGGACCGAACGGAGCCGGCAAAACGACGACCATTCGCATGCTGTCCACGCTGCTTCAGCCTGACGAGGGCTTCGCCAAGGTGATGGGCTGCGATCTGGCCCGCGAACCGGAGCAGGTTCGGCGTCGGATCAGCCTTACGGGACAGTTCGCCTCCGTGGACGAGGATCTGTCGGGCCGGGAGAATCTCATCCTGATCGCCCGGCTTGTCGGCTTCTCCAGGACGGATGCGCGAGCGCGGGCAGACGATCTGCTGAAGGCGTTCCAGCTCGAGGAAGCGGCGCAGCGCCAGGTGAAGAACTACTCGGGAGGCATGCGGCGGCGGATCGATATCGCCGCCAGCATCGTAGCGGCGCCCGATCTGCTGTTCCTGGACGAACCGACGACCGGCCTCGATCCGAGAAGCCGCAACCAGGTGTGGGAGATTATACGGGCGCTCGTCCGCAACGGGACGACTGTCTTCCTGACGACGCAATACCTGGAAGAAGCCGATCAGCTCGCCGACCGGATCGGCGTCATCGACCACGGGCGGCTGATTGCGGAGGGAACGAGCACGGAGCTGAAAGCTCTCGTTGGCGCGGGAAGGCTGACCGTTCATTTTCAGACCGGGGACGACCTCGAGCGGGCGGCGGTCCTTCTCGGCTCGCTGATGCAGGAGGCCCTCGAGAAGGACGAACGCGCGCTGAAGCTGGTCGTCCCGATCTCGGATCACAGCGCCGCGGCCGCATGGATCAGCCGATTCGTGACAGAGAACTTGCGGATCAGCGATTTCTCCATGGGCCAGCCCAGTCTGGACGAGGTCTTCCTGACGTTAACGGGAAAAAAGCCAAGCTCGCAGGAGCCGGAAGGAGAGAAATCGGAAAATGTACATCAAGCCGGATAATACGACCGATCTGCAGCGGGCGTTAACGCTGACCAGACCCCCGGGACGCCCAGGGGCGATCGGCGCCTCTATGACCTTCGGCTGGCGGGCGCTGCTGAAAATCAGGTACGTACCCGAGCAGCTGTTCGACGTGACGGCCTTCCCGATCATGTTTCTGCTCATGTTTACCTATTTGTTCGGAGGGGCGATCGCGGGCTCGACCGGGGAATATCTGAACTTCGTGCTGCCGGGCATTCTGGTGATGACGGTCTCGATGATCACGATGTATACCGGCCTCGATCTGAACAAGGATATTCAGAAGGGCATTTTCGACCGGTTCCGCACGCTGCCCTTCTGGCGTCCGGCGGCGCTCGTCGGGGCGCTGCTGGTGGACGCGGTGCGCTATTCACTCGCTTCGGCCATTATGATCGGACTCGGTTACATTCTGGGCTTCCGACCCGAAGCCGGCTTGGGAGGCTTGCTGCTGGGCGTTATCGTTCTTTTGCTGTTCGCCTTCAGCCTTTCTTGGATATGGACCTTCCTCAGTCTGATCGTTCGCTCGGAGAAAGCGCTCATGGGCGTCAGCATGATGGCGCTGTTCCCCCTGACGTTCCTCAGCAGCGTATTCGTCGACACTTCGACGATGCCGCGCTGGCTGCAGCGCCTGGTTGACGTCAACCCGGTGACGCTCGTCGTGGATGCGGTTCGCGGTCTCGCCCACGGCGGTCTCGAGAGCGGGCTCCTAACCGTCGTCTTCCTGATCTCGGCGGCGCTTGTTGTCGTGTTCGCTCCTCTTACGATGTATTTCTATAACCGCAAGAAATAGCGCAGCAGCTCGCAGATGAACGAAGCGCAGCGCCTCTCGAAGCCTCCAGGCGACGCCGATTGCGATCGCGGAGGCTCCGGAGGCGCTGCTGTTTGTCGCGAACATCTTCAGTACGCGCCTTCAGGCTATAGGCCCTTGCCGCCCAGCGGACGAAGCTTGACGGGCTTGACGCCTGCGATCAAGGGACGGCAGCTCTGGATGACGGCCAGCACGCTTTCGTTTTCCAGAGAGGCGGCATGGGCCTCTTCGCTCTCCCACAGCTCCGTCACCCAGAGCGCGTCCGGCTCGTCCGCCGACTCGCCGATAATGTAATAGATGCAGCCCTCCATCCCCTGCAGCGTCTCGGCAGACTCCAGCAGCCGGCCCGCCAGTTCGTCGCGCTTGCCCGGGTGAGCGATCAGTTGACCCAGCATGGCGTATTTGCTCATTCGCGTTCTTCCCTTCTTCTCTCGGATTCGATTGCCATCTCTTCGTAATGCGCGGCGATTCGGGAGCCCGCCTCCGCCATTCTCCTGACGAGAAGCTCCGACTCGATCTTCAACGACGTGCCGTAAGGCATCAGAAAATAGGGAACGTAAGTGTGCAGCGTGGACCGTTCCAGGCGGAACACGGCCTCCTCCGGCTTGCGTTCGGTCAGCGCGTGTCCGAACAGCCAGTGGCGGCACAGCTCGTTCAACACCTGTTCCTTGGCTTTAACGCGCACCGTCTCCAGCTCCGGCGACCCGGCCCCCGGGAGCAGACTCCCGAGGAGAAAGTCTTTGGCGGAGAAATCGGCCGGCCGTTCGAAGCGGCGCCTGGTCTCTCTTAACGCTTTAATCCGGTCCACCCGGAAGCTGCGCGGTTCTCCCCGACGGCCGCAATGCCCGACCGCATACCAGCATCCTTTCCAGTATACGATGCCGTAAGGATCGAACAGCCGGGGAGGAGAAGCCAGCTCCTTCCCCCGGTCGTACTCCATCTCCAGCGTTCGTCCCTGACCGGCCGCTTCCTCCAGCGTCTGCAGGAAAACGCGATACTTGCCCTCCATGGGCGGATAGATGACCGATACGCCGCCGGCATGACGCTGCAGGCGGTCCGACTGTTTCTCGTTCGTGTACCGCTTCAGCTTGTCCACCGCCCTGGCCAGCGCGTCCGAATGCGGATAACCCGCTTCCTGCGCGAACACCGCGGCATGGATCAGCCCCTTCCGCTCGTCCGTATCGAACAGCATCGGGGAGTCGGCGAACCCGCTCGGAATGCGATAGCCGCCGTTCGGTCCGGAATCGGCGACGATCGGCACTCCGCTCGCGCATAGCGAGTCAATGCACCGATAGACGGTCCGCACGTGGATCTCCAGCTCCTCGGCCAGCTTCCGGGCGGTGATCCGCTTACCGGAACGAAGCATCCATAGAATCGATAACATGTTATCCGCTTTGGTCACGGTTCAACCCTTCTTTCGCGGCGCGCGAATAGAAATCGACTCTATTGTACGCCACTTCAGGCCAGCGGCGCCATGCCTCTGTCGATCCATGCTTCATAGGTCGGGCCGTAGATCTCCGGAGGACGCAATCCGGCCTGCCTCATCAGCACCGTCATCTGGCCGCGATGATGCGCCTGATGCATCAGGCAAAACCGCAAGGAGTCCCCGTTCCTCCACTCCGCTCCCATCACCGTCTGCTTCTCGCTCAGACGACCGTCGTTCCATTCGGACCGGACCGCCCGCAGCACTGCCGCGCTCATGCTTCGGTATGCCTCCGCGATCCCGGAGGCACGAGTCGGCGCTTCCCGGTCGTCGTCCGCTCCTTCAATCGGCAAACCCAGCGAAGCCATGAATCTGAGGGAGCCGACCAGATGCCAGGCCAGCCCCCCCAGGGTGCGGCGGCCTGGGGAGATCTCCTGCCGCAGCGACTCGTCGGTCAGCACGTTCAGTACGCGTTCGGTTAACCTCGCCTCGCTCTCCCATTCCGCGACGAAAGCTTCGATTGTCGTAAACATGCTCCACACCCCCTCGTTTTTTTGACTGCAGCTACAGTATAAGCTTCTATCCCTGACAGTAACGGTCAGTCATTCCGGGAGCAGAACAATTTTAAGGACGGGTTCATGAAAGCTGCACGGAATGCAGCAGAAATAGGGGAGAGGGCATCGCGGCTCGCTAAGCCATTGTCTTGGTTCCGATGTGAGAAAGCGATCATAATGAGGAATGCATCTTTCACGATTGATGACAGAATCTTACGGGAAATGAGCGCTTAACGGGGCGTGCCGAACCGTTTGGCGGACTTGGCGCGGGCACGCTCAAGCTCGATCGCGCGGTCGCGGGACGGAGCGCGGGTGACCAGCGAATCGAGCAGCCTCTGAGCGGCCTCGCCGACCTCCCGCACCGCCAGATGAAACGCCTCCTCGTTCGCTTTGGAGGGCTCGTTAAACCCGGACAGCTTGCGGACAAATTGAAGCGAAGCCGCATGCACCTCGTCCGGCGTTGCCGGAGGATCGAAATTGAACAGCGTCTTAATGTTCCTGCACACCGCAGATCACCTTCCTTTTTTTATAAAGCTATTATTAACCAGCAATCGGCTCCGCGCAACAAGTAGCCGCGCGGAGCCGAGGAAGGAGGAATATTCGGTTACGGACTTAAAGCGTCCAGAACGGCTTGAACCCCGTACGAGCTTCCGAGAGGGCCGTAGCCGAGCGCGAGCTGGCCGTCGATGTCGAAGACGCGGTCGTTCTGAACGGCCTTCAGCTTCGCCCATACTTCGCTTTGCCGCCATTCGTCCGACAAAGCCGGAAGCGAAGGATCGGATACGTTGAACTGACCGAGGAACAGGTAATCCGGATCCAACTGGCTCAGTCCCTCCAGCGAGATCTGCGCGCCGTCCGCCATCTCTGCGGATTCCGGCGCCTTCAATCCCAGCCCTTCATAATAGGTCGGCAAGTAGTTCGTGCCCTGCAGCCAGCTTTCCTTGGCGCGGATCTGAAGGAACGCCACCGTGCCTTCGAGGCCGGACAGCTTCTCCTTCGCCTCCTGCAGCTTGGCCTGGAAATCCGCGATATAGCTTGCGGCAGTCTCCTCCTGGCCGAGAATGCGGCCGAACTCGGTCACGACGGAGGGCCAATCCCCCCATACGTCCGTTTTCTGCTCGTCCAGCACGACGGTCGTGGCGATTTTCGTCAAGGAATCGACGATGTCCTTGTTGACGGCATTGCCCGCGATAATGACGTCAGGAGCGTAAGCCAACAACGCCTCCAGATTAACGGCCGTGTTCTCTCCGACGACGACCAGCTCGTCCAGACGATCAGTGTAAGGCTGATACGTCTCCGTATGCAGCACGGATTGCTTCTCGGTGAACGGAAGCGCGAGCCCGACGGACTTCAGATCGAACAGCAGAATCGAGTCGGTATAGCCCCAGTGGACGACCGCGACTCTCTGCGGCTGCTTCTCGATAACGACGTCTCCGTTGGCGGCTTGGATCGTGCGGGGGAAGGCAGCCTCCGAAGCGGACGATTCGCTCGGCGCGGAGCTGGACTCGCTCGGAGTTGGAGAGGGGGACGTGGAAGCCTCCGATGAGCCTTTCGAGTCCGAATTCGAACAGGCGGCCAGCAGCAAAACCAGAAGCGTTAGCATAGCCGCCCAGGGCAGTTGACGTTTACTCATGTCGAGCATCCTTTCTAGAATAGCGCAGGTTATATTTGATAACGATTCTCATTGTCGAATATAACGATAACACCTTGTTGATCTGTTGAAAATGGAGAGATTCCCGAACTTATAATGGATGATTTCGCCTTCGGTGCATGCCGACCTTGCCGGGAGACACGCCCTTGTGCTTCTTGAACAATCTGCTGAAATAATAAGCGTCCGAATAGCCCACGCTCTTGGCCACGACGCTCACCGGGAATTGTCCCGTCATGAGCATCTCGTTCGCCCGGTTCATCCGGTATTGGATCAAATAGTCGATCGGTCCGATTCCGGCATACTTGCGAAACAGGGACGAGAAATACTTCGCCTTGATCTGGTAGCGCTCCGCCAGCATGTCCAGCGTAAGCGGCTGGGCATGATGCGCCCGGATATATTGAATCGCCTCGTCGATCAACGAATAGCTTTCCTTGTTCCGACGAATTCGCTCGGACTGAAGGATGCGGTTAATCAGTTGATAGAAAAGAGCCTTCTTCTCCAGCATGCCCATGCTGTCCGGCGACGCGGCGGCTTCGAGCAAGCGATCGAGCACGTGCAGAAGCTCCGGGTCGAGCGCGGCCTCCAGCAGCGAAGCCTCGACAAGCCGCCGCGCGTCCTCCCGCTCGGGCGGTACCGGCAAGTAATGAACAAGGCCGTATTCGAAGCCGCCCTCGTCCGGATAGATTTCCAGCCTCTGTCCCAGGCCGCCCAGCAGCACCTTGCCCGGCTCGAGCCCGTAGCGTTCCGATCCGCCGAATACGAAGTCGGCGCGCCCTCTCAGCGCAAGGACGACGCCGCAGCGAGTCGTCGGCCGGGCGACATGCCCGCTGTAGACTCGGTTGCCCTCCAACTCCGTCCGATATACGCCGTACACATCCAGAGGAACGCTCGCGAAGTCGCGCGCCAACTCCTCGTATGAACCGTCCATGTCCTTCCTCCCAATGTTGTCAGCTTAAGCCGTTGTCGTATACGATCGACGGCGCGCATCCTGCCGGCAACGTCTAACGGTTACAGTGGCGCTTAATCGATCGTTTTTCCGAAAAAAGAAAAGCTAACGGTTGCCGTCGCGCTTATTTCGGAGTTTCGAGCGAAATGGCGCGTTTTCAGCTGAAATAGCCGCTGCTGCAACCGTTACAATCCCCGCATTGCGAAAACGGCACGATTAGCGGCTCTGGCAACCGTTACGTTAGCGGGGTGGCGGGGGTGGCCTGGATTGGCGTAGGTTCGCGGGTTGACGCAGGTTGACGTGGGTGACATAGGTTGACGTAGATTGGCGGGTTCACATAGGTTCACGTAGGGTGACATAGGTTCACCTAGGCTCACGTATGTTCACGTAGGATCACGTAGGCTCACAAAGAGTGACATAGGCTCACATAGGCTCACGTAGGTTGGCGAGAGTTGGCCTTTGTTCGCGATGATCGTCCGTCGCCGATACGGACGCTGACTACCCGAATTGGCGACGATTAAGTGTAGATTTTCAAGCGTATCCGCTTTTATGCGCGCTTCGTCAAGGCCAAAGCGCCCGGAGACGACAAATTCGAACTCGCTTCTCCTTTATTCGGAACAGCTGCTTCCTCAATTCGCGAACAGCTGCTTCTTCAATTCCCGATTCCTCTCCATGAAGACCTCGTTATGCGAGGAGACCATTCCCCAGGCTTCCGCTTCCGGGGTGATGAACTGTTTCGCTCTGTTCACCGCGTTGGCCGCATCCTGGAACGCACCGGCGATCAGGTGGAGCTTGCCCTCATGGCCGAGAATGTCGCCTGCGGCGAATACGCCCGGAACGGACGTCTCGCTCATCGGGGTTCCCGCGACCGACCATTCGTTCTTCATCTCGATGTTGATCTGGCTGTTCGCAAGCAAGTCCTTGTCTCTCTCGTATCCGTGATTGATAATCACTTCGTCCACGGGCAGCTCGACCTGCGCTCCGTCGTCCTTGTTGCGCAGCAAGACGCGCTCGATCGCCTCCTGACCGGGCGTTGCGATCAGCTTCTCGATCTCGGTGTTGAGCAGGCAGACGACCGAGCCGGAGAGCAGCTTCTCCACTTCCGCCTCGTGTCCCTTCAGCGAGTCCTTGCGGTAGGTCAAGTAGACCCGCTTCGCAATCGGCTCCAGCTCGTTCGCCCAGTCGACCGCCGAGTTGCCGCCGCCGGAGATGAGCACGGTCTTCCCCTTGAATCGGGCCAGCGATTTGACCGTATAATGCAGGTTCGTCACTTCGTACCGCTCGGCGCCCTCGAGCTCCAGCTTCGTCGGCTTCAGAATGCCGCCCCCGACGGCCAATATGACCGTTCTGGAATGATGCGCGGCTCCCGACGCCGTATGCAGCGTAAAAATGCCGTCCTCGCCTCTGGAGATGGAGGTCACCTTCTCTCCCAGCACGACCTCCGGGTGGAAGGTCGTCCCCTGTGCGATCAGCTGCTCGATCAGCTTCTCTCCCGGAATCGGCGTTAAGCCGCCGACATCCCAGATCATCTTCTCCGGGTAGACGTTCACCTTCCCGCCCAGGAACGTCTGGAACTCGATGATCTTCGTCTTCATCCCGCGCAACCCGCTATAGAAAGCGGAGAACAGCCCGGCCGGGCCTCCTCCGATAATGGTGACATCGTAGAGATCTCTCATGCTCATATCCGTCTCTCTCTCCCTCATCGTCTATCGTTGCAGACACGCCGACCGAACGTTTGCCGGCTTGGCGGCCGGCGGCGCTGCTCCTCCGTTCGTTTGCGGCTTGGCGGCCGGCGGCGCAGCTCTCCGTTCGATCCTCTTCGGGATTCATTGTATCATATTATCATTGAGAATGAAAATCATTATTGGAATAATTTCCACCGTTTCCCCGACACGCGAACAAGCACGTCCGGGGGCGTTCCGGACGTGCTTGGTCTGCCGATCAGCGATGATCGGCGTATACGTTCGGCTTGCTGAAGCCGCGGATCGCCGCAACCTCTTCCGGCGACAGCTCCGGCGTCTGCGCTGCCGCGATATTCTGCAGCAGCTGCTCCCGCGAGCTTGCTCCGGGAATGGCGACAGCGACCGCAGGATGAGCGAGCGAATAACGGATCGCCAGCTGGGTAAGGCTACGCCCGGGCGTCTCCAGAGCCCGCAGCCGCTCGCGAAGCGCCTTAAGCTCCTCCAGCTCGTAGTCGGGGACGCTTCGGGAAGGCTCCCGATTCGCCGCCAGCGCCCCTCTGGCCAGAGGCCCCCTGGCCACGACGCTGATTCCCCGCTCCTGAAGAAGGGGCAGTACCGCTTCCTCCGCCCGGCGGTCGACGATGCTGTACGCATTCATCACGCTGACGATGGAGGATCGGGCCGCATACTCCCGGATGACGTTGGGACGAATCGAGGAGATGCCGTACTCGCGGATCACCCCTTCCCGCTTCAGCCGTTCGAAAGCTTCGATCGTCTCGTCTATGGGATCGTCCAGTGTGCCCCCGTGCAGCTGGTACAAGTCGATATAGTCCGTGCCGAGTCTTCTCAAGCTTTCCTTAACCGCGGACATCACATATTCCCGGGAAGGATCCCAGATCCATCCCTCCCGCCCGGGGATCCGCCGGTTGCCGACCTTCGTGGCGAGCACGACCTGGTCTCGCCTTCCTCGAATCGCCTTGCCGACGATTTCCTCGTTGCGTCCCTCGTCGTACAGGTCAGCCGTGTCCAGCAGGTTGACGCCGCGATCCAGCGCCTCGTGGATAAGTCCGATCGCCTTCTGCTCCTCCGTGCCCAAGGACATGCACCCGAGCCCGATCTCGCCGACGAGCAGTTCCGAAGCGCCCAATCGGTTCATTTTCATCGCGTGCTCATTCCTTTCTTCCAGCCATTCGCGCCGACTGCAGCACTCTCGTTCCTGATCTCATTATAAACGAGATTCTTTCCGGTTATCGCAAAATAATCCGATACATCGCGATAAAAGCCTAGATTGCCGCTAATCCGGCGCGCAACAGCTCGGCAATGGGGGGGGGCTCCCGCGATCATGTGCTCCGCCGTCAATCAGCTTTTTACCGATCCCGCCGTCATCCCGGCAACGATATAGCGCTGCAGGAACAGATACAGCAGCACGACGGGGAGCGAGACGATCAGAATCGTCATAAACACGAGGTTCCAGTCGGCCGCCTTCTGCCCGAAAAAGAAATAAATCAGCAGGCTCAGCGTATACCGATCCGCCGTATTAAGGAAGTAGAACGGGATCGTAAAGTCGTTCCAGATGTTCATCGATGCCAGAATCAGCACGGACGCGTTGACCGGAAGGAGCAGCGGAAAAAGAACGACAAAGAACAGCCTAAGCTTTCCGACCCCGTCAATAATCGCCGCCTCGTCCAGATCCCTCGGTATGCCGTGCATAAACGAAACATACAGGTAGGTGAAAAAGGCGTAATTACCCGCAATGAACAGCAAAATGACGCCGGCATACGTGCGCACCAGCTCGAAAAAGTCGACCACGTAATACGTGGTAATGATCATAGTTGGAAGAATGAGGCCGACAACCAGAATCTGCTGCACCAGCCTCGTCAGTCTCGTATCCCTTCTCTGAATCACGAACGCCGACACCGAGCACAGAACGACGATCAGAACGACCCCTATGGCGGTAATGACGAACGTATTCCAGAAGGCTTGGGGAATTCTGGCCGCCGCGAATACGTCTCTTAAATTGTCCGCGATGTTCCATTGCCCGGGAAGGGCGAGACTCATCTCAGCGGCTTCGGCCTTCGTCTTGAAGGCGTTAACGATGACGAAATACAGCGGGATTCCGACGATGGCAATGCAAACGAGGGATACAAGCTCCCATGCGGCCTGTGCGCCTCTTCTCATTTTCTTCACCTGCTTGCTTCTCGATTTATCACTTTGTTCAAGCTTAGAACCGCGATCAGGATCACGACGAACAGAACCAGGTTCGCCGCCGTCGCCTCTCCGTTGCGCCCGGCCGCGAAAGCCTTGAACACGGCGGTGTTGATGACGTTCGAAGCGTTGCCCGGCCCTCCCCCAGTCAGCGCGTAGACGATGTCGAACACCTTCAAGCCCCCGATCACGCTAAGAATGACATTCGTATTCATGACCGGGGTCACCATCGGAAGCGTAATGTAGCGGAAGTGCTGCCAGGAGGTTGCTCCGTCTATTTTGGCGGCTTCGGTTACTTCCTGCGGCATCGATTGCAGAGCGGCCAGGAAAAGCATCATCGAAAAGCCGGTCCATTTCCAAATTTCTACGAAGGAGATCGAATACATGACAAGAGCGGGGTCGGTCAGCCAGCTCATAGCCAGAGAATCGAGTCCGACGGCGCGCAAAAAAACGTTCAATATCCCCGTGCTGGGATGGTAGATCGCTTTAAATGCGATCGCGACAGCGATCGTGCTCAGCACGACCGGAAAGAACAGAACCGAACGAAGCAGGAGACGGCTCTTCAGATGCTGGTTCGCCAGAATGGCAAGGAGCAGCCCGAGGCCGATCTTAAAGACGGTCGTGACAACCGCGAAAATAAAAGTGTTTTTAAATGCCAACAGATGGCTGGAGTTCTCGTACAGGGCGATGAAGTTAGCGAATCCGACGAATCGGGTTACCTTGAACGAGGCATTCAGGTCGGTAAACGCGAAGTAAAAGCCCATTAAGGCGGGCACGATGAAAAAGACGAAAAAAATGAGCAGCCCCGGAGACATCAGCCAGTAGGAGTAATATTGTTTCTTTAACATAAGCGCTCCTTGGAACGGAAGGGAGCTTCTTCACCGGAAGAAGCTCCCCTTCGATTATTTGAAGTTCGGGTCGCCTTTCGCCTTCGCATCCGCTTCCATATCCTTCTGCAGCGCTTCGAGCGCCTGATCGGGCGTCTTGCCGCCTTCGACAAACAGTTCTTGAGCGTATGTCGGCAGGTTCGCGTCGGAGTTGAACTTGATCGGGTAGGGCACGTTGGCGATCGCTCGGCCTTCGTCCAAATATTTCTTCGCATCCAGCTCGGCCGGCGTCAGGCTTGTTTGCTTAACGCCCTTGATGGCAGGGATACCGCCCTGCTTCGCGAAGAAAACGTCCTGGACGGCCGGCTGCTCGAACCAGTTCACGAAGCGCTGCGCGTCGTTCTGGTTCTCTCCCTTAACGATATACATCGCCTTCGGCGCCCAGATGGCGGCCAGGTCCTGCCCTCCCCCTTTGTAAGGCATGACGAACGCTCCGATGTCCTCCACGCCTTCCGGATATTTCGTGACGATCTCGTTCATGACCCAAGTCGCCATATGGTACATGCCCGCCTCTCCGCTGGCGAGCGCCTTCTGAGCGTTGTCATAGGTGGAGGACAGAATGTCGGCATTGGCGAAGCCTTTTTCGACCGCCTCTTTGATGAATTGCATGCCGACCTTGCGATCCGTCCACTCCGTCATCTTCGCCTTGTTCTCGTTCATGAGCGGAATGAGCTCCGCTCCTTGACGGGAAGCGCCGGACAGCAGAATCGGAAGTTGAACCGTCCAGGCATCCTGACCGGAGAAGTAGACCGGCGTTTTGCCTGCCGCCTTGAGCGCTTCAGCCACCTTCCAAAACTCGTCCATTGTCGTCGGAACCTGAAGATTCAGTTCCTGGAACAGCTTTTTGTTATAGAGAACCATTCCCATGTCGGTTCCACCGTACGGAGCGCCGTACCAATGGCCGTCCTCCAGCGTGTCCATCAAATTTTTCCAGGCGTCCTTGTCGAAGTTCTCCATCCAGGGCTGGTCGTCCTGGGCGACGAACACGTCGCCCGGCACGCCGAAGCCATGGTTGATCGATATCCCGTTCTGGTAGAACAAAATATCCGGCTTATCGTTCGTGGCAAAGCGGGTTTTCATCAGATTGGCCCCGTCGTCGCCTTCCGGCACCTTCTCGATCACCAGATCGAAGCCGTTCTTCTTGGCCTCCGGAATAATGGCCTCCATTCCCTGCACAAACCAGGTGGCATGTCCGAGCATTTTGATCTGTACCGTTTCAGGCGCAGTCTCACCCGAACCTCCGCTCGGGCTTGCTTCCCCTCCCGTCGACACCGCGTTACTGCCCCCGTCGCCGCCTCCGCACGCCGTCAGGGCAGCCGTCACAGCGAGCATCGTAGCCGCCGCGAACAGCTTGCCCGCTTTCAAGTGCGTCATGCTGCATTCCCCCCTGTGAAGTGTAGTAATGATCACTTGCACTGTCATGATAGTCCTTTCACATGAAGCGAGTAAATGGTGATTCTGACACAAGAACGGGGGAAAATATTAAACGATTTCGTCCAGCTATTTTGTTATGATGACAGGTGAGGAGAGTGAATCGCATGAGAAGCTTCCGAACCAAGCTCTTTCTCGTTTATTCGTTAACGTTGATCGCGCTTATGCTGTCCGTCAGTTTTCCGATGTATTTCTATTTCAAGAAGAGCATCGAGCGCAATATTATCACCAGCGTGGAACAGCTGACCGGCAGCGTGGCCAGCAATCTCTCCTCGCAGCTGAACATGTTCGACAACATGAGCTTCCTGCTCTACAACAGCTACGACCAGACCCGTTCGACTCTGGCGGACTACTTGATGCTCAAAAGAGAGGCCGCGAATACAAAAGCCGATCTGGAAGCCAGAAAATCGATCAACAACTTTATGCTGATCTCGATCAACGCCTATAAAAGCATCGACCGGTTGAATCTTTATACGGCGGACGGCGAGCTGTTCTCCAAGCAGGCCGCCTTTACGCCTTCTGCCGTTCCCGGCGGCTTCTCCGACTTCTACGACGAAGCCGATGAGGCGAAAGGCGGGCCCATTCTTCTAGCCGGTGGCGCCCCGCCTTCGTTCTCCCTCATCCGCAAGCTGCAGTGGGAGGGCCGCGGACTGGGCTATCTGGAGGCTGTGCTTAAGCCGAATGCGATAG
Source organism: Cohnella hongkongensis (assembly GCF_042654645.1). Classification (NCBI taxonomy): domain Bacteria; kingdom Bacillati; phylum Bacillota; class Bacilli; order Caryophanales; family Paenibacillaceae; genus Cohnella; species Cohnella hongkongensis. Next base: position 40,667 of record NZ_JBHSEP010000020.1, on the reverse strand, counting down.
TCGATCAGGAGAAAGCGGGAAATATGCCCGGAGCCTCCGTCTTCATTCTCCGTCAGGGCCGGGTCGTCTATTCCAGCGAAGGTTCAATGGCCGTAGAATCGCTGCCGGAGAGCTTAATCTCCGACAAAAAGAATCCGCTACAGGAGCAGGGAGTGTTCGCGGTCAAGCAAGCGACCGACTTCCCGGCGTTCTCCGTCGTTACCGCCGTCCCCGAGAAGCAACTGTTCGCTCCCCTGCTTATTTTTCGCAACGTGATGATTTTGAGCGTGCTGCTTCTGATCGCGGTTTCTGTCGCTTTTTATTATTTTTTGGCCAAGCTGCTCAGCCGTCCGATCACATCCTTGAAGCAGGTTATGGATGCCGTCAAGCTGGACGACGACCAGCAGGAGGTTCATATCGAGAACAAATACAGAATGAACGAAATCGAATCCTTGCGCCGCTCGTTCCAGAAAATGAACGATCGGATCAAGCTGGCGATGGAAGATAAGCTTCGCTTTCGAACGCTGCAGCTGCAGTCCCACTTCCAAACGCTTCAGGCGCAGATCAATCCCCACTTCCTGTTCAACATGCTTGGCGTTATCGCTATTATGGCGGACAAGGAAGGCTCCGGTTCGGGTTCGGCCGCCGTCATTAGCCGCAAGCTCTCCCGGTTTTTGAGATATGCCGTCTCGACGGACTCTCTGAGCGCTTCCCTGAGGGAGGAACTGGATTTTACGGAAAATTACTTGAATCTGATGAAATTCCGCTATCTGCACAGACTGGAGTACAGGTTCGACGTTCCAGCCGAAATAATGGAGCTGACCGTCCCCAAGCTCACCGTGCAGCCGATCGTCGAGAATTGCCTGCAGCACGGGTTCGGAAACGATATCAAGCGGATGCGAATCGAGGTTCTGGGGAGGCTGGAGCGCGACCGCTGGGAGCTGGAAATCCGCGACAACGGTCGAGGGTTTCCGGACGGCTCGCTCCGGGAGCTGCAGCGCACCATCGAAGATTATATGAACCGGTTGCAGACCAGCCAACCGGAAGCCCCGCCGGCTCTCGAGCTTGGAGGAATGGGGTTGACCAGCGCGCTGGTTCGGCTAAGGCTGAGCCGGAGGGCAGGGTTTTCCTACGATGTCGGCAACGCTCCCGAAGGGGGAGCGAGGGTCATCCTCCGGGGTGCGCTGATTTCAAGATTGGAGGAGTTATAAATGAATCGTCCGATCCGAATCATGCTCGTCGACGACGAGCCCGTTTTCCTCTATCATCTGAAGGAAATCGTGACGGAAAGGTGCGAGCGAATCGGCTGCTCTGCGGAATTCGTCGCGGAGTGCTACGATGCGGAGGAGGCGCTCTCCCTCCTGGAGGAAGCTGCCCCCGATCTCATTTTTACGGATATTCGCATGAGCGGAATGGACGGTCTTCAGCTCGCACAGGCTATCCACGACAAGCAGCCGCAGATCACGGTGATTATCGTAAGCGGCTACCCCTCATTCGACTACGCGCGCACGGCGCTGCGCGCTCAAGTCGCCGATTATTTGATCAAACCGATCGAGCGGGAGGCGGTCGACGACATTCTCAGGGAAACGCTCAAGCAGATGAAAGAGCAGACTTATCTTCAATTGAGAAACGTCGTGCAAAGCTATATCGAAGACGGTCAGCACGAGCGCCCCGGCTTCCCGGGAGCAATCGGGCTGCTCGCCGCGAACAGCAGAGACATGCACTTCAATCCGCTGCTATACGACAATCTGCTGCTGAGCGGCTCCGAGCATCTGGAAAGCCTGACCCCGCATCTCGGCTCCGGCGAGAACATATGGGTATTTCCCGGTACGAACAAACGCGGACTGCTCTTCGTCTGCTCCCTGGAGCGCTGTGGCCGGGATAGGCTGATCGACTTTGGCCAACGCCTGTTAAGCCGTTATTCCAAGTCCGACGCCTTCTCCATCGTCGCGGTCTGCGGCCCCCTGGACGGCCCTTCGAAGATCGGGCGCGCAGCCAGAGAGCTGTCGCGGCGAATCGACAGCCGCCAAGTGATCGGCAGAAGCATTCTGGTGCCGCCCGAAGAAGGCGACGGCCCAAGCGGCTTCATTGGCCGCTGGCCGACGGACGCTCAGGAGAAAATGCTGGAGTACAAAATCAGGAGGGGCGAGTGGACCGGCTTCCGGGAAGCCGTGCTTCGATTGTGCGAACAATGGGACAACGAGGCTTGCCCTTCCGAATTCGCGGAGATGGTTCTGAGGAAAATCGCAGAGACGGCGAGGGCAAATGAAGAAACGCCGCAACCGCTCGCACGGCTGAAGACGGAAGCGGCTATCCGGGATCTGCTATACGCTTCCTCCGGCTACGCGGAAGCCGGCGAAGCGTTCTCCGACTGGTTGCAGTCCGCTGTCAAGCCGACCGGCTCGTCCAGCGAGAAAAAGAGCGAAGCCTTGTTCAACCGTATTCTGCAATATATCGCCGCACGACTCGACGAGCCGCTGGGCCTGCCGACGCTGACGGAGGAGTTCGGCATCTCGAGCACCTATCTCTGCAACCTTTTCCGTATTTACAAGGGCTGCTCGTTCGTGGAATACCTGACGGAGCTTAGGGTGAGCAAATCTATGGAGCTGCTTGCGATGCAGCCCGAAATTCCGATCAAGGATATTGCGGACATCGTCGGCTATGCGGATCGGCATTATTTCTCGAAGGTGTTTAAAGCCTCCGTAGGCTTAACGCCTACAGAGTACCGAAGCTCATGCTGAAGGACAATTCGACAGAAATTGTCCGCTCATCATCTGAAACCTTGAATCCAGCCGCACGTATTATTCTCCTGAAGCTTGCCGAAACTGAATAGATCGACTCCAAAGGGGAGTAGCTGTACAATAAAAGTCGTCAATACGAGAGCGTCCGCTCTCCGGCTTTATTGGCATTGCCGTCATGGTGCTGTTAGCGAGACCTTTGTCCAATGAGGCGAAGGTCTCTTCGCGTTCTTGGGAAGAAAAAACGGTAGGCTCATCTTATTCGTTCAAGGAGGAGTAGACATGGGTTTCGAATTGCTGCTGGAGTACGGATGGGTTCTGCTCGTATTGATTGCGCTGGAGGGCTTGCTGGCTGCCGACAATGCGCTCGTGCTGGCGATTATGGTGAAGCACTTGCCCGAGAATCAGCGAAAGAAGGCTTTGTTCTACGGTCTGGCCGGCGCGTTCGTATTTCGTTTCGCCTCTTTGTTCGCCATTTCGTTCCTGGTGGATGTATGGCAGGTCCAGGCGCTCGGAGCGCTTTATCTGCTGTTTATCGCGCTGAACCACATCTTCCGTAAAGTTATCGTGAAAAAGGAAGAGAAGAGCGTCGAGGCCAAGGAGGGGAAAAAGCAGTCCGGCTTCTGGATGACGGTGTTTAAGGTCGAGGTGGCGGATATCGCCTTCGCGATCGACTCCATCCTGGCCGCCGTCGCGCTCGCCGTCGCTCTGCCGACGACGAACCTGCCCAAGATCGGGGGAATGGACGGCGGACACTTCATCGTCATTTTTCTCGGCGGCTTCATCGGCCTCCTCATTATGCGGTTCGCCGCGAATCTGTTCGTCAAGCTGCTCGAGGCCCGACCTTCCCTGGAGATTGCCGCGTTCGTCATCGTCGGCTGGGTCGGCGTCAAGCTGGCGGTTCATACGCTCGCGCATCCTTCACTGCACGTCATCCCGCACGATTTCGCGGAATCGACCGGCTGGAAGCTCACCTTCTACGCCGTACTGCTGATTATCGCCTTGAGCGGCTGGTTTCTGTCGGGCAAGAAAAATAAAGATAACGAATCCGTCCGGGCGGCGTAACGCCGACAGAGAGCTGACACAGTTAAACAAATGAAAACGGTCGGTCAGGAGGCTTTATCCTGGTCGACCGTTTTCATGTTTCCCCCTGTCACAAGGGTAACGATCTCGGGATTCATGTCCCCACCTCCCCACTGTATTATCCCGACTTTTCCGCTGTCGTTCAACCTCCCGCCCGGCGCGCTTGTCTTTCAGTCTCCTTCGCCGCAACGGCAACCCTCTATCTTTTCCCTGTTGAAACGACGCTCCGCGGCTGATACACTGACATTAGCTTTCTTGGAGGTGTCGGACTTGGTGATCCATTCCATGCGTTTAAGGTAAGGCTAGAATGAACCGGGCTGCTCGGCCGTTTTTTTTCGCAAAAACGGAGTGGGCTTATTTGTGTTCCATTTTATGGCTTTATCTTTTATAACGAAGGGATGGTTTTTTTGGTGTCGACCCATTGGAAAAAAACGTTCGCGATTCTGTTCACCGGACAGATCTTCTCTATCTTGACGAGCACCATGGTGCAGTTCTCGATCATCTGGCATTTGACGGCAACGACGCAATCAGCCGTTGTGCTGACTACGGCCGGTCTGGTCGGTCTTCTGCCGCAAGCGCTTCTCGGCCCTTTCATCGGCGTATGGCTCGACAGATGGAACCGCAAGCTGACGATGATCGCGGCCGATAGCGCCATCGCCCTGTTCAGTCTGATTCTGGGCGTGTATGCCTATTTCGGCGAACCCAGCCTCGGATTCGTCTACTTGATCCTGCTCGTGCGTTCCATCGCCTCCGCCTTTCACGCCCCGGCCCTGCAAGCGGCCATACCGCTTCTGGCTCCCGAGGATCAATTGACCCGGGTAGCGGGCTGGCATCAGATGGTGTTCTCGGTATCGACCGTCATCGGCCCCGCGCTCGGCATCGCCGTATACTCGGCGACCTCCCTGGGCGTCGTGCTGTTTCTGGATGTCGCCGGCGCGGTGCTGGCGAATCTTATGCTCCTGTACGTTCCCATCCGCCAACCGAAGCCGGAGTCTCGGCAAGCGCCTCATTTTCTGCAGGAGTTCAAGCTGGGATGGCGGACCTTCATTCAAGCGCGGGCCATCGTCGTCGTTACTGCGGCTGCCGCAGTCTTCGGCATCGCGTTCATGCCGCTGGCCACGCTGTTTCCCTTCATGACGCTGTCCCACTTCGGCCGAGGCGGATACAGCGCCAGTCTGATCGAAGCGATATTCAGCATCGGGATGATTCTCGGCGGATTGCTGCTGGCCGTTCTGGCCTCGAAGTGGAAGGATATCACCTATATCTGCTGGAGTCTGTTCGTCATCGGCCTGACCTGCCTGATCAGCGGGGCGATCGGACCGGGCGCCTTCTTGCTGTTCGCCGTAATGTCGTTCCTGATGGGAGCGGCCTCCCCGTTCTTCAACGGGCCTTACATGGCGATGATTCAGAAAGCGTACGAGCCGGAAATGCTGGGCCGCGTCATCTCGCTCGTCACCAGCGTCATGCTGCTCGCTTCCCCGGTCGGGCTGCTGATGGCCGGTCCGATCGTGGACAAATACGGGATTCAAACGTGGTTTTTCTGGTCGGGGGTGGCGACCGTGCTGACCGGAGCGTTACTCTTGGCCGGCTTCAAGAAACTGCAGGTTTCCGATCCCGATCCCGATCCCCAGCCGTAAATATGCCCCTTGTCGGTCTCGGGGCTCTCCCATAAGTACTTCAAGTGGCGATGATAAATGACAGGGGATGTGCCTCCTCCGATGCAATACGCTCCTGAAACCTGAATGAGTAAACCCTTCAGGAGCGTATGAGCAGTCTTCAGGAGGCACATCCCCTTTTCTTTGTCCAGCAACGCTGCTTATTGGAATGCCACCTTTTTCATTGGCCGCGCGTATGATGACGCCCTGTTGACGGTAGAAATCCAAGTTTTACGGAGAGGTCCCTCCCGCATGAATCGCGTCCCCAGGGAAACGGATCGCTCCCACCCCGTTCACCCCCGCATCTAAGTTCACTCTCAGCAATCTCGTCCATTGCCGTTCCTGAAGAACCCGGTGTATTCTAAAATAGAGAGAAAGACAATGATTATCATTATCATAAATTATGGATTCGTTCTGGCATTCGGACGACGCGTTTACGAGTCGATTGACGCTGGAGCTGCTTCCGGATCTATGGCCATAAAGATTATTCGCTAGAGGAGTGCAGAATACGATGCCGCTTAGTCCTTTAATCCCTTCTCCCGAGTCCTCTTTCCCGCATCCTAATGCCATCCCTATGCGGATTGACGGGCTTGCCGAATATGCTGCTTCAGGCCCCCTAGAACCGCTTCCGGGCCGCTCCCAGCTTCTCCTCGTTTGGGGAGGGCAGGGACCTCTGTATATTTGCGATCAGCAGCATCATGCGACTCGCGGATTTACGCTGCTTGGCCGCCCCTCTTCGCAAGCTGTCGCCGTCGATCCGAGCACTTCCTTACAGGGGCTCTATATTGAATTCGTCCACTATCCGTCAAGCGCCGCCGATCGCTGCTCCGGTACGGAATTCGAGACGGTGCGCCACTGCTCGGTCGGCAGCTTGAGGCTGGCCGCCGAGTTGCATATCGCCTGGCAGGATCTGCCGGATGAGGATCAGCCTTATCGGGTGCAATTGCTGTTCAGCCGTCTGCTGGCCGGGCTCTATCAGGATCTGGCAGCGGAACGGGCATCAGCCGAAGGTTGGCTGGCTCAGGCGGTGCAGTTTATCGAAGCCAATTACAACGAGGATCTGACGAGGGAGCAACTGGCGGAGAGGGCGAACGTCAGTCCGGAGCATTTTTCCCGCGCGTTTCGCAAGCATACCGGCCGCACCTTCATGGACTACTTGACGATGCTGCGGATTCGCAATGCCCAAAGCCGCATGCTCGTGGACAATACCAGGCTGAATGCGCTGGCGCATCAAGTCGGCTTCAAAGAAGGTCCGTATTTAAGCCGCAAATTCAAGGAGGTCGTCGGGATGTCTCCAACTGCCTTCCGGCACAAGCCTAAGCGGATAGCCGCGCTGAATCTGAATCATACCGGCATTCTGATGGCGCTCGGCCAAACGCCGGAGCTTGGCGTCTATACTTCCTGGCTGGAGAAGAACAAAGCCCGGATGCATGCGAGGTCCGGAACTGCGCTGAACCCCGACGGGCACACCGCCTCCACCTTATACGATGCGGTGTCCGAAGCCCGGCCGGACATGATCATTCATTACAACACCGCGACGGAGAATACGAGCTTGCTTCCGCTTGCTCCCATCGTCGCACTGCCGTTCCGTACGATGAGCTGGCGAGATCAGCTGCTTGTGATCGCCAATATGCTGAATAAAGCAAAAGAAGCCGAGCAGTGGCTGGCCGGTTACGACGAACAAATCGATCGGATCAATCAAGCACTGGACGAGAAGCTGGGAGACAGGGGAACCGCCATCGTATGGGAGATAGCGCACGGCAAGGCGTACGCATGCAGCGGCAGCTACGGAAGAGGCGCGCACATTCTTTACGGGGATCTCGGATTCCGGCCACCAAGTCCGCACTGGACCGCTCACGGCTACGTAGAGGCGTCGGTCGAGGAGCTTTACTTGCACAAGGCCGATCATATTTTCATAACCGGAACCCCCTCCTCTCCCGGATCCCGTCCCTACCTTCAACGTCTGTTCCAATCGCGTCGATGGTCGGAGATGGAGGCCGTTCGCAACAAGAAGCTTTATTGGCTGCATGAGCCCGATCTTTTCTGCGGGTATGATCCGCTCTCCACGCAGGCGCAATTGAAAATATTGACGCGTCGACTGTTGCCTAATCACAAATTTGCATGAGCGAATATCATTTCTGTACGTAGTCGTATGACCGAATACCTTGTATAGTTTCATTGAGAATCATTATCGATTGCATATTGGAGGTATTCACCTTGCTACATCGCCTTTTAACCTCGCGTAAACTTACCGTTGTCGCAGCCGCACTCTGTCTCTCGCTTCTCGCCGCCTGCGGATCGAACAATGCCGCTCCCGCCGCATCTTCTCCGCCGGCCTTCGAATCGGCCAAGCCCTCCGCTTCGGACAGTCCGTCTGCGGAGCCGGAATTCCGGATGATCGACACCGTGAACGGCCCGATTCAAATCCCGGCGCATCCGCAGCGCATCGTCGCGGAAGAGTATTTGGGCAGTCTGATCGCTTTGGACGTTATTCCTGTCGGCGCTCCCGGGCTGACGCTGCAAAATTATTATTTTAAGGAGGCTCTTAACGGCGTGGCCGATTCGGGAACGTACGGCTCTCCTTCCCCCGAAGCGATCACGAGCTTAAACCCGGATCTCATCATTACGGGCAACAAGGATGTGTATTCGACGCTGAGCAAGATCGCTCCGACTCTGGAAATCCCCTACGGACAATTGAAAAACGCCCATGAAGAGCTCATCTTCTTCGGTAAAATACTCGGCAAGGAAAAAGAGGCCAAAGAGTGGTTGGCGGAGTACGACCGCCGGATCGCGGAAGCCAAGGCCAAAGTCGATGCGGCGATTCCGGCAGATGCCTCTTTCTCTATCATAGAAAGTACCGACAAATCGATCTACGTATACGGAGATAACTTCGGCAGAGGCGGGCAGCCGGTCTATCAGGCTCTCGGTCGCAAGCCTCCGGCTGCAGTCGCCGAGCAAATTATGGAGAAGCAATGGGCGGAAATCTCTGCGGAGTTGATTAGCGATTACGCCGGAGACTATATCGTATTGACGGCTAACGGCCGCACTGCGGAAGACTTTAAGAAGGATCCGGTCTGGAGCAGCATCCAGGCGGTGAAGAACGACCGCCTGTACGTCTGGCCGGAGGAGCGCTCTTGGTATTACGACCCGATCGCGGTGCTCGCCCAGACGGAGGAGCTGGTAGCCTGGCTCACGAAAGAACCGTAGCTTTCCGGCTGGCCCTGTGAATGCGAAGAACCCCTGTGCGCGTTAACTCGTTGCACAGGGGCTCTCTTCATATCAAGTCGGAAACGCCGTGCTCTTAATAGGCTCGCATCTTTTATTTCGAGCGTCCCTCCTGCAGCTTTTTCCACACCGTCTTGTTGCTGTATTCCTTCGACGAGCTGATGTCGGGACCGAACCATTCGGGCGCCTGGAACCGCAGCGCCGCCTCCTCCGACTCGAACTCGACCTCCAGCACTCGAAGCTGGATCTGGTCGTACGTGTCGATCTCGACGAGTGTGCCGTCCCATTCGGCCGTCGTCCGCACTTTCGTCAGGGGGACCGCCCCCAAAGCCCGAATAAGCTGGTCGTACAGACCGGCCGAGATCGAATATTCGATCTCCTCGCGAACGAGCCCGCGGCCGTTCTTGAACGTATGCGTGTACTCCAGCTCCCCGGTGGCCAAATCCTGAATTTTCCTGACTCTCAGCTCCTGAGCCTCGTCTATCGCGAGGTAGGTCTGCTCAATTCTCTGCTCCTTAATCGGAGTCAGCTTGCCTTCCCGCACAACGGAATCCGGGAATTCCGCAAGCAGAAACTTTCTTTCAATCTCCGTCCCCATCCGCCGAGCCTCCATCCTAATTCTGATCCTGTACCTTTGCTTCATTTTACCATAATCGTCCCTCGAGCTCTAAGAAGCCCGTCCCCTTCAGGATCGAATGGCAGCGCGCGAAGCGATCCTCTACAGGGGAACCTGACCCTTTCCACCCTCTTGTCGATGTAAAACACCTGCTCGATCGGCAGGCCGAACACAGACACGATCTTGACCGCGATCGACACCGGAATGAGAATGAAAACTCCGATCCTGCGCTTGCACGAGAAAACGCTGAGATCCTGCCGATCCGACCGCGCCAGGTTTCCTGCCCGCCGCTTCAGCCCCGGAAGAGCGGTCGTCCTCGCAGCAGGGAATCGTTGTCATGCCGCAGTCGCCCCCGTCGTAAAATAGATCAAGGAAGCTCGTACGCCCATCCGATTCGGGGAGGAACACGGAATGAAAATTACGTCCGGAGGCTTCGAGGCCGTCTACTACGGCCGAGTGTTCGCATACGGAATGAATCCGATCGAGATCGTGCTGTCGGAGGAGCGCGATCCGCTGACCTTCGTCTTCTGCATCGAATACGAGCCGGAGAGGAACGATTTCACGACCGATATCCGCCTCGTCCGCTACAACGAAGTGCGTATCGCCTGCGTCAACTTCCCTCGCGGCAAGCCGACCGGCAATCACGACCTGATCCATCTCGGCGTTCTGAACAATCGTCCGCTCTCGCTCCGTTACGAGGTTACGATCAACTACGAAGCGACTTATTGGTCGCTGACATTCACCTTTTTCGCGGGAGAGGGGGGGCCCGGACGTGAATAAAATTGAAATACAAGACCCGAAGGTGGCCAGCAAGATTATCGCCGCGAACTCGGAAAGCGAGAAAAGAAAAGCGGAGCTCGGCTTTCTGGGCAAGTTTTTCGGCTCGGGCGACAATGTCCGCTTGTACATCGTCGGCACGATCTCGCTGGCCGTTCTTCTGATCGCGCTGGTCTACACGCTGACGCCAGAGAAGTATCGCTCTCCGGACTTCGGACTTAAGGAATTGTGGACGCTGGTCGTCCTGCCGGTCGAATCGACGATTATCGGCTATTTGATCGGGTCGCGGTCGAAGGAGGGCGGCGGCTGAATGGGTTGAAACGCGACCTCCGATCTCCGTTCTGCGTATGAATACATAGAGGATACGTAACTAGGAGGTTGCCGAATGAGGCTCGTTCTGGAAAAGGTGGAAAAAACCTTCGACAACAAGAAGGTGCTGCGGGGAGCGGATTTCCGCTTCGAGCAAGGCAAGATTTACGGGCTTCTCGGGCGCAACGGCGCAGGCAAAACGACACTGTTCAACTGCCTGAGCCGAGAGCTGCGAATGGACGGCGGTAAAGCGTGGCTGGAACGGGACGACGGAGACAGAGCCGAACTGAAGGAAAGCGATATCGGCTACGTCTACTCGACCCCGATTCTGCCGGATTTTCTGACCGGATACGAGTTCGTTCGGTTTTACTTGGAGGCTAATCCGGACAAAATCCGGGAGGATGTCGATCTGGACGGCTGGTTCGAGCGTCTGCGGTTCGACCGGGACGATCGTCACCGGTTGATTAAAGGGTACTCTCACGGCATGAAGAACAAGCTGCAGATGCTGCTCTTCCTGATCGCCCAGCCGCCCGTCATTCTGCTGGACGAGCCTCTGACCTCGTTCGACGTCATCGTGGCGCTGGAGATGAAGCAGATGCTGCGGGAGATGAAGCGGGATCATATTCTGATTTTCTCGACCCACATCCTGCAGCTGGCGACCGACTTGTGCGACGAGTTGGTCGTGCTGAACAACGGCCTGCTGTCCAGCGTGCCGTCCGATCTGCTGCACAGTCCCGAATTCGAGCAGTCGGTGATCGAGCTGCTGAAGGATGATCCCTCCCATGCTTAGGATGCAGCGGCTTCTGCTGGCCATTGCCGTATCGTCCTTCGTCAACCGGCTCGTCTATTATATTCGCCGCCTGCCGCTGATCGGCCCGAAGGTGCCGGAGAGCCTGTACGCCGGCCTCTCCTGGAAGCGGGGAGCGGCCGTCGCGGGCCTGCTGCTGGGCATCGTCTGGTCCGCGGCGGTTCAACTGGCCTACGTCGGCCTGTTCGTCTATTGGCCGGTGAAGGCTTCGGGCGTCGAGACGCTGCCCGCGTTTCTGTCCGTCCTGCTCGTCCTCAGCTTCCTGGTCGGCCCGATCGTGAACGCCAGGGTGATGGAGACGAAGCGCAGCAAGTTCGTGGCGGTCAAGCTTCTGCGCCTGCCGCCGGCGACTTACATGCGGTCGACGTTGGCCTACCGCTACACCGTCTTCTTCATGGCATTCGTACCGGCGCTCGTCCTCTTCGTGCCTCTGGCCGGCGGATCGCCGCTGGACGGCGCTCTAATCGCGCTCGCTCTGGTCGGCTGGAGAGTCGTCGCCGAATTCGTTCACCTGCTCGTCTTCCAGAAGACCGGAATCGTGCTGATCAAACAAAACCTCTTCGTCTGGCTAAGCCTCCTGGCGGGCGTCGCGCTCGCCTACGGTCCGCTGCTGCTGGACGACGCTCCCCGCTTCGGCATCGTGCTGACGGCTTATCCGTTCGTCCTGGCGCTTGCTCTGCTTGGCGCGGGCGCCGCCGTACTGCTGGCCCGTTACCCCGATTATGCCGAAGCGGTCGACGCCGCAGTTAAGCGGGACGACCCGCTGCTGAATCTCGGGCAGGTTATGAGCGACGCGAGAAAGGCGGACGTAGTCGTCAAGGCCGGCGACTACAAGTCGGCGGACATCGAGGAGGCTCCGCAGAGCGCGATCGGGGAACGGCTGCGCGGCTACGCCCGGCTGAACGCCCTGTTCTTCCAAAGGCATCGCCGGTTTATCCGCAAGCCGCTCGTCAACCGGCTCATCGGCATCTGCGGAGCCGCGGCGGCGGCGGCCCTGTTGGCGGCGTCCGTCGGCGCGCCGGAAGGCTGGACGCTGTCCACGCTGCTTCCTTTTCTGCCGTTCGGGCTGTACTCGCTGGCGATCGGCGAGCGGTTCTGCCGGGCGATCTTCTACAACTGCGATCTGCCGCTTCTGCGCTACGCCTTCTACCGGGAGGCGGCGGTCCGGCACTTCGCCATCCGGCTGAAGCGGCTCGGAGGCATGAACCTGCTGCTCGGAACGGCGCTTGGCGCTGCGCTGACGGCGGTGGCCGCGGCGGCGGGCTGGCCGCTTGACGCCGGCCTGCTGCTGCCGATGTGGATCGCCGTACTGGCGCTTTGCTGGCTGTTCTCCGTTCATCATCTTCTGCTGTACTACTTGCTGCAGCCCTACACGCCGGAGATGAACGCCAAAAATCCGCTGTTCTTCACGCTCAACATCGCCGTGTCCGCTCTCTGCTGGATAACGCTGGTCGCCAAGCCGGGCCCCGTGGAGATCGCTGCGGGAACGGCGGTTCTGGCGGCTGTGTACTCGGCCGCCGCGCTTCTGCTCGTGCGCCGCTACGGACCGAACGCCTTCCGGCTGAAGTAGCGGAAATGCCGCAATCCAGCGATATAGATGCACAACATACCTAAGCGCCGTCCCTCTATAATGGGAATCGAGAGTGCGAACCTACCCCTGAGGAGGCATGCGGCTATGAATTGGCAGTCGGCGATCGTACAGACGCTGCGCACGACGAAGGCGAACCTCTCCCGCTTCGGAGACCGGTTTCCGATCGTCAGCAAAGGCAACGGAAAATACGTCCTGGACGACCACACGTCCTGGACGGAAGGCTTCTGGTCAGGCATTCTGTGGCTGTCCTTCGAATATTCCCAGGAGCCGGTCTTCCGGGAGGCTGCGGCGAACACCGTCGCGTCCTTAAGGCGGCGGCTGGAGCGGAACATCCACATGGACCATCACGATATCGGATTTCTGTATTCCCCGTCCGCCATGGCGCAATGGATGCTGGAGAAGGACGAGCAGGCCAGAGCCCTCGCTCTTCAGGCGGCCGACGCCCTCATGAGAAGATGGAGAGAACGATCTCAGCTGTTCCAGGCCTGGGGACCCGAGAACGATCCTCTGAACGGCGGCCGGATCATTATCGACTGCCTGATGAACCTCCCGCTGTTGTATTGGGCGACCGAACAGACCAGCAACCCGATCTATGCCGAGAGAGCCCGGATTCATGCGGATCGAAGCCTGCGCTACCTTGTCAGAGGAGACGATTCCTCCTACCACACGTTCAGCTTCGACCAGCAGACGGGCGATGCCATTCGCGGCAGCACCCACCAAGGGGCGCGGGACGGATCTACGTGGACGAGGGGACAGGCTTGGGGCGTCTACGGCTTCGCGCTCGCTTACCGGTATTTGCGAGAGCCCCGGTATCTGGAGGCGGCCCGGCGGCTGGCCCGCCACTTTATCGCCCGGCTGCCGGAGGACCATGTCGCTTATTGGGACTTCGACGTGCCTCAGAAGGAAGGCACGCCGCGGGACAGCTCGGCTTCGGCCATCGCCGCGTGCGGCATGCTGGAGGCTGCGGAGCATCTGCCTTCGGGCGACCCCGATCGGGAGCTGCTGCTCGATGCGGCGAACCGCTCGATGGCCTCCTTGACGGACCGCTACTTCACGGCGGGCTCCCTCGAGGAGGAGGGCTTTCTCCGACACGGCTCCTATTCGGTCAGAGATCGCGTCTCTCCGGACGACTTCGTCATCTGGGGCGACTACTTCTATCTCGAAGCGCTGCTCCGTCTTGATCGGGGAGCGCCGGGCTACTGGTACGAGAGATAGCTTGCGCCAAGAGAAGCCTTGTCGGCTGCAGCCGACAAGGCTTCTCTCTCCTGTGGAGTTGCGCTCGTTCGCGTCGGCTCCGTATAATGAAAGCAAATGAAAGCACCGTAATCGCACGGACAAGGAGCCCATGGCGACATGATCCAGCCTCAAGAGTTCGGGCCTGAGCCCGGCTCGTTCACGTTCAACTACCGCAAGCAGGACCCGGAATCGTACTTTCACCATGCGCATCGGGGCATCGAGCTTCTATATATTTACGAGGGCCACGGCGAAATCCGGGTGGACAACCGCATCTACCCGATCGAGAACCACTCCCTGGTCTGGTTCCAGCCCTACCAGCTCCACCGGGTTGCCGTCCCTCCGGTGCCGAACCGCTCCTACATTCGGACCATTCTGACGTTCGATCCGTCGTTCGCGGACCGTTACCTGGCCCCGTTTCCTGCGCTGGAGCGTTTTTTTCGCTTGCTTCAGAACGGCCATCTCCGCCGGCAATGCTTCCCCTCGCTGAAGGACACGCCTCTGGCCGAGCAATTGCGGGAATGGCATGCGGCGGCCTCCCGCCCTTCGCCGCACCGCGACGAGGAGCTGGGCTTTCTGCTGATCTCGCTGATCCGTTCGCTTAAAGCGCATGTCTTCGCAGACGAAGCCCTCGTCGAGGCCGTCCCTTCGCGCGCCCGCTCGCATGCGGAGCGAATCGCCGAGTGGCTGGACGGCCGATACAAGCAGCCCTTTAGGCTGGAGCAGCTGGCGTCCGGCCTTCATCTGTCTCCCTACCATATCTCCCGCGTCTTCAAGAAAGCGACCGGGATGACGCCGTCCGAATATTTAATGCGGCGCCGCGTCCGGGAAGCGTGCATCCTTCTAGGCAATACGTCGCTATCGATTCAGGAGATCGCATCGGAGCTCGGAGGGCTGTCCGCCTCTTATTTCTGCGAGATGTTCAAGAAGGCGAAGGGCGTATCGCCCGACCAATATCGGAGGAGCATTCGTTAGCTCGTCTTCATCGGCGGCCCGCGGCGACGGGATTCCCCGTGTGGCCGGCCCGGCACAGGACAGAGGGACGCCCGTCGGCCGGGAGCTCTCGCTGCTCCGGTCCGGACCAGGTCGTTCTCTCCTTCGCCGAAGGAGCATGCCCCTGCAGGCGCGAGGCTCGCTTAGCGCTTGCGAACAGAACGCGTTACGGGGACTTCGCGCCAAGTAACCGTTCGGTCTGAATCTACAGCTGCGCTTACTTCCGATTTAATGCCCGGTGAACGACAGCCGCGAGCGCGGCTCCAACCAGCGGAGCGGCAAGGAACACCCACACTTGCTCCAGGGCGGTGCCTCCCAGCAGAACGGCCGGGGCGAGGCTTCTGGCCGGATTGACCGAGGTTCCGGTCAGGGCGATGCCGAGAATATGAACGAACGCAAGCGTCAGCCCGATCACCAGCCCTGCAATTCTGCCGTTGCCTTCCTCCGAGGTGACTCCTAGAATCGTATAGACGAAGACGAAGGTCAGAATGATCTCCACGACGATCGCCATCGTCAGCGAAATCCCGATGCCGTAGCCTTCCCCGAAGCCGTTGGCTCCCAGACCGGTCACGGCTGCGCCCGTCGAGTCGATGATCGCGTACAGAACCGCCGCTCCCGCCAGGCCCCCGGCAATCTGGAAGAGGACGTACAGAAGGAAGTCGCCGCCCGAGAGCTTGCGTCTCATCCACATCGCCAAGGAGACCGCAGGGTTAATGTGGCAGCCGGATACCGGCCCGATGGCATAGGCCATCGCCACGATAGACAACCCGAATGCCATCGCGATGCCCAGATTGCCCAAATTTCCCCCGGCCGTCGCCGCGCTCCCGCAGCCGAACAAGACCAGCACGAACGTACCGATAAATTCCGCCAATCCCTTTTTTAACGAAGCTCCCATAACCAACCTCCATTAGATAGGTGAAATCAATCCCTACAGATTTCGCTTCATTATAGCTTTCGGACTTGAAGCATTTCTGAACAGACACAGGAACCTGCCCAATCTTGACAATGTGCGCTTCGATCATCTATGATTCACGTGATCAAAGCGGGGGAAATAATGTCTTGCGGATAGGAGTGACCCGTCGGTGGCGAAAATCCACAAACAACTGATGCACGAACTGGTGTCTGAGGAAATACAGAAATATATCGAAGAGAAGAATCTGCAGGAGGGAGACAAGCTGCCTTCGGTTGAGGAGATGACGAAGATGTTCGGCGTCGGCCGTTCCTCGCTGAGAGAGGCGCTGCGGCACCTGGAGGCGATCGAGATCGTGAAGGTCGTAAACGGCAAAGGCATTTTCGTCCGCGACGTCGGCATTTACCGTTTTGCCGGCAAGGTTAAGATCGAGAACGAGAAGCGTTTCCTGCTGTCGATTCTGGACGTGCGGAGAGCGCTCGAAGGCAAGGCGGTGGAGCTGGCCGCCAAGCGGATCAATCCGGCGCAGATCGCGGAGCTTGAGGAGATCCTGCGAGAATACGACAAGCGGAGAGAAGCGGACCTCGACACCTCGAAGATCGATCTGGCCTTCCATCGCAGCGTCATGCGGGCAGCCTCCAACCCGATTCTGTTCAGCGTGCTGGAGTCCATATCCGCCATGTACGAGAAGTTCTTCAACGAGCCGCTCGGCGACAAGCGGCTGTTCGACGAGACGTACCCTTTCCACCGTTCGATGTTCGAGGGCATCGCCGCACACGACCCCGAGCGGGCGACGGCGGAATTCGATAAAATGATGAACCGCATCGAGGAAATTATTAAAACCTATTAACGAAGCCGATCGCTCGCCGACCGCATTCTAGCAAGGCTTGACAAAACAAGAAATTTGTATTGACGCCTTGAAGCCGTTTCATTACACTATAACCTATCAGACAGGATGACTGTCAGATTGCTGTACATTTGAGGTCGATTAGGAAAAAGGAGGCCGAAAAAGATGGCGGTAAAGAGAACGGCAAAAGCTTTATCCGGTACGGTGGCGGGGGTCATGCTCTTCAGCGTTCTGGCCGGCTGCGGCGGCGGAGACAAGACGGACACAGCCGGCAGCGGAGGCGCGAGCAGCGGCGGCACAGAGAAGCAGGTGAAGCTGCGGATGATCGAAAGCCTGACCAGCCCGGACCGCACGGCTTATTTGAACGAGATGATTGCCCGATTCCAGTCGCAAAATCCGAACATCACGGTCGAGCTGATCTCTCCCCCGTTCGACCAGGCCGACAACAAGATCAAAACGATGCTGGCCGCCAAGCAGGATCTCGACGTGCTCGAAGTGCGGGATTTGACGGTATCCGAGTTCGTCAACAACAGCTATATCGAGCCGCTGAATGAATACGCGGCCAGCTGGCCGGAGTACAGCTCGATCACGGACGTATCCAAGTCGGTCGGCTCGCTGAACGACAAGCTCTACTTCATCCCGAACGGCATGTACCAGCGTCAGCTGTTCTACCGCGCCGACTGGTTCCAGGAAGCGGGGCTGACTCCGCCGACGAATTACGAAGAGCTGGTCGATAGCGCCATCAAGCTGACCGATCCGAGCAAAAACCGCTACGGCTTCTCGTTCCGCGGCGGCTCGGGGGCGAATTCCGTTCCGGATGCGATCATACAGAACTACAACTTCGACCAGATCGACCATGAGGATCCGAACTTCCTGAAGGACGGCAAGACGATGTTCTCTACGCCGGAGGCGAAGCAGGCGCTGGAGCTATACGTCAAGCTGTTCAAGGAAGGCTCGCCGAAGGATTCGATCAACTGGGGGTTCTCAGAGCAGGTTCAGGCCTTCACGTCCGGCGTAACCGCCATGCTCCTGCAAGACCCGGATACGATTCCGTCGCTTAAGGAGAAGATGGACGTTAACGCGGTCGGCACCGCTCCGATGCCGAAGGGTCCGAGCGGCAAATCGTTCGTCTTCGCCGGCGGCGCCGGCTGGGGCGTCACCAGCTACTCTCCGAATAAGGAAGCGGCGTTCAAGCTGGTCCAGTTCCTGTCCAGTCCGGAGGAGAATACGGGCTTCGCGAAGGCGACGGGCCTCATTCCGATTCATGCTAGCGCGAGCGAAGACCCGTTCTTCCAGGACACGATGTACAAGTCGCTGCTGGAGATGGGAGACAAGCCGGAGGAGTTCGTCAACCTGAAAGCGAACACGAAATATCCGGGCACCGGCAAATGGGGACAAGTGGCGATGGAGACCGGTCAGGCGATGCTGCTCGGCAACGCTTCCATCGACGACACCCTGAAGAAGTGGGACGAGTTCTGGGCCAATGAGCGAGAGAATTACAACGCAAAATAAGGTTTTGCTCGACGGCGATGGGCGGCGGCTGCCGCCCATCGTCACCTTTCTTGATCAAAGGTGGTGAGCTTCATGAACGGTCGGCTGTCTTTCCTGTCGGGCCGGCGGCTGATAAGCTCGCGCAATTCGTCTCGCTGGTTCATCGCGCTAAGCTTGCTGCCGGCTCTGCTGCTGGTACTCCTCTTTACGTATTACCCGTTCTCTCGCGGAATCGTCATGGCTTTCCAGAACTATCAGCTGTTCGATCTGACGAACGTTCGTTTTATCGGCTTCGACAACTTCAAAGGCATCTTCAGCGATCCCAAGTTCGTCGGAGCGCTCTCCAACAGCGCCTCCTGGGTGTTCCTGTCGCTTATCTCGCAGTTTACGATCGGGCTGACGATCGCCCTGATGCTGAACAAAAGGTTTCGCGGACGCGGCCTGTTCCAGGGCTTCGTATTCTATCCGTGGGCGCTGTCCGGGTTCCTGATCGGCCTGATCTGGAAGTGGCTGTTCAATTCCCAGATCGGCGTCATTAACGATCTGCTGCTGAGAGCCGGCCTGATCGACGAGCGGATCGGCTTTCTGTCCGACCCGCAATGGGCGATGTTCTCCGTCATCGTCGCCAACGTCTGGTACGGTATCGCCTTCTTCGCGATTATGCTGTTGGCCGCGCTGCAATCGGTGCCTTCCGAGCTCTACGAGGCGGGCAGTATGGACGGCGCAGGCGGAGTGCGCAAGCTGTTCAACATTACGCTTCCTTATATTATGCCGACGGTCCTGACGACCACGCTGCTGCGGGCGATCTGGATTTTCAACGACCCCTCGATCATTTACGGACTGACGAACGGCGGTCCGGCAGGCACGACCCATATTTTGTCCTCGCTCATGCTCGACCGGATTATGTACGGCGGCGATTACGGAGCGGCTTCCGCGATCGGCATCGTCATGATCGTCCTGCTGCTGCTGTATACGATCTTCTATTTAACGGTAACGAAAGCCGGGAAACTGGGGGATTTCTAGCATGAAGCGATATTCGTTAAGAGGGCTTAAAGTCGTCTCCCTGGCCGTTTATCTGGTGCTGATGGTGTTCCCTCTCGCATGGATCGCCATCACGTCTCTCAAGCCGCAAAAGGACATTTTCACGTATCCGATTCGATATTGGCCGGAAACGCTGACTTGGCAAAACTACGCGGACATCATTCGGGTGTCGAAATTTCAGGTGTATATCGGCAACAGCCTGCTCGTGGCATTGACGGCCGCGCTGATCGTCGCCGCCATCTCCGTACTCAGCGCCTATGTGATGGCCCGGTTTACGTTCCGCGGACACAGCCAGGTCATGCTTGGCTTTTTCCTGACCCAGATGCTGCCCGGCTTTATCTCGCTGGGGCCGCTCTATATGATGATGACCCGTCTGGACCTGATCAACACGCGTTTCTCGCTCATTCTCATGTACACTGTTGGGTTGATCCCGTTCTCGACCCTGCTGCTTAAGGGCTTTTTCGAGCGCATTCCGAAAAGCCTCGAGGAAGCGGCGATGATCGACGGCTGCTCGCGGCTGTCGGCGCTCGTGCGCGTCATCCTGCCCGTAATGATGAACGGGATTGCGGCGACGTTCATCTTCGCGTTCGTCCAAAACTGGAACGAACTGTTCATGGCCGTCATGTTTATCGACAATGAAGCGTTGAAGACGTTGCCCGTGGCGATGAACTCTTTCGTCATGAAGTTCGATATCGATTGGGGCGCGATGTCGGCGGGCACGATGATGTCCGTCATCCCGACCGTCGTGCTGTTCGCGGTCGCCCAGCGCTTTATCGTCGAGGGGCTGACGCAGGGCGCCGTCAAAGGATAATCCCTGCCTAGCCGAGCTGCGGCGCCAAGAGCGGAACTGTTTGGAGAAAGAGGTATGCGTATGATGCTCAAGGATAACCATCGTGAAAGGCTCCATACGTCGGTCGCGCACGACCCGTTCGACAGCCGGCATCACGGATCGATCCATATTCCGATTTATCAGACCAGCTTGTTTTCCTTCGACACTTACGAAGAGTTCGTGCAGGCCCACACGGACGAACAGCAGCGGCACGTCTACTCCCGGGGCAACAATCCGACCGTCCGTTATCTGGAAGACAAGCTCGCCGAGCTGGAGGGAGCGGAAATGTCCAAATGCTTCGCGTCCGGCATGGCGGCAATCTCGGCGACGATTCTGTCGAACGTGGGCGCGGGCGATCATGTTGTCTGCATCGATCAGGCGTACGGACCGACGCGCCAGTTCCTGCAGCATTATGTGTCCCGGTTTCAGGTATCGGCGACGTTCGTGAACGGCAGCTCGCCGGAAGCGATCGAAGCCGCGATCCGGCCGAATACCCGGCTGCTCTATCTGGAGAGTCCCTCCACGATGCTGTTTCAGCTGCAGGATCTGGCCGCATGCGCCAAGCTGGCCCGCAGCCGCGGCATCGTCACCGTGATCGACGGCACCTGGGCGACTCCGGTGCTTCAGCAGCCGCTGGCCTTCGGAATCGATCTGGTCGTTCACTCGATCACGAAATACATCTCCGGCCAGAGCGACAGCATAGGCGGCGTCGTCAGCGGCTCGAAGGCGCTCGTCGGCCGAATCGCCGAAGCGGAGTATATGCTGCTCGGAGGCATTATGACGGCGTATACGGCCGCTCAAGTCGAGCGCGGCTTGCGCACGCTGCCGCTCCGCCTTGAACGCCACGAACGAAGCGGCCTGCAGGTGGCGGAGCATCTCAGCCGACAGCCGTACGTGCTGCGCGTAAACCATCCCGGTCTGCCCGCGCATCCGCAGCACGAGCTGGCGAAGCGGCAGATGAGCGGCTCGAGCGGCCTCTTCTCCTTCGAGTCCGGCGAATCGCCCGAGACGATGAGGGCCTGGGCCGATCGACTGCGCTACTTCAAGATCGGAGTCAGCTGGGGCGGCTTCGAATCGCTGGTGACCGCCGGCCCCGCCCCGGAAGCCTACTCCGCTGCGGGCGCCCGCAGTCTCGTGCGGCTTCACGTCGGTCTGGAAAGCGCCGCCGATCTGATCCGCGACCTCGATGAAGCTTGGGCGCAAGTGGCAGCCGAAGCGGTAAGCCTTCCCCGCCCCTCCGCCCAAAACTAAAGTCGTTCCCCCTTCGCTCGCCGTATAACCAAGCAGCCCCGCCTGACCGAATCCGGGACCGGGGCTGCGCTCTTTCGGTTTCCTGGGCGCACGAAACCGGCGCCGGCGCAGCAGCGGGCAGGATAAATTTGGCGCCCTGATGATCCGGGCTCTTTCTTCCCATCCATTCATGGACGGCCGATATTTTGGAGATGATGACAGCATAGACCTGCAAGAAGAGAGGATGCTATGAGCAAAACCCTACTGCGAGCGCTGTTCGTCACGCTAGCGGCGACGGTGCTCCTGCTGCTGTCGCTGGGGCCAGCCGTAAGGGGGGCGGAGGAGCCGGCGGCCCGGAAGCTCGTTATGGGCACATCGCCGGACTATCCGCCTTACGAAAGCGTGGACGCGAAAAACAACGGCGAAATCGTCGGCATGGATATCGATATCGCCAAGCATATTACGAGTCGGCTCGGCTATGAGCTGGAAATTGCCGGCATGGACTTCAACGGATTGATCGCGGCCCTTCAGACCGGACGCGTCGACTTTGTCATGTCCGGAATGTCGGTAACGGAGGAGCGCCAGCAAAGCGTGACCTTCTCCGACAGCTATTACATGGCGCGCAATACGATCGTCTCCCGCGAGAGCGACGCCTACGAGACGGCGGAGCAGCTCTCGGGCAAGCTTGTCGGTTCGCAGCTCGGATCGACTCAGGATCAATTCGCCGAGACGATCCCTGGAGCCAGACAGAAGAAGCTGAACAAGATTGCCGATCTGATTCAGGAGCTGAATACCCGGCGCATCGATGCCGCGATCGTCGAGGATGCCGTCGCGCTCGAGATGGTGGACGCGAATCCCGGACTCGTCATGAACTTCCTGCCCGTCTCGGACGACGATAACGGCTACGCCATCGCCTTCCCCAAGCAGACGCAGCTGGTCGGGGAGTTCAACCGCGTGCTTGAGGAGATGAGAGCGGACGGAGAGCTGCAAAGCATCGTCGACAAGTGGTTCGGGGAGAAAGAAGAGGAGGCTCCCGGGCGGAGGACCGGCTTCCTGAACGTCGACTTCCGGGTGCTGGACGGCTACGTTCCGTACATTCTGAAGGGCGTCTACGTTACGCTGCTGTTCACGCTGGTTTCGGCTTTGTTCGGGCTGATCTGGGGCACGATTCTGTCTCTGTTCAAAATCTCGGGCGTGAAGCCGCTGATCGCATTCGCCACCGTCTACACCTCGGTGTTCCGCGGAACTCCGCTGCTCGTCCAGCTGACGCTGATCTACTACGCCACTCCGCAGTTGCTCGGCTTCGATATCCCGGCGCTGATGGCGGCCGGCCTTACGTTCGGGCTGAATTCCGCCGCCTACTTGTCCGAGACGATCCGCGGAGGCATCATGGCCGTCGACAAGGGCCAGCGCGAAGCCGCGATCGCTCTCGGGGTCCCCTATCGGAAAATGATGGTGCGCATTATTTTCCCCCAGGCTCTCCGTCATATTCTGCCCGCGCTCGTCAACGAGTTCGTTGCGCTGCTGAAGGAGTCCTCGCTCGTCTCGGTCATCGGCGTCACCGAGCTGATGCGCCGGGCGGACGTCGTGCGAGCCTCCACCTTCCGCTCCTTCGAGGCGCTGCTGCTCGTCGCCGCCATCTATTACGTGCTCGTGCTGATTCTGACCTCTCTCGCCCGCATGCTGGAAAGGAGGCTGCGCCGAAGTGATTAGCGTAACCGATCTGACGAAAAGCTTCGGCAAGACACAGGTGCTCAAGGGCATCTCGACCCGGGTCGAGCCCGGGGAGGTTGTCGCATTGATCGGACCGTCCGGATCCGGCAAATCCACCTTCCTGCGCTGCCTGAACCTGCTCGAGACCCCCACCTCCGGCACGATCGTCGTCGGCGGCGTCGAGCTGACCGATCCGAGAACCGACGTCGCCCGCGTCCGGCAGCGAATCGGTATGGTGTTCCAGCATTTTCACCTGTTCCCTCACATGACGGTGCTCGACAACGTGACCTTCGCGCCCGTCGAGGTGAAGGGCATGTCCTTGCAGGACGCCCGGGCCAAAGCGAGCGAGCTTCTCTCCCGCGTCGGCCTGGCCGATAAGGCCGACAGCTATCCTTCCCGGCTGTCGGGCGGACAGAAGCAGCGCGTCGCAATTGCGCGAAGCCTGGCGATGGAGCCGGAGATTATGCTGTTCGACGAGCCGACCTCCGCCCTCGATCCCGAGATGGTCAAGGAGGTTCTGAACGTCATCCGGGGACTGGCCCAGAGCGGAATGACGATGCTGATCGTCACTCACGAGATGAAGTTCGCCCGGGAGGCCGCCGACACGATCTATTTCCTCGATGAAGGAAAGCTCGTCGAACGGGCAGCTCCGGAGCAGTTCTTCGCCGGGCCGCAGAGCGAACGGGCAAGACGTTTCCTGGAACAGGTGCTCTAACGACCGAGGCCCTTGCTCCCGCCCTGCGGCGCGGAATAAGGGCCTCTTCCGGTCCAGCGCCGCCGCTGCCGGAGTCTGCGGGATTCTTCATTGAAAGATCCCGGAAAATAGAGTACGTTAATGGATATAACAAGAATCGGCATTGGACAAGTCGTTCGGGACAAGGAGACGGCGATGTACTTCTACTTGATTATTGCGGCGGCGCTGGTCGTCGATATCGCAACCAAGGTCGCGATCCGCATGCAGCTGGAGCTCGGGCAGACAGCGGAAGTTCCGGTCATCGGATTTCGGCTGATCCATCTCGTCAATACGGGCTCCACCGGGAACCTTTTTCACGGGTGGGGGAGAGCGCTTGCCGTTCTCGTCCTCGTGCTGGCGGCGGCAGCGATCTATATGCGTCAAAAAGGGAAGATTCGCGGAACGTTCGCGCAAGTCTGCGTGGCCCTGATGATCGGCGGCGGGCTCGGCAACGCCATCGATCGGCTGTTGTACAATCAGGTCACCGACTTCCTCTACTTCTCCGAGATGGCGACGATGAATTTCGCGGACATCTGGGTGTTCGCGGGGGTTCTGCTGCTGATCGTCCAGCAGATCGTCCGCTCTTTCCGCTCGTAGGGAGGACAGAGCCTGAGCCTTTACGTGATCGTTGTACGTCCTGGGCAGCTTAACAAACAAAAACGTCTTCGGAGCTCTTGACGCAGAATCGCGTTTTGTCGGAGGTGATTCAGATCAGGATAGCGAATTAGATCCTTTCTGAGTCACGAACAAAGCTCCCCTTACGTCCGGCAGGCGGAAAGCCTGCTTCGTTCGGGGAGCTTTCGTATGTCTTTAAGCCTTAACCGTCAGACGGGCTCGCCCTCCGATTCCCGAAGGAAGCGCCCTCTTGCCATAAATATTTTCCAACGTGTTGGCGACCTGAAGCTCGATGCGGTTCGTGCCGGAAACGATCCATGGCGTGACGTCCCAACGGTACGGAGGCCATAACCGGACGCCGGCGTCCTGCCCGTTCACCCTTAGCCGCGCCGTCTCCCGAACGTCCTCAACCTCCAGTTCAACGGAGATCGGCTGGCCGCCGCTTCCTTCCGCCGCTGGCTCCGGCTCCCATTCGAAGGCTTGGCGATATACGCCTTTTCCTGACAGATAAGGATATCCGCCATTTGTCCAATAGCCCGAAAGACGAGCAGCCGGGACCGTCAGCGCTCCATCGTCCGTCACCGAGAAGTCGCCCGTCAGGAAAGCGGGAAAGGCGAAGTTGGGCATCGGTTCGAGCAGAGAGAAGATTAAAATTTCAATCGTATTGTCCCCGCTTCGGAGCAAAGCGGAAATCTCCGCCCAACGATAGAACCGATCCTGCCATTGCGCCGGCTCAAGCGCGGGAAGCCTCTCCCCGTTCACGAATATTTCCACGCTGCGGCGACGCGACAGAAAACCGATATGCGATTGGATCTCCTGCTTCAAGTCGTCAAGCACGAGATAGACGCCGCGCTTTCGTCCGCTGGGCTCCGCCTGTCCGCGATCGATTCCCTTCTGCGCTTCGACCCACTCGTCCCTGACTTGAATCGTCTTCCGGAAGGTGTTGACCTGACCGGGCATCCGGACCGGCATTCTGGCCTGGCGGTCGTTCATCGTCACTTCCCAGCGATCGAGTATTAGCGCGTTGCCCTCCTCCGGATCGAAGCCCCATTCCCGCGAAAGCTCGATCGTTCGCAAGACGTTCGGCCGGTGTCCGGATGCCGACTCTTGCGGCGCCTCCTCGAATGCCGGAGCTACGATGCGCAATTGCCCCGGAGCCAGCTCGAAGGTCAGCAGCTCCTGCTCGTCCAGCGGGCGAACTTGTCCCGTCTCCAGCTCCCATTCCTGCATTCTTTCACCGGACGGCGAACGATACTGAAGCTGAACGGGAAGATCCGACCAATTGAAAATCCACGTAAACAGCCTATCCGCCATCCGCTTGCCCGTAATGACGACCTGCTCCGCGCTTGAGGGAGGAACAATCCACAGCTTGTCCGGATCCCCGTCGTCCAGCCGACGGCGCAGCGCTTCGCACAGCCCGGCTGTATCGTCGCCGCGAATCTGCTCGGATGTCATGAAGAGCGTTCGGCCGTCTCCGTATGCATGCCAGCCCCCCTCCCTGACGGAGTCCGGAAACAAAGCGTCGATCTCCTTCCCCAGCTCGGGATCGTTCGCGACTGACGCGCTGTGTGCGGGAAGCTCCGCCAGGGCGACCAGCAGCCCTCCGGATCGGACGAAGGCCTTCAGCCTCCGTGCCGTATCCAGCTTCATGACCTTCATGGCCGGCAAGATTACAATCGGAAATTCGCCCTCGCAGTTTGGGAAAGCGAGCCCTGCCTCCGAGACTTCTCCGCCCTCAATCTGCCATTCGTCGGCATACTCGAAATCCAGCCGATTGCGAATCAGCCTATCTGACAGGAAGGAGAACCACTCGTCCGCAGGCAGGCTCCTGAAGGCCTTCCCGTCCCGGAACATCTCCTGGTACACGGTGTGGATCGGCGACAGCAGCAGAATCTTCGATACGGATACGCCCAGACTGCCCAGCATGCACAATCGGCCGGTATAGTCGGCGAAGCTGCGATAGTGGTCCCAATGCGGCGCATGGTAGAACTCGGTTTGCGGGAAATCGGTTTTGCGATACCCCTCGAACGAATAATAGAAGGCATGGGGAATGAATAAATTGACGCCCAGGAAGGCCATAAAATTGGCGTCCATCCGTCTATCCCGCATCGAATACCCGTGGTCGCTCGCTCCGAACGCCTCGCACACCACTCGCCGCTTGCCCTCCAGACGAGCGACGGAAGAAGCGCATTTCACGGACAGGATGCGGTAAGGATTCTCCTTCGTCCCAATCCCCTTCGTTAAATAATCCACGCCCGGATAGTGGAATTGCTGCAGTACCCTCGTCTGGTTCCCCTGAGAGCGCGCCTGTCCCCAAAGCGGCTCCTCCAACGTATGGCCGATATAGGCCAGCCCCCGTGTCTCGCACCACCGGCTCAGCGTGCCGTGGTACGCTTCAACGTACCAACGTGTCAATGCGCCGTAGTAATGCTCGCGCACGGTATGGCTGACATCGTCAAGCTCGTAGAGAAGAGCGCCTAACAATGGACGAAGCGAATAGCCTTCTTCCGCTTCGAACCTGGAGAGCATGTTCCGCGTCCAGCCCAGAACGTACCCCGGCAAGTTGTCGTTCAACGTTCGAACGGACGTCCGGATGGCTTCCGTGCCGAAGAAGCCGTCATGAATCATCAAACCCGGTTCGTCTGTGAAGACGCCCTGTATCGTGCGGCCGAAATGCTCCCGCAGCTCAAGAAACGGCTCGTAACCGACGTTAACGAAGGCTTGCACCGCCTCGGGATTCATCGTATCCAGATAGTAGCCCGCTCCGAAGGTAACCTTCTCGGCAATCTCGCACTCCCAGCAAGCCAAGATCACATACTTCCCGGACTGAGGGGGCGTCCAGCCCTGCGACCGCAAGTGCGTAATCTCGTGCGGCTCCTTCGCCAGAACGATCCGCTCCCCTTCCTCCCGCAGCACGCGGTAAGCGAGAATCGCGATCAGCTCGTTATTCTCCTCGTCCCGAAAATCGAGCTGAGCCGCCTCTCCGCCTTCGTGCCGCCTCTCCTCCAGACGCAAATAGCGCATCCGGTACTCCGGATGCCGCCTCGTCAGCTTACCGCCGAAGGTGCCGCTCGGCCAATTGTCCTCATCGTACAGCCATACGACCATTTCCCGCTTCCTGCACTCTTCCGTGCAGAAGGCCAGCATATCCAAGTATTCTCGAGACATATACTCCGCGCTCTTGCCGTGCCTCGAATGGAGCACGACTCCGCCGACGCCCTGCCGTTTCATCTCCTCGAGCTGCCACGCCAGCTCGTCTTTCTTGTACTCGTGATTCAAGAACCAGAACGGCTGCGGCCGGTACTCCGGAGAAGGATCGGAGAACTGCCGTTTAATGCCTTCGAACAAGCTCACGATAACGCCCCTTTCTGTATTCGAACGATGGACAAGGACGACCAAAGAGAACAACGAGACAGCCGGCTCGCTCCTGCGCTCCGGTGCCTCGTGTCCCGTTTATTGGATTATCGGCTCAACCTCAACTTCAGTTCACTGCCCGCAGCGCGAAGCTCGATTCCGCTTCCCGAGTCTCGCGTCCCTTCGGAGAGGAGAACCGGCGGCCGCGCCCCTTCCGTTCCGATCCGGTACGGATGGCCCAGGAACGCGTAGGCGACGCCTGCCTGCTCCAGCTTCATCTCCGGCAGCTCGGGAGTATCGCCCCAGACGAGGCGGAGCCCCCAATCCGGCCAGTCGGCCGTGAAGGCGACGCCCTGCTCCGAGCAGCGAATGTGAAGCGAGCGCTCGTCTTCCAGTCGAATGCGCAGCGCGAGCTCGCCGTCGGTCGACTCGTCCGTGTCGATCGCTTTCACCGCGATCGGCAGCGCTTCGCCGTCGCTGTCGAACGCGACCGGACGAATGCCGGCGAATACGGACTCGTCGCTCCAACGGGCGCTGTCCATAACGGGGAGCGTATCGTAATGGCTGTTCCGGTCCGAACATACTTCCTGCAAGTATCTCTCTTCGTAGCTCTCGTCGAACAGGTGAATGTCTCGAATCGAGAGCTCGCCGCCGTCATTCAGCAAATTCATCCGATAAAACCGATTATAGTACCAAACGGACTGACGCCCCTCGTTCCGCCAATCCGAGAGCGCGCAGATGGACGCGGCCGGAGTAACCGGATATCGGCGTCTGAACCATCGGCCCGACTCCGCCAACGTCTGAACGGTCAGCACTCCCTCCGCCTGCTTGGCGGCGAGCAGCTCCACCTGGTCGATTAAGCCGTCCTTCATCAGCGCCCAACCGAACGAGTTTTCTTGTCCGACCTGCGTGTAGCCGAAGGACACTTGCTCGGGGCGAAACTGGACGTCAAAGAACCATCTGACCCACTCCGGTATGCCGCCGCCGCCTTCCTCGCCCGAATAGACCGGCTCCAGCGTAATGACGCTCTGTCCGTTTCCGCCGAGCTTGGCGTCGTATTGGTAGATCGGATCGCTGCCCAGCATGCGGAACACGGGAACCGGGATCTGGCCTTCCGCCGTCTGCGCGGGCATGAACCCGTTCCTCCGGCTGGGGTAGTAGGCTTGATTGTAGTAGCCTCCCCATAGCGTGTAGCCGTCCGTTCCCCATTGGTCCTTGCAGTTGCAGGAAGCGACAATCTGATACTTGTCCGACAAATATCCGAGAAGATGCGCATCCAGGAACCAGGAGCCGACCGACTGCGGATAATGACCGAACGCCTGCCGGAAGTCCTCCATCAGCACGTCCGCCATCCGTTCTCTCTCCCGAGGCGTGTAGCCGACGGAGAAGGCGACATGCGCGTGCCAGTCCCAGGCGAATCGGCCTCTCCACGGAATGCCGGCCTTCTCCGCCAAAGGCTGAACGACTTCAAACCATACGCCGATCTCCTGGGAGGCGTTCGCCTCGCGAAGCAGCAGATCGGTAAAGGCGGGTTGAATCAACGCGTCGTACTGCAGCAGCCACGTCCCCCGCAAGCCGTGCTTCTGAACCAGCGCCAGCTGCTCCCTCACCGGCTCGATCAGGTCGATCGGCTCTCTCGGTTCCACGCCGCGAATAAAATTGATGATGTTGACATGATTCGGTGCGACCATTGGCGTTGAATTCAAGATTTCACGCTCCACTTCTGTTATTCCCCGACGATCATCGGCTTGTCATTGTATACGTTGCGAGGCAGGGTACGCTTGACCGAAATCTCGATCTTGCCCGCCGGCGTATCGCTGTAGGCTTTAAATTGCTCGTTGAATTCCTCGTACGTCTCTTCGTCGTGGCCGCGAACCTTCATTTCGTTCAGGAACTGGTTGTAAGCCGTCTCGAAGTCCTGATCGTTCTTGGCCACCAGCATCTTCGCATAATATTGCAGCCGGATGTCGGCTTGCACCGGAGTGTATTTCTCGACCTGGCCTCCGATAATCGGCTTAATCCGGGAGGCCTTCGGGATCAGGCCGAACGTTCCTTGCTCGTGGTTCAGCTCCTCCGCCTGGTAGAGCATGGCATTGTAAGCGGGCCATGGCGATTCCATCGTCTTGATGTGCGTGTTGCCGACGCTTGCGAAGTTTTTCCACCACCAGAATCCGTGCTCCGTGACGTTGGCCATGCCGCCTGCGTCTCCTCCCCAGAATTGAGGGCCTCTGAACACCTCTTCGTTGACGACGACAGCGCCGTTCTCCATACGATAAGCGCCCATCTCTTCCATTCCGTACTCCATCAGGATGAAGGCTTCCTCCGTCTGCATCCAGTCGATTCCTTTCATCAGGCGATCCGGATCCTCTGCGGTCGCGCTGATTCCCGCTCCGTTGTTGCCGAACGGATTAAAGTTGGCATACTGCGCCGGCTTGACGCCGGGCAGAGCCGGAAGCTTCGTCGGGAAAAACCAGCCGGCCGGGAAGCCCTGGGCTTCAAGCTCCTTGTACGAGATCGCTTCCGGAATCTTGTTGTTTCTAAGCAGCGTCAGGTTCGGATTGTCCCAGCCTCCGGAGAGCATAGCGCCAAACCGCACATTATTCACTTTCTCCAGGAACAGATCCTTCTTTTGGAAGGCCGTTTCCTTATCGAGAAGGCCGTTCAAGTACAGACGATTCAGCCATTGGAACGCCTCTTTGAATCCGGGAAGCTTGTAATCCTGAATGACCGTACCGTCTTCCTGCTCATTCCAGCCGTTGCCGGAGCTGCTGACGCCGAACATCGACATGACCACCTCGAGGCCCGCAAAGTTCTCGCCGCCGAGCGACAACGGAATGACGTCTCGTCCTTGCTCGTCTTTCATCCCCTTGATCGCGTTTAGATAGTTCTCAAAGCCTTCGAGGGTCTGCAGCTCTTCAGAGGTCATGCCGACTTTCTCCAGCAGCGTATGCTGAACCCACAGCCCCTGCGCGTTGCCCTGCCAAGCGGAAGGCTCGTCCACCACCTGCTCGTACGCCGACGGCACGAAGTAAATATGACCGTCCGCCGCCCGCCAGTTATCGATGATCCGGTCGTCAATCTTGGCCAGATTCGGATACTCGGCTTCGTTCTCGAAGTATTCGTCCAGCGGAAGCAGCTTGTCCTCGTCGATTAGTCTCGACCAAATCAGGCTGTCGGAGGGCAGAATAATCGCGTCCGGAAAATCGCTGGCCACCAGCTTCAGGTTGATCTGCTGAGTCAGGTCTCCTCCGTTGCCGATCTCCACTTTGTCCCAAGCAATCCCCGATCTCTTCATGACCTCCTGCGTAATCCGCCCCTCCAGATTGACAGGCGTCGTGAGGGCCGGCGCGTATAAAGAATATTTCGGCTGCTGAGCCGACGCGCTCTCCTTCCCGCCCTCGCTTGCTGTAGGAGACGCACCGTCTTTTCCGCTGCAGGCCGCAATCAGGGATGCCGTCAAGACCAATGACAATGTCGTTATCGCGCTCTTCTTCCATTTGATTTTCATACTGAATTTCCCCCTCATATGATCGTTGGATAAGCTGAACGCCAGGCAGACTCTTGGCCGACCTTCGGCTTCTCTTCCGGCGTTCCTTTCTTGCGGGCGCCTGTCAGCGCTACTCCTTGACCGAGCCGATCAGCACGCCCTTGACGAAAAATCGCTGTACGAAAGGGTAGACGAATAGGATCGGCAATATCGTAATGACCGTCGTCGCCATGCGAACAGACTTGGAAGTGATCGCGTCCGGATTGTACATGCTGGTTGAATTCGCATTGGCTACTTGGCTGGCGCTGATCATATTGCTCGCTTCTATGGTGCTCATGACCCGCTGCAAATAAGTGGGCAGCGGCTGCAAGGAAAGATCGTTGACAAAGAAGGCGCCCGTGAACCAGTCGTTCCACTGCCCGACGGCGGTGAATAAGCCGAGCGCCGCGAACAAGGGCATGGAGAACGGCAGCACGATATGAAAATAAATGCGCGTATAGCCTGCCCCGTCCAGCTTGGCCGATTCGACCACGCTTTCGGGAATGTTGTTCTGAAAAGACGTCTTCATGACGAACATATTCCAGATGCTGAACATCCCCGGAATAACGTAAACCCAAAAGCTGTTGATCAGGCCCAAATTCATCAACTGCAGGTAGTAGGGGATCAGGCCGCCGTTGAACAACATCACGAACAGGAACAGCAGCAGCAAGGGATGCCGCCCAGGCAGTTCCTTCCTGGACAAGGCGTAGGCGACCATCGACGTGACCAGCAGCGAGCCGATCGTCCCGATGGCCGTGCGCGCGACCGTGATCCAGAACGCGTTGATAATCGTATCGTCGAACAGGATGACCCGAAAGTTATCCAGCGTAAACGCTCTCGGCAGCCAGTAAATCCCGCCCAGGCTCGCGTCTCTTCCTTCGTTCAACGAAAGAATCAGAATGTACCACAGAGGGTAGGCGCATACAAACGCAAAGAGAGTTAGAAACAAGCCGTTCAAGACGTTAAAAGTGCGATCCGCCAGCGTTAACCGTCCCATACGCTCACCCGCTTTCCTACCATATCCCTTCGCCCCCGATGCGCTTGGATATTGCATTGCTGAGCAGAAGCAGAATGGTCGAGATCACGCTCATCACAAGCCCGATGGCCGTCGTCTGGGAATATTGGGCCTGCCCGATCCCCATTCTCAGCACATAGGTGTCGATCACTTCGGCCACGCCGATGTTGGCCGGATTGATCATCGCATAAATCTGGTCGATCCCGACGCTCAACAAGCTGGGGACGGTCAGAATAAGCACGATCGAGATGATCGGAACCAGACTCGGAAGCGTAATATAGCGCATCTGGGCGAAGCGGCCGGCTCCGTCCATGACAGCGGCTTCATAGAGCACCGGATTAATGCCGGCGATCGCCGCCAAATATAGAATCGTCCCCCATCCGATTTCCTTCCACATGCTGCTGAGTACGAAGATCGGACGAAACCACCCTTCCGATCCCATAAAGGCGATCGGTTCGACGCCGAAGGCTCTCAGCAGCGAGTTGGCCCCGCCGCCGTCAATCGACAGGAACGCGTCGAGAAAGCCGATGACGACGATCCAGGAAATAAAATGCGGCAAATAGCTGAGCGACTGGACGAAGCGCTTGAACCGCATCGCTCTGACTTCGTTGATCAGCAGCGCAACCAGAATCGTCGTCGGAAAGACGAACACCAGCCGGAGCAGCGTTAACAGGAAGGTGTTTCCCGTCGCTCTCCAGAAGTCTGCGCTGGCAGTGAACTCTTCGAAGTTTTGCAACCCGATCCAGGTGCTTCCCCAGATCCCGTCGCGAAAGCTGTAGTCCTTGAAAGCGATCTGCAGCCCCAGCATCGGAATGTAGTTGAATAGCACGATTAGCGCAATACCTGGCAAGACAAAGGCGTAGAGCGGCAGCAAGCCTTTCCTTGCGACGGCATGGAGTGAATTCACTTGCGGAGATTCCCCTTTCTTCAGCTGAATAAGCCTTACCGGCCGGTCATAATGCTGTGTTTGTTCCGCGCGTGAATCTCATTATAGGTAACGGTAGAAGCGCTTACAATAATCGCAATGCACGATTAATTGCGCTATGACGCTTTTTTACGATCGGACCAAAAAGAAAAGAAACGGCAGGCATTCCTCGCCCGCCGCTCCGATGGATTAATCTTGCTGGGAGATTCCCAGGTACGCCCTGTACTCCTTGGGACTGAATCCCGTCATACGCTTGAACAGATTCGTAAAATAGCCGATGTTTTGGTAGCCGACGCTCTCCGCCACCTCATACAGCTTCAGCTGCGGCTGGCGCAGCAGTTCCTTGGCCTTGTTCACCCGGATTTGAATGAGCTGGTCGGTGAAGGACACGCCCAGCTCGGAACGGAACAACGCCCCCAAGTAATTCGGACTCAGGAAGACCGAATCGGCCACCGAGCGCAGGGACAGGTTCTCTGAATAATGCTTATGCATATAGTCCAGCGCATTCTGGACGACGACCTGGGAGGGACTTTTTTTCTTGTCCGCAACGAAATCGCACAAGCCGGTGATAATGCGCACCGTCTCCTGCAGAAGCTCCGGCTCTTCCCTGCAGGCCAGAATCTGCTCCCACAGCTTCTTCTCGGGGCCGACCCGGCTGCTGACGTCGCCGATCTCCGCCGCGATGCGGTTGGCTCCGCTGATCAGTTGGAGACATAAGCTTCTAAGCCCGGTCTCGTCGATCTGCAGGTTGCCGGCAATTCTGCGCACGATCTCCCCCAGCAGGCTGAGACTGCTTTGACTGTCTCCCGCCGCGAACACCTCGAAGAAATCGCCGATCAGCTCTTCCGCGCTTTTATCGGGGCTATGCCCGGTCTCATGAAGATCGCGCCAGCTGAAGGTGCGCTCCCCGTTGCCGAGAAGCCTCCGGTTCACCGCTCTTTGCGCCAGCAGGAAGCTTCTGCTCAACTGGCTTAGCGTATCGACGACTGGCCCGGCTCCAAGGCTGATTATGCAGCCCTCGATCCGGGCCGCTTCATGGCCGAGGCGGCCAAGGAGGAGCTCCGTTTCGCGCTCGAAATCGGCTCCATCCTGCTGCTGCTGCAAAATGAGAACGATATTGCCCCGCTGCGTCGTCATCCGCTCCTCCAACAGCGGACCGCACACGTGCGAGGCCGTCTTTCCGAACGCTTGTCCGACGCGGGCAATCTGCTCCTCTCTCGAGCAGGTCGCGTCCGTATCCGGGTCGATCACGATGACGAACACTCGCCGCAAGCCCTTCCGCGCGAACATCCCGAGCGCATCGGCCCGGGCCCGAATCGCCTCTTCTCCGATAATTAGCCCATGCATCGCTTCTTGAAGCAGCTGCTCGCGAGCGATCGGCTTGAAAGCGTCGAGCTGCTCCTTGATCCGCATATCCTCTCTCATCCTCGACAATTCCTGCTGCTCCGATTGGGAGATCCGCTCCAGAATCGCCGCCAATTCTTCAAACCTGATCGGTTTGACCAGGAACGCATCGACGCCGATGTCGAGCGCCGACTTGGCGTACTCGAACTCTTCGTAGCCGGTAACGACGATGACGCGCAGCCTGGCGTTCAGCTCTCTCATTCTGGCGGACAGCTCAAGCCCGCTGACTCCATGCATTCGAATATCCGTGACGAGCAGATCGGGCACGTTCTGCCGGGCCAGCTCGATCGCCGCCCCCGCGTCCTCCGCTTGTCCGGTGACGCGCATATGATACCGTTTCCAATCCACATGCCGAATGATCGCGTTCCGCTGGCGCTCCTCATCGTCTACGACAAACACTTTAATATCCATCTCCGCTACCTCCAATGGAATCACCCCGGCGAAGCTTGAAGGCCGCCCGGCTGAGGAATTCGCAATTGAATCGAAGTGCCCGCGCCGGAGGCGCTGCGGATGCTGAACTCGAACGACTCGCCGTAGTGCCTTTTCAGCCGTTCGCTTACGTTGTAGATCCCGAATCCCGCGCGCTGCTCCGCTTCGTCGGCGTTGATCAGCAGCACCTGCAATTTTTCCGGCGTCATCCCGCATCCGTTATCCGTGATTGTAAGGTAAAGCGCGTGATCGCGCAATCTCGCTTCGATGATCAGCTTGCCTCGACCTCCGGTATGAACAAACGCGTGCAAACATGCGTTCTCGACGAGGGGCTGCAGCGTAATTTTAACGATTTCGCAGGACAGGGCTTCTTCCTCGACATCGAAGCGAGTCGTTAATCTGCCCGGAAATCTCGCTTCGTGAATATCCAAATAGGCGCGAACATGCTCCAGCTCGTCCCGCAACGGCAAAATGTCCACGCCCCGGTTAAGAGCGAGTCGATAGAACCTGGCCAAGGCATCCACCGTGCCGCTAATTTCGGACGAGCCGACGTCCATGGCCATGCTTTTCACAAGCGCCAGCGTGTTATACAGGAAGTGAGGATTGATCTGCGCCTGCAGCAGCTTCAGCTTCTCGATCTCGGCCGCGCTCCTGGCCTCGGAGATGTCTTGAAGCGACTTCTCCAACCGGCTGGACATGTTGTTAAACTCTTCTTCGACGTCGGCCAATTCATCGTTGCCGTATACTTTGACGGTAAGGCCCATATCGCCGTCCCGCACCCTTTTCATTCTTCGGATCAGCGAATTAAGACGGTTGGACACCTTAAGGCCGAAGCTGGTCAGCACGGAGAACGTCAATAAAACGAACACGATGCTGACGGCCAGCGCCGCATTTTGGATCGATCGCAGCTTCTGCCACAGCTCCTCCTGACTGACGACCGTAATGATCTTCCACCCGAGTCGATTCGTTTCGTATACGACCATGCTCTGCCTTCCGTTGACCTTCGTCGGATACCAGCCTCGCGGCTCTTCATAGACCCGATTCCATTCGGGAGCTTGTCCGATCGTATTGCCCGCCTGCTGGTCAATGAAGTCGGTCAAGAGGTTCCCCTGTTCGTCCGCGACCGCAATCCAGCCTTTCTTGAACTCCATCGGATTGGACAACTGATCGAACAGCGCCCGGTTCGTCACTTCCATGTGGATGATGCCGAATTTTTCGTTGGTCAAATAATCCACAAGCCATATGCTCAAGTGCAGAGTGGGCTGGCCGCTCTCTCCCCGCTTCTGGAAGTGCCAGTAAAACTGCCGATCTCCTTCCTCCATGGCGGGATACCAGATCTCCGACTCGGCCTTGTCCAGGTTTAAGATCGTGCCGCCGTCCTCATGCAGGTTAGTATTGTTTTTATAAAATTGAATTTTCCTCATCGGAAAGTACGCCCCGATACGGTTGACGACCGAATTGATCTGCTGGATCGCCACGATTTCTTCTTGAAGAGAATGATACGGCTGGATCAGGGCTGTCGTTATTCTAGGATCAAGCGCGATCTGCATCAGAATGTTCTGGTAGCCAATCACCCGGTATTCGATATTCTCGTTCAGTTGGTAGGCGACCTTCTCCAGCATTTCGCGGCTCTCCTTCTGGGCGAGAGGCAGACTGGTAGAAAATAAATAATATCCGAAAACCAGAACCGGGAAGATCAGAAAAAAGATGACGACCAAAATTAACTTGTGCAGCAACCGAACTCTGCGCCAAGATTTGAATAGCATCCTATCGGCCTCCTTGCGCTTACCGAGGTGCCCGCGTCTCCAGTAGCGATCCTTCCCCGTTATTTTAGCACAACGGACGAAAGGGTCTTTCTCTTCACTTGCGAGCGGTAGTAGTATCCAAGGAGAAGCGCGTGCATAAGCGCCAGAATGAGATACAGGTTGCCGAACATCGACGAGAGCGGATCGTCGTGAAGCAGGCTCCAGCCGAGCGCGCCCCCTTCGACGAGAAGGCTGTAAAGGCCGGTCGACATGCCTAACGCAATGAAATTGGACATCGAGAACAGGCCCATCCCGACGCCGACCTGATCCGGAGGCAGCGTCGTCGATACCGCGTTCGCGATGGCGACTTGCATGAAGGTTTGCCCGACGTTGCCGAGGATAAGAATGAACGGAATGAACCACATCCCGATCTCGCCCACCGACACCGACAGCAGGACGAAGCAAGCGATCATCAGGCCGGCGGCCAGCGAATATAGGGCGAAGCTTCCCTTCCGGTCGGCCAGCTTGCCTCCCTTCTTACCCAGCAGCGCCGAAGCGAACGCGGCGGGAACCAGCGCGTAGCCGATCCACTCCGCCTTCATCTCGTAGACGCCGGCGAACATGATCGGCGACAAGTAGAACAGGCCGTTGGCGATTCCGGCCACCAGGATCGTCATCAGCAGCCCCGTCCGGTAGCCGGCGTTCCGGAACAGCTGGGGCTGAATAAACGGATGCCGCGAATAGCGGATCCGGAGGTAAAAAGCGGGCAAGGTCAGCACGCCGAGGACGATCAGCTCCCACGATCCGTAGGTGATGCCCAGGAGCAGCAGCGACATGGCCGCCAACAGAAGCGCTCCTCCCCATCCGTCGAAGCGGGCCGAAGGGGCGCTTGCGGGGAGATCCAAATATTTGCGGAAGAAGGGCAGCAGAACCAGCAGAAGCATCGGCGGCACGAACAGCCATCGCCAGCCCGCGAAGCTGACAATCATCGCCGAGACGACGGGGCCCAGCACGTTGCCCAGCGCCAGCCCGATGGCGGTCATGCTCATGGCGGAGGCTCTGCGCTCGGGTGCGAAATACCGGACCGGAATCAGCATCGCCATCGCAGGCACCACCGACGCTCCGGCCGCCTGGATCAACCTTCCGGCCAGCGCGGCGGCAAAGGAGGGCGAGAACAGGCCGATCAAGGAGCCTGTCGCGAACAGAATCAAGCCGAAGGTGAGAATATTCTTCAGTTGGAACCGATCGGCCAGCTTGCCGTAAGTGACCGTCCCGAAGGCGTAGACCAGAATATAACCCGAGGACAGCCAACTCACCTGGGCCAGCGAGAGCTCCAGTTCGCGGGCGATTTCGGGAATGACGATGCTGAACATCAGCACGCTCATAGAGGACAGCGCCACGGTCGCCAGCATGAAGCGCATCAGCTTGATGCCCGTTTTTTCTCGAAAAGCCTGATCCGCTTCCATCTCAGTCATCCCCCTTCGTCTCGCCAATCGCAAGGACGCTCATTCGCTTGAGCTTGTTCAGCAGGTCGCTGTGTTCTTCGTCCGTGAATTCTCCCGTGAGGAGGTCGGTCCAATAGCGGAGCTTGCTCTTGATGAAATCGCGGATCTCCCTGCCCCGCTCCGTCAGCGTCACCACATATGCCCGGCTGTCCGCCGGATCCCGGGCTCTCTTCACGTAACCGAGCTTCTCCAATCGCTGAAGCGCGCGCGCGGTCGCCGCTTTATCGATGAACAGATTGCTTGACAGCCGCTCCTGGGAGATGCCGTCCTTGTCGTACAGGTTAACCAGAAAAATATACTCCGAGGACTGGATGTCGCAGTCGCGCAGCTCTCGGTTCAAATAAATCTGGAATTGCCGGTGCAGGACGGAAACCCATCGAGCGACGCTTTCTCTTTCTCCTGGCACGGAATCCACCTCCAAGTCCTATCGTTTGGGCCATATCGTTGATTAGTCAACAATATTCGAATTCGGTTGATTTGTCAACGATAAGCGATATTAGTTGATTTGTCAACAATGCGTTTTTTTCGGTTGAGCGCCCCCAAATCCTGCGAATGGCTGGGCATTCGTGAGAAAGACCCGAGGGATGTTGTCAGGTTACTCCGTTGTCGTATGCGGTCGATGGTGTGCGGTCGATGGTGTTCGATCGATGTTATGCGGTCGATGTTATGCGATCGACGGCGTGCATTATGCCTGTAACTTCTAACGGTTGCAGTGGCGCTTAATCGATCGTTTTCTCGAAAAAGAAAAAGCTAAACATTCCTGTAGGGGCTAAAAAACGGCCTTGGACAAAAACAGGAGCGCCTCGTATGATGGGGGTGTCACGGGTCAATGCCCTAAAAACCCATCAGGAGGCGCCTACCATGAAGTCTACTCGAACGGAGAAAACAAATCAACGGATTGAAAAAATTACATCGATGCATGCGGTAGTGGGGATCGACATTGCCAAAGACAATCACGTTGCGCAAGTGACGGATTATCGCAAACGCGTGCTCACGCCGCGGTCGCTGACCATTTCCAATACCGAGGAAGGCTTCGGCAGACTCCGACGCTGGACTCAAGACGTTCAATCCCGACATCATCTGACCTCGCTGCTGATCGGCATGGAGCCCACCGGACACTATTGGTTCAATCTGGCCAATTGGCTTTTGCAGCAAGGCATAGAGGTCGTGCTGATCAATCCGGTGCTGACCCATCGAAACAAGGAAAATCGCGACAACAGCCCGTCCAAGAACGATTCCAAAGACGCGCTCACGATTGCCGATCTGGTCAACAACGGCCTCTACACCGAATACAGTCCGCAAACAGCGGTTTTCGAACGATTAAAGACGATCATGAGCAACCGGGAGTACTGGGTGAAGCAAAACGGTAGCTTGAGCAATCGAATCGTTCGCTGGATCGATCAGTACTTTCCGGAGTTTCAAAAGGTGTTCCCGGATTGGACCGTGCTGCGTTCGCTGGCGTCGCTGCGGGCATTTCCGCTGCCCTGCGATCTAAGGGGTTTGACAGCCGATGAGGTCATTGAGCAGTGGCGCCAGCAAGGGATGAGACGCTGCGGGGGCGTAAGCGGGAAAGCGAAAGCGGTGGAGTTGTTGAGGACAGCTGCAAGCAGCATCGGCGATAGCCGTGCAACCGAAGAGGCTCGCCGGGATTTGCAGCGTCTGCTGGACACGTATGAACACAACGTGACGGTGCTGGATGAGATGCAGCGAGAGATCGAGGCGCTGCTGGGCGAGCTCCCGCAGGCGAAGCAACTGCGAAGTATTCACGGACTGGGGACGATCACCCTGGCGGCCATTTTGGGCTTCGCAGGGGACCTGCGCCATTACAAGCATGGACGGCAGTTGCTGCGCCGCGCCGGGCTGAATCTGGCCGAGTGCGCCTCCGGCAAGTACAAGGGGCAGATCAAGCTCTCCAAGCGCGGCGACAGCGCATTGCGAAAGCATCTGTATTTCGGCATGTTGAATTTGGTGGGGCAGCATCCAGACTTCAAGCAATGGCACGAACGCAACCAGAAAAGGGGCATGAAGAAGCAGGCATCCCTCTTCAAGCTGATCGGCAAGCTGGCTCGAATCTTGGTGGGGATGGTTCAGCATGGGGAACTGTATCGCTCCGAAGAGCAAAGCCCGGCAGCCGACTAATGTTGCCGGTTTTGATGCCAGACCTAGCCTAACCCGAACTTACGAGGATTGACTCATTCGCAGGATTCAGACAAAGAAAGCACTGGAGTGCTACGATAAAAATGCAGTCGAAAAACACCCTCATATGAAATAAAATGAAAGCTAACGAGGGGACGGGAGACAATGAAACGGTACGACAAAGCATTCAAAGAAGAAGCAGTCAGATTAAG
>NZ_JBHSEP010000019.1:0-128843 GCF_042654645.1 Cohnella hongkongensis | reverse complement strand
CTTAATCTGACTGCTTCTTCTTTGAATGCTTTGTCGTACCGTTTCATTGTCTCCCGTCCCCTCGTTAGCTTTCATTTTATTTCATATGAGGGTGTTTTTCGACTGCATTTTTATCGTAGCACTCCAAACATCGTATAACACCGCATTTACGCATTGCGCTGACGCCCTCGGACCGCAGAAGGGATTTCAGGGAAGTGGGAGCTGCGGGCAACCTCTTACGGGGTTCGTGAATGCGAGGAACGTTATCTGAAACCGGACAAGTACTGAAGAAAGGAGAATGAATAGAAATGAGTCGATCACTTTTAAGTTTAATACTTGTCTCTCTTATATTAATAATTCTACTAACAGGATGTAATTCTGAACCTCAGGTCGAACCAACAGACCTTGACTTAATCAAAATTGAAATTATTGAAAAATCTAAAATGCCTAATGGAATAACATATTCAATGAAATTAAAGAACTTATCCAAATTCACAATTGCTCAAAACAATGTATACATAAGTTATCCAATAAAAACGTCAGCTGGATCTAAAGGAAACGAATTCAAAATTGAAGCTAAAAATAATAGATTACAAATTGAACCCGATGAAGAGATTTTCTTAAGTGCTTTTGCGCCAATTGAAAATTATGAAGAAAACCAGAAATTAGATACTGAAAACTTCAACCTAGAAATTATTGGATATATAGAAGAAGTTAAAGAGACAAGACGGTTTCAAAAGATCGGAGGCATAGAATTATTTAAATAATTATTTGGAAGTATTGCTTTGAGGTGTCCGGCATCAGGTAACACCCTATTCGCGCTGCGGGCCATTCGGCCCTTGATCTGCCCGAAGTGATTTCGAAGAAGGGAGGCCAGGCAGATACATTCATTCCCCTAAGATAAGAGCTATCTAAGGCGAATGGAAGTCGCGAATACAAGAGCGTTAACCGAAAGACTTGCAAAATAAGACAAAAGGAGCCTGTGAAATGTCCGTACACATTGAGGAGAAGGTGTCCTTCACAGTTATCGGGAAGGTCGGACAAGGTTTATCAGCCGAAGGCCATAAGTGGATTCCAGCGCTTTGGCAAGAAGCGAATAGTAAGTTTGATGAAATTCGCAATTTAGAAAAAACAGATAGTTCAGGAAATCCAGTTGGCTTTTGGGGAGCCATGAGTGATGTGTCTGAAAGTTTTAAGCCTTGGGCAGAGCAAGGTCTATATTTAGCAGGTTGTGAAGTATTCGATCATTCT
Organism: Cohnella hongkongensis; assembly: GCF_042654645.1. Classification (NCBI taxonomy): domain Bacteria; kingdom Bacillati; phylum Bacillota; class Bacilli; order Caryophanales; family Paenibacillaceae; genus Cohnella; species Cohnella hongkongensis. The sequence goes on along the minus strand of NZ_JBHSEP010000019.1, from coordinate 127,613 downwards.
GTTGCTCCAATTGGTTGGACAAAATGGGTAATTCCATCATTTAAATACGCAGTAATAAAGTGCAATCAAACAACATATCAAGAAAAATTCAGATATATGATTCATGAATATCTACCAGAAAATAACTATACACTTGTTGGGGCAGTACATGAATATTATACCCCCATAGAAATTAATGGAAATTTATGTTTATATTTTCCAATAGAAAAGAAGAATAAAAGATAATTGTATTCAGAGCATATTCAAAGATGGCAAGTCCATCGGATAACAATGTGTTCACGCATCGGGCTGACGCCCTCGGTCGCAGACGTGGGTTCGAGGGAGCGGATGCTGCGACAACTCCTTACTGGTGTTCGGGAATGCGAGCAACGTTAGCTGAAATACAAATATAAACTTTGGAGAATCATGATGCCCAGAGGGAGATCAATGATTAAGGAAATAGAAAAATCCGAAGGAACTCTATTCAATGCATTCACGCATCGCAGCCTTGCGGCTGCTCGGTCGCCGAGAGGCATTTTGAGGAAGAGGATGCAGGCGGACAACCCTGCGACTCTAACCGCGTCGCGGCCGTCCCGTTGGGGCTTAAGGTTCTCGGGTTCGGGAATACATAAACGTTATCAGAAATTACTGAGATAAAAAGGAGAAAAACAATGAAGTACTTTCAGATGATCATGATTGCTTTTCTTTTTTTGTTTACAGCATGCAGTAATGGTGAAAAACCAATAGAACAAAAAGAGATTATAGGGAAATGGATTGTGACGAATGATCAAGTGAACACAAATAAGTTTACGACCAAATATGGACGAATACATGTCTTGGAAGCAATGCGAGTTCAGCAACATTTCAATGAAGGAATGAATGTGGAATTCTTATCCGATGGAACAGTTAAGTTTGAAAATATCACAGGGAAATATACTCTACAAAGTCAAGATGGATTTAATTATATAAACTTTATAGGTGAGGCTTCGGAGTCAAGTCATCCGATTGAATTAAAAGAAGATAAATTACAAGTTAGTGTGTTTATTCTAGAAAGAATATAAGGAATTAAGTCATTCAAAGATGTCAGTAACTTCGCCTAACATCATATTGTGCGAACCATCTTTTGACCCTGAAAAAAAACGCCGCATAACTTTGATTTTATCAGCCAAGATATACGAACCCAGGCGCTTGCGCTGTACTGCGCTTATATAAGAGTGGGAAAGTTAGCTAAGGGAGTTGACATCATATGCAGCGTTCCTCTGTTCCTGTTCTACACGATATATGTATACCCTCAACTGGAATGATGACTGAAAGCTTTACATATCGCCGATCAACTTACAGTGTGTTAATTGTTCACGTACAGGCCGCCACGCTAGAGATTGATTCCAGTACTCATACGATATCAGGTTTTTGTTGTATATCTTTACCGCCCAACACAACGCTGCGCCTCAGTCAGTCTGCCGAGAATCAGTCCTCTTCAACCGAGCAGTTGCGAGTATATGCGTGCGAATACGAATGGATTGGCGGGGAGAGGTTGGAAGGGCATCTATCTACTTCGTGTCTGGTTAATCTGCGTGACTCATCCTTGCTTTATCAAATGTTGGAATTACATGATGCATTTTCATCTCAGCTATATAATGGAATATCACGGCGATTATCCACACAAGCGAAGTTTCTTACCTTACTATCCAATGCATGGTGGACACTTGAGCAGCCTTACGCAATTAAGTTGACTAAGTCACTCGACGGTATAGATGTAGTGATTGCTCATTTGAATAAGCATTACAATCGAAAAATCCGGAGAGAAGAAGTCGTATCCATGTCTGGCTTGAGTTTAAGGCGATTCACACAGGTTTTTAAAGAACGCACGGGTTTTACATTAACCGAGTACCTTGATCGGCTGCGCATAGACAAGGTGAAGACCTTTTTGTTGCAATCTAAGAAGCCATTGAGGGAATTAGCTCGTCAAGTCGGATATAATGATGAATACTATTTGAGCCGAAAGTTCAAGAAGGACACGGGCATGCCACCTACCGTATATTTACAGAAACCTAAGAGCGTAGCATCCTTGGAACATGCATATACAGTGGATTTATTATCGCTAGGCGTTCTCCCAAAAGCAGCAATTACCGATACTTGGTTGAATGATCGATTCAAGCTGCCGTTGCATACCGGTGTATTCCAGCCTCTTTATTGGCAGACACAGCATCAGGAGCGGCTCCGTATACTTCAAGAAGTCAAGCCGGATCTTATTCTGCATCCACTAATGGACTCTGAAGAACAGCATGCGCTGGAGCCTTACCGCCATATCGCCCCAGTTATTCAGATCCCATGGCGGGATATGAAATGGCAGCAGCAATTTGAGATCATCGCTGAGCTGCTTGGCATGGAGCAAACTGCGCGCAACTGGATCAATAACTTTAATGATCGAGTAGGGCGGGTGCGGGAATCTCTTTATCGTACGTGGGGACAGCAAATGACTGCAGCTATTATCAATATACGCAGTGATCGCACGCTTATTTATGCGTATGGCTATATGGGGGCGGATCTACTTTACGATAATTTGCAACTAACACCTCCGAAGAGTGTGCTAGCTATGCGCAGCAACAGGTTAGAGCATCCTGAGTTTTCTGAACATCAATTGTCTTCCTACGATGCAGATCATTATTTCCTGTCAGTAGAAAACAATCATGCCGCAAGACTGCGAGCAGAAGCAACATTAAAGCACCCTGAATGGCTGGCTAGGACGGCTGTGCAGCGACAATGTGTATACGAAGTGGACATGACCAAGTGGTACGGTTATGGACCTGCTGCAATCGATGCGCAATTAGATGATGTTATCCGATTACTCCTGCCCAATTATCCAAATGATTATGGCTCAATCTGACATGTACACGGTTAGTCAACCTTGCTAAGATTGATAATGATAATCATTATACAGGAGGAAAGTTAGCAATGGGTAGAGTGAAGAACATACTGATGTGTTTCATAGCAGCGATCATGCTTATGTGTGTGGCGGCATGCAGCAATTCGAATGTTGCTGACAAACCAACGGAGGCATCTACACCGATATCGACAGAAAGTCCTTCAAATGATCAACTTGTTGATCAAGTTGAAGAGTCTACGCGATCATATGCGCATATAGCTGGCGACAGTGCTATTCCGGTCAAAGCAGAACGTGTAGTGACGGATTGGTATTACGGTCAACTTGTTGCACTCGGACTAAAGCCTATAGGGACAGATGATTATGTATGGAAAAACCATCCGTTTATCGAGCAAGCAGGTACGGAGAGCATCGGACAATCGTTGGAGAAAATCATTGACCTCGGGCCTGATTTGATAATTTCTTGGGGCGCGGATAAATATGAGGATTATTCGAAAATAGCGCCGACCGTTCCACTAGAATTAAGTGGAGGTCCGAAGGATTCGGTGCGTATATTTGGGGACATTCTTGGCCGGGAGGCAGAGGCTGAGCAATGGAACACTCAGTTCGACAATAATGTCGCTGAAGCTCGTCAGAAGATTTCAAGTGTAATTGATGCCGGTGAAACCTTCACGATTTTTAGTATATGGAAAAATACTTTACGCGTTTATGGTTTTGTCAATATGGGCGGATATGCCCTGTATGAATCTTTAGGAGTAAAGCCAAATCCGAAAGTAGACGAATTGTTTCGAAACTCCGATGAATGGTATCGTGAAATCTCATTCGAGAATATTCCGGAATTTGCTGGAGACCATATTATTCTGACGAGTTATGATCCCGATGGTACATCAACCATCCTGAAGGAGCTTGAATCGAGTTCCATCTGGAGCAATCTGGATGCCGTCAAGAATGGCCGCGTATATTCGATTGATTATAACACATTATACTTTGATGACCCGATTGCTATTGAGAAACAAGTAGAGCTGTTGGCAGACATGATCGCGAAATCACGCTAAGCACCCTTGGACCGGCAGAAGTGATTCGAGGACGCGGTTCAACGAAACAGAAAATCCTCACAGAAGAACGGAGCTGTTCTTCGTGAGGATTTTTATCGAGGGTTATAACGCGGTCTCCTGACGAGTTTGTCCATCTTTCCATACGACTTGTTGCCCATAATTTTTTCCCCAATTGTACATCATTTTCAGTACAGGCATGAGGCTTTCACCGTATTCCGTTAAAGAATATTCTACCCGGGGCGGGACCACGGGATACACTTTACGGAGGATCAACTGATCTTCTTCCAATTCGCGCAGCTGATTGGTCAACATTTTTTGCGTAATGTGGGGGATCAGCTTTTTCAGCTCGCTAAACCGTTTCGTTCCTTCCAAACCGAGATGCCACAAAATGATTAATTTCCATTTGCCTCCGATCACGGCCAGCGTCAATTCCTTCTCGCAGTTAATTGTCATCAAGTCGATGCGATCCTTTACCTCGTTCGCCATCTTCATCCCTCCTCCCGGAAGTATACCACAAGTAACTACAATAAATAAAAGGATATACTATCTGTTTGGAAACCAAGAGAATTGACGAGCGAGTTTATGCACGATTTGAACGCGTCAACTGCTTTTTTCCACAGCATGCCCGCCGAATTCGCCCCGAAGTGCAGCTACGACTTTGCCTGCAAATGTATCGTCATTCAAGGATCGGTAGCGCATCAATAAAGAGAGCGTGATGACCGGGGCGGCTGTCTGAAGCTCCATAGCTTCCTCCGCCGTCCACTTCCCTTCGCCGGAGGAGTGCATGACCCCCTTGATTTCATCCAGTCTTGCATCCTTCGAAAAAGCGCGTTCCATCAGCTCCATGAGCCAGGAACGAATGACAGAACCGTGATTCCACAATTTTGCCACTCGTTCGTAATCGAAGTCGTAGCCGCTCTTTTCCAATATTTCGAACCCTTCGCCGATTGCAGCCATCATGCCGTATTCGATTCCGTTGTGCACCATCTTAAGGTAATGCCCGCTTCCTGCGTTCCCCGCATATAAATAGCCGTCCTCTACAGCGGTATCGCGGAATATCGGTTCCACGATCCGCCAAGCTTCTTCATCTCCGCCAACCATATAGCAGGCCCCGGATCTGGCCCCCTCCATTCCTCCGGAAGTACCCGCATCCATGAAGTGGATACCGCATTCTTTAAACAGGTTGTAACGGGCGATGGAATCCTTGTAATGGGAATTGCCTGCTTCGATTACGATATCACCCGCCTCCAGAAGAGGCTTTAAGGCGATCAGCACATCTTCTACAAAGCTGTGGGGAATCATAAGCCAAACCATTCTCGGTTTCTCCAGCAAGCCGACCAATTCTTCCAGCGCGCATACGCCTATTGCTCCGCGGCTTTCTGCTTCCGTCACCGCTTCCGGATGTACATCATAGGCCACAACTTCATGCCCGTGAGTGAGCAAATTGAGGGTCAGATTCATGCCCATTTTTCCTAAGCCAACCATTCCGATTCTCACTGTGCGATCATTCTCCTGTCTATCAAATCAACTCTTCGATCTTTCGGGGGGCCATCTCCTCATACAGCCACCAGGCATGGCCTTGTTTGCCCGTCAATGTATTTGCGGCAGCGGGACCGCTCGTTCCAGCCGGATACGTATGAAGCGGCAGCCTATTTTCTGCAAAGGCCTCAAGTACAGGCTGGACCCACTTCCATGAAAGCTCGACCTCTTCCCAATGCGTAAAGTATGTGGCATCACCGCGTAACGCATCCAGAAGGAGCCGTTCGTAAGCATCGGACAGCGCCCCGTCGCTCCTGGCAACTGCATCTGCTTTCTGTTCGATAACTCGATCCTTGTAATGAAGAAAAACGCGTTCATCCGGATTGATTCGGATCTCAAGCCGATCGGGCGCCGCGCTCGAACCGCCGTCACCGCATTCTCCTTGTTTCGGTTCGAATTCAACCGTAATGGCCGTCAGCTTTTCTTTCATTCGTTTTCCCGTTCGGATGTAAAAAGGGATGTTGCTCCATTGCTCGTTATCGATCCATAGACGGGCAGCCACAAACGTATCCGTCATGGAATCGGTTTGCACACGCGGTTCATCGCGGTACGGGGCGAAGGTTATGTTCTCGTACGTGCCGGCGGTATATTGGCCGCGAACGATATGCAATGCCGCTTCCGCTTTCGATATAGGCCGCAGCGCTTGAAGTACTTCGCATTTCCGGGCGATCGTCTCGTCAGCGGATCTGCCTGCCGGAAAACGCATGGCAATCATCATCAGAAGCTGCAGCATATGATTTTGGAACATGTCCCGAATCGCCCCGGCCCCTTCATAGTAGTCTCCACGTCCCTCGACGCCTACGATTTCGCTTGCGGTGATCTGAACATTCGAGATCCGGTTCCTATTCCATAATGCGTCTATTTGCGGATGGCTCGCGATCACGGAATGAAGTTTTTGCACCATCGGCTTGCCCAAATAATGATCGATTCGATAAATTTCGTGCTCTTCGAACGAGCCGCTCATTTTCTCGTGCAGCTCTATAGCAGACTGTAAATCATGGCCGAACGGCTTCTCAATGACCAGCCGCTTCCATCCTTTCGTATCGCCGAGCCCGCTCTCTTTGATCCGATAAGCGATGTCGTGAAAAAATTCCGGGGCAACCGACAAATAAAACAGCCGGTTCTCCGGTATATCGAGCTCCCGTTCCCTCTCCTGAATGAGCCGCAGCAGGCCCTCATATCCTGCCGTATCCGTTACATCCAATGAATAATAGCGGAAGCAGGCAAGGAAAGAAGACAAAGTCCCCGGGGCTTCATCCGTTTGCTTGGCGTAGGTATGAAGCGCTCGTGCGACGTAATCTTGAAAATCCAAAGCCGTAAAGCCCTTCCGTCCCAAGGCGATGACGGAGAATGCGTCCGGCAGCCTCCGTTTGCTATATAAGCTGAACAAGGCTGGAAACAGCTTTCTTTTCGCCAAGTCTCCGGTTGCCCCGAAAAGTATGAATGTTGCCGAATCCATAGGTTCCAACCTCCCGTAGCTAAATGTATGAATGAAAGTCCTCACCAAGAGAGGCCCTTCGGGTAAATGGCTTGTGATCGGCTTATTCCAGGTTGGCATGTCAAGATTCAGCGCCAATTGAAGTTACAAATGATGATCTCTCCTTCAGAATGATTATTGTTGTTCAACACAGCCTATTGTAGAGCCGCAATTTCTTTTTAGGAAGTAGGTACTTTGCCGTGAGGTAGTTACTTGGAGGATACTGGTTTGCCGAGATCGAGGGTTCGTCATTAGGCATTAGTTTCTTCGGGGATACTATGGCACTTTTAGGTATGTACTTGTTTGAAGAACTTAATTTTAACATAATCATATTGATGAAGTTCCCTTTTTATCGGCAAGCGCCCTGCAACATAACCATATTGAAAGGAATAGACGAATAAAATGAAAATCAGAGTATGAGCGATACAATATGAAAGCAGAGGAACATGCACATTATCGGGGGGAACTCATGTTGTTCGAAAAGGACTTTCCCGGCTTAATTCGCTTCCATCTGCGATTCCCCGAAGGAGCCTATGTGTCGAGGTTGAAGGCGAAATCGCCGGGTCGGTGACAGCGTGAAAAAACATACTAAGGAGAATATGAGAATGGAATATCGCAGAATTACGAGCATTGACGATCCTTTATTTAAACAAATGCATCAGCTCATGCAAGAGGTGTTCCCACCCGAAGAAGTATTAGAGTTCAGCCTCTGGAAAGAGCCTCTGGAGGATCCTGGAATCCGTGTGTTTGTAGCTGTTCACGAAGGAAATGTATACGGTGCAACGGAATATCGTTATTATGAAGATTTTAATGTTGCGATGACTGACTTTACAATCATTGGCCGTCCGGGACTGGGGATTGGCCGGTTCCTAGCCGAGAGGCGTTTAGAGGACTTGATCACGCTGGCAGAGGACAATGGAAAACAGTTGTACGGTATGTTTGCCGAAATTTATGACCCATACCAGGTCGAGCACTATGAATTTGGCGGGGTGAAACCTATGGATCCGTATGTTCGCCGTGAGGTTTTATCGCACCTTGGGTACAAACGTCTCGATTTTCGGTATGTTCACCCTTCATGGAACAACGATGGAGAAGCTGTGACTGGACTCGACCTTTGTTTCCTTCCGATAAACAATTACAGGAATGAACTACCAACGGAGCTTATTGTAAACTTTTTAAAAAGATATTATGCTGTCCTGTCGAACAAGCCGATATCTTGGACTGAAATGATTGTCAAATTGCAACAGAAAGATACTGTTGCACTTATGCCGATTTAACGCAGGCATGCCCCAAAAAGAAGCAGGCGAATCCGGTATGCGGGTTCGCCTGTTTCCACACTGCGTTAGGAATTACGCATTTGTCATGGTATTGGGGTATAATCACTCAAAATCGTTAAGTTAAGTTGCTCGAGGCGAGCAGAGCTTGAGATCAAATCGACTTCGGTGATTTTCTCGTCTTTTATTGTAAATTGGATCACGTACATTAACCTCCCGCTTGGAGCTGCAATCGCCCCGATGCGTCCATTCACAAGGGCTGCTTGCGCAGCTTTGGCGTGTCCCGATACCTTCTTGGCCAAGGAGGCTGCGCCCTTGGTCTCGGCTCGTACGCCCGCTTCTCGATCGTCTCGAAGCACGACATCCGGATCCAGCATCGCTACCAGAGAATCGAAATTCCCGGCGTAAGCTGCAGCCAAGAAAGCGTCAACAAGCTTCCGCTGTTGATTCACATCGGTTTGGGAATCGATCTCATTTCCTCTCACCTTTTGGCGCGCACGGCTTGCAAGTTTTCTAGTGGCGAGTTCGGATTTTCCCACGATAGGTGCAATCTCGCTGAATGGCATGGCAAAGATATCATGCAAAACAAAAGCCATCCGTTCTGCCGGTTTAAGCCTATCTAACACAACTAGCAGTGCAAGTCCGACGGAGTCGGCCAGCAGTGCTTCTTGTTCAGGATTGTAACGGTCTCTAGCCAGATTTTCTGGTAAAGGGTCATCCATGCATTCCTCGCGTCTTGCTTTCCTCGAACGCAGCATGTCAAGACAAATCCGCGATATCACTGTGGTTAACCATCCCCCTAAATTCTCAATCTTGCTTCGATCTGAGCGGTGAAGACGCAACCACGTTTCTTGCACGGCATCCTCCGCTTCTGCCAATGATCCGAGCATGCGGTAGGCTATAGCCAGCAGATGATTTCGGTACGACTCGAATTGTTCTTCCATACGAATGAATCCTCCATCATCGTGTTTCTATTTGAACATGAAAGGTGCTTCTTACCCTTTTGACGAATCACATTCAACTAACGTGACAAAAAAGCAAAATATCGTGCCGGTCACACTCTCATCGTACGGCACGTCAAGATAATGTGAAGCCGAGAGTCAAAGGCCTCGATAACATCAAAAAAGGAGTGTTTCCGATGCAATCCAGAACAAGAAATCCGGTAATTATTTTGCCTGAAGCGGGTCAAGCCCTTCAGGCGCTGGGCAAGGCCTTGTTTGCTTCAGCCGAGAACAACGGGATGCCGGCCCGCATCCTCTTCCTTGCCTACCTTCGTGCCAGCCAAATTAACAGAGATAGTGTCTGCGTGGACCTTCATTCCCGCAACGCGATGGCAGCAGGTGAATCGATTGAGCGAATTTTAGCCGTATCTGCTTGGCGTGAGACAACAAATTTTACAGACGCGGAACGTGCGGCTCTGGCACTCAGCGAGTCGATGACTCGGCTGCATGATCAGATCGATCCCGTACCTGACGAAGTGTATAAGGAAGCAGCCCTTCACTATGATGAGACGGCACTGGCTACGCTTATGACCGGGATTGCCACGGCCAACCTCTATAATCGGCTTAACGTCGCTACCCGTCAAGTCGTGGACGTTTTGTCCTGCAAATAAATCGGCAGGCGCCACATAGTGGAAAGGGGGGGCTTCTTCAATATGGCAACAGTACTTTACGTTACAGCTCACCTACGCGATGACGAGCGATCTTATTCCATGACAGCAGGAAAAGAATTTGTAAGCAGTTTAAAGAAGAGGAAATTCAAAAAAAGCATCAAATAGTGGAGAACTTCTAAGAGAAGAATTCCATATGACGAGGGAAGTTGATTCATCAGCTTCCCTTTGTAATTTAACGAAATGGGGTATATATCGATGAATATGAGAGGGTTGAAAATGCTGCTTTTGAGGCTATGCGAGCGATCACGACCCATGCAAAAAATAAATGATGGCATATTTTAACTGGTCAAGGTTCCAGTCCCTTTTCAATTGTTTGCTGGGTTTAATCCTAGTTTGACATCACTAAAATATTATGTTCAAATGATTAAACAAACAAACTTAACGATGGAGATAACATCAATGAGCCAAGAGTTTGAGCAAATGGTTGAACAATTCAAAAATTATATTCCTCTACTCGATGCGTTGAAGGACGAAAAACGTCATGCCATTATCCTGTTGCTGGCCCAACACAAGTCTGGACTTAACGTGAATACGATAGCAGAACATATCCAATTGTCCAGACCTGCGATTTCTCATCACTTGAAGGTGTTAAGGCAAGCAGGCTTTGTTGATTATATAAAAAAGAATGTGGAGAATCATTATGTGCTAACGATCCGTAAACCGCTCGAGCAACTCAAATTATTAATTGCGGCAATTGAAGCCCATTGTAGCAAATCTTGATAACCCATGTGTAGAGGAATAATTTTTTTTTGGCATATTGGTTTATAAGTTTGAACTAAAGAACGGAATGGAGCGATACCAATGAAAGCTATGGTCATTGAGAAGTACGGAGAACATGTCCCCTTATTGTTGAAAGAACGTCCGATGCCCGTTGTCGGCGATTACGATGTGCTGGTGAACATACGCGCCGCAAGCCTCAATCCCATTGACAGTAAAATAAAAGCGGGAAAATTGAAGTTTCTATTACACTATGAGATGCCCTTAATCCTGGGCAATGATTTTTCCGGTGTTGTTGTCGAGGTTGGAGACAAGGTTGAGCAATTTAAACCTGGTGATGAAGTATACGGAAGACCGCGGAAAAGCAGGATCGGAACTTTAGCGGAATATATAGCTGTTCATCAGGATGATATTTCATTGAAACCGACGAACCTTAGCTTTGAAGAGGCTGCATCCATTCCACTGGTTGGACTGACCGCTTATCAAGCCTTGCACGACATTTTCAACCTGCAAAAAGAGCAAAAGATCCTCATTCATGCCGGTTCCGGAGGTGTAGGGACGTTTGCAATTCAGTTGGCCAAATCCATGGGGGCATATGTAGCGACAACAGTTAGCGATCAAGGCTATGGCTTGGTTAAATTATTGGGTGCCGATCAAATCATCAATTACAGGAAAGACCCATTCGAACAACTGCTCGAGGGATATGATGCCGTTTTGGATACTTTAGGTGGAGATGTATTGAAAAAATCATTTCAAATATTGAAGCCAGGAGGCAAAATTGTGTCTGTTTCCGGACTGCCGAATGCCCAATTTGGCAAAGAAGCAGGATTGGGATGGTTGAAGACCATGCTATTATCGATTGTCAGCCGAAAGCTTACAGCACTCGAGAAAAAGACTCAGGTGAGCTATCGTTTCTTGTTTATGAAGCCCAGCGGAGCGCAACTGAGGGAGGTTAGGGAGTTGTTAGAAAAGAGACGTATTATTCCTGTGATTGACCAGGTGTTTGCATTTGCAGAAGCACCGCAGGCCTTGGCATACCTTGACAGAGGAAGAGCTAAAGGAAAAGTCGTCGTATCCATTAAGTAACCTACAGGAAAAGCGTCGCCATCCAAACATTCCTGCTCCTCGTCGCCGGAGTGGGCCGGGCGTGAAGTGACCGTGCGGATCGGCGCGCATAACGGCGAGCCGATGACGGTGCACCTTCGTCTTTTACGGGCTACCCATCCATCTGCGCCATCAAGTAATATCGCAACAAAAACTAGAAGGTAGCCATGTCAGTATTATTGTTCAAGCAGGATTGAAATGATACCTAAGCTCAGATTACCAAGAGTAAGTAGGCTCGGTATGATTGTTGAAATGAGTCATTCACCTTTTTCCAGTCCGTTTTAAGCCGTGATACGATATTTATTTACTCCACCATTCATTAACGGGATAGTTGTCTCCTTGTAGCGATACAGTTTCCCCCATACGTGGAACTGTCATTTTGATCGATTGTTTTTTTGCCGCTATCATGACACGATGGATTGGATCAAGCCACCCGTGGGGGGCTAATTGAAAGGCAGCCCAATGAATCGGAAGCATGAATTCACCTCTTAAGTCCATATGGGCTTGTACCGATTCTTCCGGAAACATATGGAGGTCCGGCCAACGTTCGTCATATTGTCCACACTCCAAAAGAGTAAGTTGAAAGGGTCCGTATTTTTCCCCGATTTGACGAAAGTGAGGGCCATACCCGCTGTCTCCGCTAAAAAACACGCTTCCCGATAAGCCGATGATTGACCATGAACACCACAAAGTTCGATTTTTATGCAAGAAGCTCCGCCCCGACACGTGACGCGCAGGCGTGCAGGCGATCTTCAACCCTTCCCACTCTAGTTCATCCCACCAGTCCATCTGGGTGATATTGGAGCGGGGGACCCCCCAGCGTTCAAGATGGCCCGCAACTCCCAGCGGGACAAAAAAATGACCAACCTTATCTTTTAAATGTTTTATTGAATAATAATCCAGGTGATCATAGTGATCATGGGAAAGAAATACGGCATCAATGGCAGGCATATTTTTGACATCTATCGGCAGGTTGTCGTTAAATCGTTTGCTTCCCAGCTTGGGAAAAGGGAATGGAGACCGTCCAAACATCGGGTCGAATAGTAATCGCTCGCCGTCTAAATCAATGAGTACGCTTGAATGACCGAACCAGATCGCCTGATTGAAATCAGACAATGGTTTCGTATTCCCGATATCCGTCATAACCAGCTCAATTGGCGTGGAAGGCCTGCCATCGGCAGGCTTCCCGCGAGCAAAATCCCAAAGTACAGATAATTGGTTGTGCATAGACATTCTGGTTGAAGTAGGGATAGCATTGACAAACTTGTTATTTTTGTAATGAACAGATCCTTTTATGCGTGCTTGCGTTTTTCTGTCCGGCTTTCTGCCGAACGCCGGGTTAAAGAGCATCAGGAGCATTGCCGCAATAAAGCTACTCACATCATAGTCTCCTCTCCTAATACGAAAATACAGGGTACCTTTTCTATACATATAGGTTGATTATTTACCAAGGAACTATTCCATTCCGATCCATAAAAGTACCCGTAGGTCCATTGTCGTCAAGAGTTGCAAGCTTCACAATCACATCTGTACCCTCACTGACGGTTTGGTAGCCGCGATGTCCATTAAGGTCGGTTGCTGTCGGGCCGGGATCTGCGGCATTAATACGGAATTCGGGCAAAGCCTTGGCATATTGCACAGTCAGCATCGTGACGGCCGCTTTGGATGACGAGTAAATCAAATCGTTTACTCGGGACTCAATCTTTTCAGGATTCGTCACGCGAGCAAAGGAACCTAATCCACTGCTGACATTGACGATAACAGGCATCTTCGATTTGTGCAGCAGAGGAAGAAAGGCTTGTGTCACACGAACAATACCGAAGACATTGGTGTCATAAACGGTACGGAAGTCATCTGCGGCCACATCATGAGTGCCCAGGAGTCCCCTTGTTATTCCCGCATTATTGATAAGGACATCCAAATGCCCTTCATTTTGCTTCATTTCGGCAACTGCTTCATGTATGGATGCATGATCGGTCACATCAAGCCGTACAAACTTGGCGCCAAGCTTGTCAGCCGATTCTTTGCCGCGTTCTACACTGCGAGCACCAAGATACACAATGTGACCATATGCGATCAATCGTCGTGCCGTTTCGAAGCCCAGACCTTTGTTTCCACCTGTAATCAATGTAACGGTCAATTCAAACAACTCCTTCTTTGTTGATGTGATATACCTATCACATAATAACACGGCCAATGTGATATGTCTATCACATTTATCGATGTTGTGATACAATGATGAAAAAGGGGATGTAAACATGCAGAATGACAAGCGAAATTATCATCATGGAAACTTAAAAGAAACGCTAATTCGAACCTCGCTTGAAATGATCTCAGAACATGGCATTCAAGGTTTTTCAGTGGCCAAGGTCGCCAAAAAAGCAGGAGTTGCGATCAGTGCTCCCTATCGTCATTTCCCTAATCGAGAAAGTTTGCTTGCGGAAACGGGGATCGTTTTTCTTACGGAGCTCACATCGAGAATGCGGTCTGCAGCAACCGAAGCAGGTGATGATCGAATTGAGCGTGTGGCTTCTGTTGCTGGCGCCTATGTGCAGTATGCACTTGAACATAATGTCAGTTTTCATTTGTTTGCTGCAGCCAGAGAGTCCCAGCTAGCCGCATTCCATGAACGAAGTCGCGAGATGATCCATTTTCTTTTTACATTAATGCAGGAAGCCGTTCCGAATGCGACTTGGAATGAACTGCTCGAGCTTATGGAAGCGCTGCTCGCTCTCGTTCAGGGATTTGCGGATATGTTCTATGAAGGTTATTTTTCTCAGCTGAATTTGTCAAAGGAACAGATTTCCAAGCGTTCAGCCGCTGCTGCCAAACTGCTTATCAACGGGTGGAATCAATGCAGCAGAAGGGCATGAGTAAGCTCAATGCTGGGCCCGTGCAAAGGGAGGTATACTCCGGAGTAGAAACGCCAATGTGGGGACATATCGGGGAGCGAGCTGGCCTCCGCTCCATTTTATATTTGAACTGCTTATGGCAGAAATTGAATTGCCACAAATAATTGTTATCTAATCGCTAGCAGGAGGTTTGCCCATGGATATTGCAAATGAAGTAATCGAGAGTATGTTGACTAAGTTTAACTCCGAAAGGAAATGGACTCTTCAAGCGATTGCCCAATTGTCAGAAGAAGATCTAACATGGACGCCTGATCTTGAAAGTAATAGTATTACAAACCTAGTCGCTCATATAAGGGGTTGCGTTCATTCGAGAATAGAGACAATCTTTTTTGATATACCAGACACCAGGGACAGAGACAAGGAATTTGAACATGGACTTAAATACTCTAAATACCGGACAAATAATATATGCAGCAAAGATTAGAAGGGGGCAGCTTGTATGGAATTATGACTAATATTAATGTGCTTGAAAAAAATAATTGCATGCCAAAATTATGCTAATCGAGGACTAAATCCAAATCAAGAGGACCAATATGAAAAATACAGTATACATAATCTCAGGACCTGCCGGTGTTGGGAAATCTACAACATCTCAAAGACTGGTCAACGAATTGAGTAGAAGTGCTTATATATCAGGAGATGATGTAAGTCATATTCCAGTTAATGGACGAGGGAAACCTTGGCTTGACAAAGATACATTAGACTTGACATGGAAGAATATTCTGTGCATAACAAAGAATTTGTTAGACTATGAATATGATGTAGTGATCGACTATGTGGCGTTTCCCAAAGAAGTGCAGCGGCTATCACAGGAATTGATGGATCGAAATATCAGAATTGTATATGTCGTATTGTTGGCAGATAAAGAAACAATAATGTTCAGGGATCAATTAAGACCAGAAGAAGTTCGGATGGGAGAGCGAAGTTTGATTTTGTTAGCAGAGTTTGAGAACGAAGTAGAATTAATGGACAGATACAAGCTTTACACACATCTATTTAAAGAAGAACAAATACCAGAAATTATTGAGGAAATCATGAAGAACGAAAAGTACATTCTTAGGTAATTCGAAGAAGAGGTTCCGTGGGGATGTCTCAATGAAGAAAATAAAATCATATCTAATACGTTAGGAAGAATTTTAGCGATCCCTGCGATTGTAATTCTCAATTCATTAATTATTGTGGGTTCCTTCGTTATTCCTTATAAAGGATTACGGCGCTCCATCTTAAAAATAGAAAAGGAAAAGGAGGCCTCCCTTAGATATACACTTGCTGGAACAAGTGTACGGAAGCATCCCCCCTAACAACATGGTCATTGTGTCAGACTATGCGCTGGTTGAGAAGAAGTGCTGGAGCAGGCCATCCTACTTCGCCGAGAAGTGCCGGGACGTAGCGTCGCACAGCTTATCCGGATTCTCGAATGGGAAGGCCGCATTCAGCGCGGAGAAATATCAAGCGCAGTACACTGCAAGAGCGTCTTTCCGCCCGCGGCTACAGTACGCGCCATATGCGCATGTACGCGGAATCGGGCGTTGCCGCTAGACGCTTCCAGCAACGACATCGTAATCGCCTGTGGCATTCGGACATCAAGTATGGGCCGTACTTGCCCATCGGTCCCGGCGGCGCCATGAAGCAAGTGTTCCTGGTGACGTTCATCGACGACGCAACAAGGTATGTGCTGCATGGCGCGTTCTACCCCGTCATGGATCAGACCATCGTCGAGGATTGCTTTCGCCGGGCTATTCAGAAGTTCGGCTTGCCAGAGTCGGTGTACTTCGACAACGGCAAGCAATACCGTACGAAATGGATGACGAGGGCCTGTTCCAAGCTTGGTATTCGCCTCCTGTTCGCCAAGCCCTACTCGCCAGAGGCAACCGGGAAGATCGAGCGATTTAATCGTGTAGTGGATTCCTTCTTAAGCGAAGCTGCGCTCGAGAAACCAAAGACGGTCGAGCGGCTGAATGAATTATTCGAGGTGTGGCTCTCTGAATGTTATCAGATCAAAGCACACTCGGCACTGGCGGATCGCTGTAGTCCGGAAACCGCCTATCGCAGCGACAAGAAGGCACTCCGCTTCGTAGATCCGAACGATTTGGCCACGGCCTTCGTTCACTGCGAGACGCGCAAGGTGGACAAGTCCGGCTGCATCAGCTTCATGGATCGCAAGTACGAAGTGGGCCTGGCATTCATCGGCCGCACGGTCGGCGTCGTCTACGACCCCGTAGACATCGTCGAGCTTACCATTGAGTATGAGGGACATGCGCCATGGCGCGTTCGTGAGCTCATCATTGGTGAAAGAGCAGGCAAACGCCCGCCGTTGCCGGAGCATCTCGGCAAAGCACCGGCAGATGAATCGCGGTTGCTCGCGGCAGCTGAGGAACAAAGCGCTTCGCGCAGGGCACAGCAGGCGCAGGCCGTCGCCTATCGCCAGGTAAGCAGGGAGGGCGGCCATGTTTGAGACGTTCTATGGATTAAATCGTTCGCCCTCTCTAGAGACATGCCGACAGGCGAATTGTACGAATCGGTGATTCTGGAAGAGACGCTTGGGCGGTTGACCTACGCCGCACAGCGGCAGTGGTTCGCCGTCGTCACCGGCGATTGTGGAACAGGCAAGACGACAACCATCCGTCGTTTCGCAGATCGGCTGGACAGCGCGACGTACAAGGTGCTCTATCTATCGGACTCGAAGCTCACGCCGCGGCATTTCTACAAAGGACTGCTTGAGCAGTTGGGCTGCGAGTCGAAGTTCTACCGCGGTGATGCCAAACGTCAGTTGCACCGCGAGATTGAGCTCATGCGAGGCATTCATCGACTGCAGCCAGTTGTCGTCGTGGACGAAGCGCATTTACTGGATCGGGAGATGCTCGAGGAAGTCCGTTTCCTGCTCAACTTCAAGATGGACGCGCAAAGCCCAATGGCGCTCATTCTGGTTGGGCAGAGTGAGCTATGGGATCGCCTCGGGCTACAGGCATATGCGGCGATAAGGCAGCGAATTGACCTGCAATGCAAGCTGCCGCACTTTGATCGAGAACAGACCGGAGCCTATATTCAACGTCACATGGCATACGCCGGTGCTGATCATGATATCTTTTCAGAGGGCGCGATCGACGACATTTATCGCTTCTCAAGCGGTGCTGCAAGGTTGATCAATAAGGCATGTACGCACAGCTTGATCTACGTTGCGCAGAACAAACATCGCATTATCGACGATCATATGATCATAACACCGTATTTACGCATAGGGGCGTTGGCCACTCGGTCCGGCAGAAGTATGAAGTAGACTCGATGTTACAATTGGCAGTAACAGAGGGGGAGATTCAGCCAGACACATCCGCACCACTGGTGGGACGTTGTGAAAATGGGGGATTCTAACAAGAAGCTAAAACAGGAAGTTGTATTTTCGCTTTCCGTGAAGAATTCTGCGGATTTCCACAGTATCATTCAAAACTACATAAAAAACTAAATACGGATCAACAACTAACATTCTGTAATTCAAGGTTTGCAGTCTGATATCATTCGGAATAGCACCGCTATTTGGAAACATCTCTAATACAGAGATAGATTGATCTAACTTGTTTGCCATCGATAAAGCCGCATCCGGATTGTCAAGCATGATATAATGGATGATATTGGATAAGTCTTCTTCAGCAATTGGCAGGTATTCGATTTTATATTTCTTTTCCATGGATTTGTCTCCGCAGATTTTCCATTACTTCTTCATGGCTCTTTCTTGGAGCACCCTCGTTACTTTGTTTTTCAGCTACAGCGAGCTTCTGGTACAGTTCAATTAACGCCATTTGCTTTTCATATGTTGCATGACTCATCACGACAAGATCGCTTACCCCGTTTTTTGTGATAAAAATTGGTTCTCCATCTTGATGTGCAATTTCGGAAATCAAATTGAAGTTGTTTCTTAAATCAGAGATAGGACGAATCGTAGGCATGATCATCACCTCAATTGTTTTGTTGGTATTAATTATATCATAATTATGATAATTAATACATGAAGGAAGGGTACTTATGTAAGTTAATTCAGAAGCTCCTGACTTCATATATAATCGCATTAATGAAAGACAAAGGCTTCAAAGCCGTTTTTGGCCTTGCAGTCGAGAATAAAATATTGAAACAACTCGTCGAAGCTTCGTAAATACAAGAAACTCGGCGCCTGAAGTCCCTCCAAAAAGCAACTCCTCAGCGGCCGAGCGCCACTGGCGTTCCTTTCAAATCAGGGGAGAAAGAGCGAATGATGAGAGAAGAACATGCGACAATGCTTTAGCACAAACACCGGTAGTAGCCGCCAAACTCACCGTTCCCCGTATGGCTGCTCGATGCTTGACATCGATCGGATCCAAGAAGGCCTTCGGAACAAGGCCGTTTTGCTATGCGCTCCCGCCGGCTTCGGCAAGTCCGTCTTGTTGCAGCAGTGGGCGGAACAAGCCGCGGAGCAGCCGGCCTGGTTTTCCGTCGACCGATCGGATAACGATATCGCGCGGTTCTGGCATCATACGATTCGCGCGATCGATTTCGTTCATCCAGGCTTTAAGGAAAGAGCCGGCGACATCGTCCGGCCCATTCGGCTTCATCCTTCCCGGCCGGAAGCGGTATTATCACCGCTGCTAAGCGAGCTTCGGCAGTTGCAACGCCCGCTCGTATTCGTACTGGACGATTTCCACGCGATCACGGATTCCGCGCTGTTAACCTCCTTCGCTTATTTCCTTGAACATTTGCCCAACCGTGTGCGTCTCATTCTCTCCGGCAGGACGTGGCCTGCCATACCTTGCCTGCCCGACTGCGGAACGGTCGAACGGATCGGCGCCGAGGAACTCCGGTTCACCGCGCGGGAGAGCGGCGATTTCTTTTCGACAGTTATGGAGATTCAATTGTCTCGGGAAGAGAAGGACCGATGGGTTCGGCGCACGGAGGGTTGGGAGGCGACGATGAAGCTGGCTGCGCTGCACGTGCGGCTAGAACCGCCGGCCGCCGCTCCGCCGATTCGTCCGTTCTCCGGCGGTTCCCATCTGCTGGAGCAATATATCCTGGAGGAAGTGTTTGGCCCGCAAAGCGAGCCAATCCAACGATTTCTACTGGACTGTTCCATCCTGAAGCGAATGAATGCGTCGTTGTGCGAGGCAGTGAGCGGGAATGCGGCCAGCGGGGCAATTCTGGAGCAGTTGGAGCGTGGACAGCTTTTTATCATGGCGTTGGATCCGCGGAAGGAATGGTTTCGTTTCGGCCATTTGTTCGCGGAGTTTTTGCGTCAACGGCTGGAACGGCTGGAGCCGGAGCGGGCCTCCAAACTGCTTGAAGCCGCCGGCAGGTGGTGCGAACAGGAAGGCTGGAAGGAAGAGGCGCTGGACTATTATTTGGCCGGCAAGCATGATGATCGGGCGATTCGCTTGCTCGAAGGGATCTTACTGAACAACGGCAGAGTCATCGCTTGGGGAGCCAACGTGTCCGGGCAATCGATCGTGCCTCCCCAAGCGGAACACGGCGTCATCGCCATTGCTGCCGGGGAGGCTCAATCTCTGGCTCTGAAGGCCGATGGAAGCGTACTCGCGTGGGGATGGAACGATTCGGGGCAAACGATCGTTCCGGCAGAGGCGCAATCCGGGGTTACCGCTATCGCGGCAGGCAGGGAGCATTCGCTGGCTTTAAAAGACGGCGGCGTCATCGCTTGGGGAAGCAGTTCCGGCGGAAAAACCAGCGTTCCCGTCGCCGCGTAAAGCGGAGTAACCGCAATTGCGGCAGGCGACGCCCACTCCCTCGCTTTGAAAACGGACGGCACCGTTGTAGCCTGGGGGAATCGGGAGAGGCTGGTCAGCCGGGCCATTCGGCTTGTGACGGATCGGGAATCGGAGCTTCTGAAACAGATCACCGTAAGCTTGTTTCTTCATAACGGGACGATCGAACAGGAGCGATATCATCTCGGTTTGTATGGGTTCAACGATGAAACATCGGATTGGACAGAGATGAACAACATTACCGTTAATCGGGACGAAGGCGTCATTAGCGGTACGATCGGCCGATTTGCCGCAATTGCGGCAAATCGGCCGATAGAGGAAACGGAAGAAGAGCAACAAAACCCGCAGCCTGATGTTCGTCTGAACGATATCGCCGGTCATTGGGCGGAAGCCGGCATACGGCAGGCCGTGGAAAAAGGAAATGTTGCCGGCTATCCTGACGGCTCCTTCCGGCCGAATCGGACGGTGACGCGCGCAGAATTTGTGGTTATGCTAATGGGGGCGTTGAAATGGAATGGAGAAGAAGATGAGCTTGCTTATTGATAGAGGATGTTTCTTAAATAGCCGATATATATTTAGGGGGTGCAAAATTCGCGCTCCTTAGTTGAATTGGTTATGATAAAAAAAATCATCTTTAGGAGGAAAAAATATGAAAAAAGCATTATTGGTAGGTATGGCCGTATTAACTCTCATATCGGCTCAAGCGTCTATTGGGCCACAATCCGCAAAGGCTGCACTCTCCGACGATATCAAGAACACAACCGAAACAGGTAATGATGCGGTAAAAGGGGCGATCGATAAGGTCGTGCAGAAGTTCAAAGACATCACGGGGCACTGGGCAGAATCCAGTATCATTCAAGCCATAAAGCGGGGATACGTCGATGGTTTTCCAGACGGTAACTTCCTCCCTAACAACAACGTAACTCGAGCAGAATTCGTTAAAATGACAGTATCTGCTTTGGAGCTGAAGGTCGGATCAGCCTCAGGAAGTTGGTATACGCCGTATGTAACAGCTGCCGAAACAGCAGGTATCTATAAATCCGGAGACTTTAATGATGCGGATTGGACAAAGCCGATGACCCGTGAGGAAATGTCCAAAGTCGCGGTTCGAGCACTCGGAATCACAGGTGTTGAAGATAAGCAGTGGATGTACATGGCTACAAAGAATGGAATTATCTCCGGCACCGCTCCTGGCGTTATTTCCCCAGAGGGGACGACAACTCGCGCTCAGGCAATTACTGTTATTGAACGTGTTTTGTCAGTGAAAGATGGTAAGACACTAGAGGCCGATAAGTATGCTGTCGCGGCTGCTGAATTGTACTGGCACAAAACCAATATCTTTTCAGTTGCAGAAGAAATCTTTAATGGTCCGAAAAACACTAATAACAACTTTGGCATTCGTTCCTGGAAAGAATCAAATCTAACTGTTTCAGCACCGAATGGCTCTGTTCAAGGTCGTGTAAATAGCTTGATCGCAATTGATTGGAACGACCCTAAAGATCCAAACCGCAAGTTGCTTCCTGCTAAAGATAAATTGTTCTGGCCCTATGGTGGGGAAGAAGTACCATTCACAGACAACCTGGAAGTCTATATCTTGGTACTTGATTCCGAGCTAACAGTTA
Organism: Cohnella hongkongensis; assembly: GCF_042654645.1. Classification (NCBI taxonomy): domain Bacteria; kingdom Bacillati; phylum Bacillota; class Bacilli; order Caryophanales; family Paenibacillaceae; genus Cohnella; species Cohnella hongkongensis. Next base: position 105,640 of record NZ_JBHSEP010000019.1, on the reverse strand, counting down.
ATAAGAATCCTCAAGGATATAGAACGAACAGACTCGCTCTCTCAGTTTACGGATACGATGGACCATCAAGCAAAGACAAACTCACCGAAGCAATGCCTATTCGCTCGAAGGATTCCAACAAGGAAGTATACGGCTTAGTGATACCAAAAAGCGGATTTTCCCATGATGGATCATTGCGGGTTGGGGTAGAAACAATTACTGCTGGAGCTCCTGTCTACCAAAGCAGATTAGCACAATCCAAGCTTTAATTAAGTAAGGAAGTGGTCCTATGAAAGAGATTATAGAATATAAAATGAAGGGGACTGGATATGAATACGGCGGACTTCTTTTCTCAGATAAGTCTTCACTATGACAAAACCAATTGAAATCCCCGAAAAACCGGGCAAAATCATAAAAAAACTTGAATGGTTGAATAAGTCTGGTGAGGTACTCCGAACAGCTGCAATTCCTTCTGGGAAACTGTGTCCGCACAGATGCAAAAAAACCGGTTTTGTTCACAATTAGCGGATTCTCTGTCCGAACAGTTCGGGGCGAAAGGGCAAGAGGATAGGCCTCACACTAGTTGTACGAAATACAATTATACGCCGATCTCCGTAAGCTTCTTCAGCAATAGAATGCCGAAGGCGTTTTTCTTATGGTTCAGGGGGAACTGGTGAATAAGAGAGCGATAGGCAAGACGGCGCTTGTCCGCCGCTTCGGGCATCTCATCCGCGGGGAAGGCGCATTCATCTCCAGCGGGTTCGGCCCGCATCGGTCGGATGAACCGTATGAGCCGCTCGTGCGGGCGCTCCGGCAGTTGGTTCAGCGAATGCTTGGAGAAAGCGAGCGGCAGCTGAACCGATGGAGGCGCAAGCTGCGAAGGACGCTAGGGGCAGGCAGCTCCTGGCTGCTGCAGCGTATTCCGGAGCTGCGCGTGCTCCTTGGCCAAGCCCGGACGTCTGCGGTCGGCACGGCCTTATCCGAAGCTGAGGGGGCGCGGCAGTTCAAGGCTGCTTTTCTCCAACTGATCCGCATTTGCTGCAGCGGCAAGCAGCCCCTGATTCTATTCTTCGACGATATTCATCGGGCGGATGCAGCCATGCGGGAGCTGCTCGCCGCCGTTGCAGCGGACCCGAGAGGGCGCGGACTGCTGATCATTGCCGCCTGGCGCGATGAGGAGCAGGACAACCAGCCGGATGATGACTCGTCGAACGCGATGCGGCTTGCCCCCGATACGGTTCTGATCGGGCTTGAGCCATTGTCGCCTGGTTTCCCTTACGCCAGAGATTATGATGTGAGCAGGTTTCGAGTGGAAAGGACGAGAGGCGAGTGAACGACCGCCGGGTACGAAAAGATTGAAATCGGAGATGTCGGATTCGTCGACTGGACGCAGAAAATGCTCGGTAACAAAAAAGAACGCTGTTTGATTAGCGGGATCGGCATCGACAGATTGTTGATGATGTAAGCAACAAACTCTTTCGGAAAGGAGCGTCTAGATGGGGAACATCGACAAAAGAAATAGGCTCGGCGACGAGAAGATGGCCAAGAGGAGTAACCTATGATCGAACTCGAGGAGGCAGCAGATTGAAGACATCGTTGAAGGTTGCGTTTCTTCTCCTTATCTGCGCGCTGCTCATGTTGGGCTGCCAGAACGGAAACAAGGAGCCGTTTTTGTTTTTCAATGACGATCAGGGCGAGACGATCTTAACGAATCGGGATCTGACCACGATGAAAGTGATTTCCCTTATACATGAGAAAGGAAGCCGCGGGTTCTATATCGTTTTTAAGGATGATAATCGATTGGAAGAACTGACGAGACAACAATTAAATCGAACGATCGATGCTTATTACCATGAGGAGTTGATTTTCTCTTCGGAAATTACACAGATTATTCGCGGAGATAATGTTACCTTTAATGAGTTATCGGATGAAGTATTGGCAACAATCGAAACCATCCTCCAAGAAATCTGAGGGAGCATCCCTGCTACGATTTCTCCGAAAGCTCGATCAGACGATAGAGATAGCCAACCCCGCGCATACGCAGCCGGTTGATCCCGTTGAGATACGACAGCGAATTCTTGGCGACCCGGCGCGCCTGCTCAAGATTGTTATGGTCCAGCTCCTCGATGACTTTTTTAATAATATCCAACGACCAGATCGCCGATCTTAACGTTCTGATGATCAGAATTTGCCGGATTTGCGTTGGACTGAACGTCCGGTATCCGTTGTCCGCGTTACGCCGAACCGTAATCAGTCCCATTTTCTCCCAATGTCGAATCGCGGACGTCGGAATCGACGTCTCCCTCGATACTTCTCCGATCGACATCCATCTCCGCCTTCCCCTGGCGTCCAAGTTTTCCAATTGCTTCGTGTCCAAGACGCTGATCGTTTTCTCGGCCATAAGCTTATCCTTCTGGAGCGAAGCCTGCGCTTCGTTGACCGTCCATAACGCTTCGTCGATTTCGTCGTTGATGATCTTGCGCAGCACGTTGCTCGTTAAGTCCATGCCGAAGCCTGGACTCATCGCCCGAATGCATTCGAAATACGCGACATGGCGCTCGGTATAGATCCGATAACCGTTCGCGCCTCGCTCCACGGGCGGGATGATTCCCCAGTCTTCGTAGTGTCTTAAAGCGCTCGTGCTGATGTTCAGTTTCTTGGCGATATCGATCGGTCTCAGGGCCAGACGGGACACCTCCGCGATAAAAGGATAAGATCACGCTAGCCTATTGTAGACGAAGTCGGAAACTTTGAGAAGATTCTTTAAACTGCACGTGGAAACCTTGAGACTATAGAATGTTGAAATTCAAGGCCGCATATTCCCCAACCTTCTCATTTGCATCAATGTAATAAGATGGAGTTATCTCAATTGGAGGTGGGGCAATGCCACAAGCCGGTTATGCCATTGAAGTGAAAGGTTTGAAAAAATCGTTCGGAAAGGTGGACGTGCTGAAAGGAATCGATCTGCAAGTCGAACGAGGGGCCGTCTATGCGATGCTGGGGCCTAACGGAGCAGGCAAGACGACGCTGGTCAACATCTTGTCCACTTTGCTGCGTCCCGATTCGGGCTGCGCTCGAGTGTTCGGGCTCGACGTTGTCGGAGACGCGGACACGGTCCGCAGCCGCGTCGGCTTGACCGGTCAATTCGCATCCGTAGACGAAGGACTAAGCGGACGCGACAATCTCATGCTGTTCGGACGATTATCGGGTTATTCCGTTAAACAAGCCAGAGCAAGAGCGTCCGAGCTGCTGGACGCCTTCGACTTGACGGAAGCGGGCGATCGGCCTGCAGGCCGATATTCCGGAGGCATGCGAAGAAGATTGGATATCGCTTCGGCCATGCTGACGACGCCCGATCTGCTGTTCCTGGACGAACCGACGACGGGCCTCGATCCTCGAAGCCGGAACGGCGTATGGGACATCGTCCGAACGTTGGCGTCGCGGGGAACGACCGTCCTGCTCACGACGCAGTATCTGGAAGAAGCGGATCAATTGGCCGATCGTCTCGCCGTCGTCGACGGGGGAACGGTCATCGCCGAAGGGACCGCGGGCGAACTGAAGGCATCGGTCGGCTCGGGCACGATTCACATCCGGCTCGCACGTCCCGATCAGCGCGCAGAGGCGGAACAAGTGCTTCATCGTACGGTTGCCGGCGCCGTTCGTCTGCATTCGGATCCGGCTGCCTTATCGGTTTCGATCTCGGACCCGGAGCTGGCGGCGAACGCGTTGACCGGACTGAACCGGGCCGGTATTCAGACGGTTCAATTCTCGCTGGGTCAGCCGAGCCTGGACGAAGTTTTCCTGGCCTTGACCGGCCATCCGGCAGAAGAAGGAAACGAGGGGGAGATCGAGCGATGAATACCGGCGCGAATTCGAAGCTGTTGCAGGCGCTGTCAATGGGCAATCGTCCGGACAGGCCGAGCGCGCTCCAAGCCGTTCGGACGTTTACGTGGCGGTCTATGCGCAGTACGGTCAATCAGCTTCCGTACCTGGCGATCGACGTGGTGATCTTTCCGGTCATCTTTTTGCTGATCTTCACTTTCATGTTCGGGGGCGCGATCTCCGGTTCGACCGGCAATTACTTGCAGTTCCTGCTGCCGGGCATGCTCGTCTACACGGTGACGACGATGACGGTCTATATCGGCATTACGATCAAGACCGATATGGAACGCGGCGTATTCAACCGGTTTCGCACGCTGCCGTTCTGGCAGCCCGCCGCGATCATCGGTTCGATGCTGACCAATCTGCTGTCCTATGCGGCGGCGCTGGCGACGACGATCGCCATCGGCCTCTTGCTCGGCTTTCGGCCGGAAGCGGGATGGCTCGGCTCGTTGCTGGCGATGCTGTTCGTTATGCTGTACGCGTTCAGCGTCAGCTGGATCTTCGCCTGCATCGGCATCGTCGCCAGGAAAACCGAATCGATCACGAGCATGACCTACATCGTGCTGTATCCGCTCATGTTCACGAGCAACGTGTTCGCCGATACGTCGACGATGCCGGAGTGGCTCGGACGAATCGTCGCGTACAATCCGATCAGCCTCGCATCCGCAGCCGCCCGGGGACTCATGCACGGCGCCGCATCGTTTCAAGACCTTTTCGCGGCGCTAGCGGGAATGCTCTTGATCGGCGTCGTATTCGCACCGCTCGCCTTCCATCTGTACCGGCGGAAGACCGCCCAATAAAACCCATTTCAAGGAGGCAACCATTGAACGATTATATCGAAATCCGGGGCGCCCGGGAAAACAATTTGCAGAACATTGCCCTTCGCATCCCCAAGCATAAGCTCGTCGTCCTGACCGGACCTTCCGGTTCGGGAAAGTCGACGCTTGCCATGGACACGCTGCAGCGCGAGTGCCAGCGGCAATATATGGAGTCGATGGGGATGACGTCGGAGGCATTGCCGAAGCCGAAGGTCGACGCGATCGTCGGCCTTTCCCCTTCGATCAGCGTCGGACAGCACGTCACGAACCGCAATCCGAGATCCACGGTCGGCACCATCACCGACATCCACACGTATTTGAGGGTGATCTACGAGAAGCTGGGCGAGCGGCCTTGCCCGCATTGCGGAACCCGTTTCGTGCCCGGACCGCTCACCGGGGAGGACGCCGCGCATGGCGACGAAGAGGATTCGGGGGGATCTGCCGTGCGCTGCCCTCATTGCCGTCAAGGGATGACGCGATGGACGCGCAGGCATTTCTCGTACAACACGCCCGATGGCGCGTGCGATACGTGCGGCGGTCTCGGCCACACCGTCAGTCTCAATGTCGAAGCCGTATTCGACGAAGAGAAGAGCTTGATGGAAGGATGCGTCACCTTCTGGTATGCGATGGTTAACCAATATCAGGCACCTGTACTGCAAGCCGCGGCGAAGCATTACGGCTTTGAATTCGATCCGAACAAGCCGCTCAAGGCATACGGCGAGGTCGAACGCGATTTGTTGTACTACGGCGTCGAGAGCGAGGCGTTCGGCAAGCATTTTCCGGATGTCAAGCCGCCCAAATCGGTGAACGGAGGCAAATTCGAAGGCGTCGTTACGGGAATTTGGCGAAGGTACAAGGAAAAGGGCGGAGAATCGGGAGAAGCGGCGTTATTTCAAGAGACGACCTGCGAATCGTGCCGGGGCGCCAGACTGAAAGAAGAAATCCGTCAAGTGACGGTAGGAGGCATGTCGATTACCGATTTGTCCGGGAGATCGCTGCAGGACGCGCACGACTGGCTGGAGCGGTTGATGGGCGAGCTGAGGGCGGACGAGAAGGAGCAGGTCGAGACGCTGCTGCACGACTTGACGGTTCGGATGAAACGGATCGTGGACGTCGGGCTGAGCTACCTTTCGCTGAATCGCCAGTCGGTGACGCTCTCCGGCGGAGAAGCCCAGCGTCTTCGGCTCGCCTCTATTCTCGGCTCCGGGCTTACCGGCGTGCTCTATATTCTCGACGAGCCGACCGCGGGGCTTCATCCCCGGGATACGGCGGGCTTGATCGAGGTATTGAAGCAGCTGCGGGATCTGGGCAATACGGTGCTCGTCATCGAGCACGACGTCGAGATGATGCGCGCGGCCGACCATGTAATCGACATGGGTCCCGGAGCGGGAAGCTTCGGCGGACGCGTCGTCGGAGAAGGAACCCTTGAAGATTTAATGAAGGACGAACGATCGGTGACCGGCGCATTTTTGCGGGAATCCGCCCAGGCGAGCCATCCTCGGTACAGGCGACCGGGCAACGGACAGCGGCTGACGATCCGGGACGCGCGCCACCGCAACTTGAAGCATATCGACGTCTCGTTCCCGCTCGGCTGTCTCATCGCGTTGACCGGCGTATCCGGCTCCGGCAAATCGACGCTGCTGTTCGATTTGTTGGCCGCGGGAGGTCAGGACGATCAGAAGCGAAGCGGCTGCGAGAGCATAGCCGGCTTCGGCAATATCGACAACATCGTCACGGTCGACCAGTCGCCGATCGGGAGAATGAGCCGTTCCAACGTCGCGACGTACACCGACGTATTCACCGCCATTCGCAACCTGTATGCGGGACTGCCTGAGGCGAAGCGAGCCGGGCTGACCTCGAAGCATTTCTCGTTCAACACGCCCGGCGGACGCTGCGAGCATTGCCAAGGGCTCGGGGTCGTGCCGATGGATATGTTTTTCCTGCCGGGTCTCGAAGTGCGGTGCCCGGTCTGCCGGGGCAAACGGTTCAAGGAAGAAGTGCTTCGCGTCGCTTACAAGGGGAAGACGATATCCGACATTCTCGATATGACCGTTCAAGAGAGCCTGCCGCTTCTCGACGGGCTGGGCAAGATGGACAGGCAGATCGCGCTGCTGAACGAGGTCGGACTTGGCTACTTGTATTGGGGGCAGTCGATTCCGACGCTGTCGGGAGGAGAAGGTCAACGAATCCAGCTTGCGAAGGAGTTAAGCGGGAAAACGAAACGCCACACGCTCTACCTGCTGGACGAGCCGTCGACCGGACTGCACCCCCGCGACACGCGCCAATTGGTGCTGCTGCTGAACAAGCTCGTCGATGCGGGCAATACCGTCATCGTCGTTGAGCATAACCTCGACGTCATTCGCGAATGCGACTGGATCGTCGATATCGGTCCCGAAGGCGGAGAGGAGGGAGGCCAAATCGTAGCAGAGGGCACGCCGGAAGCGGTTGCCGCGGTCGCCGCCTCCCATACCGGGCGATTTCTGCGAAGAGAGCTGGCGATGTCTTAAAGGATAGCGAAAGGGGGTGCGCGCGCTTCCTCCAGTGAAATGGGATGTCCCTCAAGGTCCGAGACGACCTGGGGGCATCCTTTTTTTTGGCATAAGCTATTCCAAGTCCTGAATTCTCATGATGTCTATCTGCTTTTTCCTTTTGTGGGTTATGCGACAAGCGATGTAGATGGCAAGTAAAATAAGGGTTGGAATATTGGATATTAAAAATATGGAAACAAGCTGCATAACAATGGAAGCAGTTGATCCATCGGGCACACTGTACAAAAGCAAAGTAAAGATAATGGATATTAGCAGGCTGATGGCAGGCAATATTAAGCCAAGCCGTTTGTTTTCCCGTCTACACAAATAGATTTGCAAGATAATTGCTGCTACTGTAATTAGAATGATCGTCATTTTTAATTTCACTCCTTATGAAGTTATGCGAACTAAAGCGGATATACGAAGTAGGAGGCAGGGATTCGTATAACAATGGGATATACGGTTTCATATAACTTTCACGAAAAACCAGGATATTTGCAGTCGGTTGGGACTTTTCTACAAATCTTGAATTCCTTGATACATAAGGGTTTGTCGGCAATTCAGAGGGCTGGATTCACCTCCTTCCGGCTCGTATAACAACTGATTCCCGCTGCGGGGTGACGCCATTGGTTGTTAGATGTATAATCATGGAAGGAGCTCAGTCAACACACGACCCGGCCTAGGATAAGAGCTATTTAAGGCTGGAACGCGTCGTGAATACGAGAGACGTAAGATGAATAACGGCAAGAGCTAGATGATAATCAAAGGTGTGATTTTCATGGAACTCAATTTTAAACATACTACTCAAGAATTAATAAACCACATTAAGATTTGGCATGAGGATGAGGAAACAAAAAAGAGAATTGCAATTGAGGATATTGACAAATTTTATTCATATGTGAAGAGTAGACTGGATTATTTTATCTGGATTGTAAACGAAGATGGTGAGCTAATCGGTGAACTCTGTGTGGAACTTATTAGTTATAGGAGAGCTGCTATCTCCTATATCATTAATCCAAGTAAGAGAAAACAGGGTTATTGTATAAGAATGTTGAAAGAAATGATAAATTTGAAAGAACTGTCGTATATAGAATACTTCGAGGCATGGGTTGATTCAGATAACCATCCTAGCATTAAGTGTTTGGAACAGTCAGGATTTACTAGACAAAATCAAGATCAGGAAGATAATAATTTACTTCATTATGTCCTTAAGATACCAAGTAACTAAAGAGAATTTGAAAGCATAGTCAAAGAAGGCAGAGACTCCACATAACACCATATTCAAGCATCGAGCCATTCGGCCCTCGGTCCGGCAGGAGTTAGAAGTGATCCAGAGGGGCATTTCAGGGAAGCGGGATCAGCCGGACACATCCGCACCACCTAACCGCATCGCGGCCTTAATAAAGGAGGAGGAAAATTCGTGAGCATAAATTTGTATATTGTAAGGCATGCAATAAAAGAAAGAGCCATCGGTGATGTGCCACTAACTAGTGATGGTATTTTACAAGCTAAATTAACTTCTCAATACTTTAGTAGAATCTCTTTATCCATGATTTTGTCTAGTCCACTTAGAAGAGCCCAGGAAACCGCAGAATATACTGCAAGTGTGCATAATCTTTCAATAAAAATTGATAATCGTTTACGTGAAAGAGCTAATTGGGGGGATTTACCTGGTCAAACATTTCAAGAATTCGTAGAGATGTGGGATAAATGTACTAAAGATCCTGACTACATCCCACCTTTTGGTGATTCAGCTCGTCAAGCATGTGAAAGAATGTCTTCGTTACTAAACGAATTAGTTAAGAATCTTACTTCAAACACGAATATATTAATTGTAACTCACGGAGGGTTAATTACTGATTATTTAGTGAATACGTTTCCAGAGAATGTTCTTAATAATCTTCATCCCCGATTTATTGCTGAACAGAGTAATCTGATTCCGGAATGTTCAATTACAAAACTGAGGTTTGATAAACAGAGTTTTATAATTGAACAATTTGCAGATATAGAACATTTAAAAACAAAGAATTTTAGGCGATGACTTCCTAATAACATCGCAATTCACGCATCGCAGCCTGAAGGCTGCTCGGTCCGCCCGAGGCATTTCGAGGAATTTGGATCAGGCGGACACACCTACGAACCAAACCACGTCGCGGTCGCCCCTGTGGAGCTTAAGGTTCTTGGGTTCGTGAATAAGAGAGACAATATCGGAAGGGCCGGCTCCTTTATGGGCCTTAAGTGGTGGGACGTCGTGAACACATGAACGTTAAGAGAAAGTCATGCAAAATCTTTTATTCGGAGGTATCCATATTGACCTGGGAAGAAAGATTTTTAAAATCATTAGATTCTCCAGATATTCAAGCTATGTTGAATATATTAGAAGGGCTATCCACAAGCCATGGAAGCACCCCTACTCAAGTAATCAAGAATAAAGCATTAAAGATGCTTCAAACAAAGTATAAAGGTTTACCAATTGATTTATATAAAACCGGAATAGGTTTAGCTAACTCTTCTAGTGTTGTGGGGGAAGAGCTAGGGGCTATATTAATTGCTCAGAATTATCATATTAATCCTAAAGAAGTTACCGAAGTACTCTATAGTTTAGCCGACAGTACAAATTGGGAAGTGCGGGAATGGGTTGCCAGTGCATGTAGTATTGTTTTGAATAATTACTTCGATCAGTTTTATTCTATTTTGTTAGACTGGACGGCAAGCCCATCTCCAAATGTCCGTAGAGCAGTAGCGGTGGCTGTAAAGTATTCAGGGAAATCGAAGGAGGATAATAAAGCGGAACAATTACTGGATTTAATTGAACCTCTATTGTTTGACCCAGATCCCTATGTTAAGAAAAATTTAGGGGCTTTTGCAATAGGAGACGGTTTGCTGAGGTACTTTCCATCTCATGTAATTGATCGAATCAAAACATGGATTAAAATTGACAATGAACATGTTAGATGGAACATAGCAAAAATATTTACATCAGCCGAGGGGACGAAGTATGTAGAGCAATTAAAAAAAGAAGTCATTGCTGTGCTAATTTCCGATCAAAGATCAACAGTAAAAAGGGCAGTCAAGAGTATGGAAAATAATATTAAGAAACGAAGACCGGATGTGAGTATTTCATAGTAGTCTTGTCTAAAGAAACCAAGTATGAGATATATTTACGTCTAGTGATCGAGAATTAGCTTTGACATGAAACTAGGAGAGAATAAAGATGAATGAATATGGAACTTTGTATGAAGTTGACGGCCGATATGCATTAAAGTTTGAGCGTGTTTTCACGCAGCATCCTGAACGTGTTTTCCGTGACATTACGAATCCTGACTACTTCTCTCAATGGTACCCGTTTGCGACAGGAGAAATGGAACTCAAACGGGGCGGTAAGATTGCTTTTGATGATGGTGAAGGTTCAGCCTACGAAGGAATCATTATTAAGTTTGAACCGCCTTTAGCCTTTGCTTTCCGTGAGTATGATGATTTGCTGAACATTGAATTGCAATTGGAAGGCGAAGGTTGCAGGATGCTTTTTACGCACACGTTCGATGATCGATCTATGGCTGTCATGACCGCTGCTGGGTGGCACAGATGCCTGGATGCACTTCGCCAGATCGTCAACGGGCATCCAGTTGAATGGAAAGATAATTCAGCTGAGTTAAGGGAGTTTTATAAGGAAGCATTCAATTTGAATGATTGAAAACGATGAAACAACATCTACAGAGGGCTCATGGATCCGTTCGACATCATCTAGCGCAGAAGTTACCGCCGTATTCATAAGGAGGGATTTCAGCTTGACAATAATATCGGACTTTCTTAGAATGAATGACAGTCATTCACGTTCGGGGAGGTCATTACGATTGGCAAACCTATCTGATGGGAAATACACTCTTATCCTAAAGGCAGCTATGGAAGTCATAACGGAAAAAGGTTACGATAATACGGTCGTTTCCGATATTGTTAAAAAGGCTGGCGTTGCCCAAGGTACGTTTTATTTGTACTTTCCTTCCAAAAAGGCGTTAATTCCTGCGATTGCCGATCATCTTCTGACCATTACTTTTGGCAAAATCAAAGAAGAAGCACAGGATAAAGAAAGCTTTTGGGAAGTGTTGGAGGTTGTCATCGATGAAACCTTCAGCATCACCGATTCCTACAAAGAAATTCTTGTCCTTTGTTACTCCGGTCTAGCGATCGAACATTCCATGGAAAAATGGGAAGCCATCTATTCGCCTTATTATGATTGGCTTGAGGATATTCTGGTGAAAGCAGCCGACAACAAAGAGATCGCTCATGATCTTCATGCCAGATGGACGGCCAGGCTGCTTATCAATATGATTGAAAATGCTGCCGAACGGTTTTATATTGGCCATGAACAGGAAGAACTTCTGGATGTATATAAGTCTCGGGTTTTTCATTTCATCCAAAGATCATTACGGGGAACAACGTGAAAAAAAACCGGAAAACCGGTATGTTTTTTAACCTTTTATAATGACTGACAATCATTCATTATTGACGCGATAATTTTTAAGAACATTCGGAAAGGAACAATGATCTATGAATAAGGGCTGGATTTTTGTCATTTTAACTTCTCTAACCGAATTGCTTTGGATCTTTGGCTTTAATGTTGCCGCCGCCTGGTGGCACTGGATTCTCATTACTGTCATTATTTTCGCCGATTTTCTGTTTCTCTCAAAGGCATGCGAGTTATTGCCGACAGGCACCGTTTACGCGATCTTTGCAGCAGCCGGTACTGTAGGGACGGCTCTTATGGACATTCTGATTTTCAATGCTGAATTTAACGTTGCCAAGGGGTTGTTTATGGGCATGTTAGTCGTCGGGGTTATTGCTTTAAAATTATTTGATCATAAACCAGAATCCGGGCCGGCGAAAGGAGTTCGTTAATATGGGCTGGCTATTCGTATTTATGGCTGCTCTATTCGAATTGATTGGTGTCATCGGTTTAAAAAAATTCAGTCAAAGGAAATCCTTTTTGAATAGGCTGATGTTCATGGGCGGATTTGGATGCTCGTTTGGACTTCTTTACGCATCCTTTAACTATCTTCAAGTCAGCATTGCCTATGCGGTTTGGATTGGAATGGGAACAGCGGCTGCCGTTCTGGTGAATATGATCTTTTTTAATGAATCCAGAAGCGTCTGGCGTATCATAAGTCTTACCATTATTGTCGTTGGAGTTATTGGGTTAAAGGCAGTTTCGTAACCTCAGAATGACAAAATTCTCGATTACAATGACAGGGGTTGTCCAGTAAGTCGGCGACCGGATTTCGAAGTCATGCGAAGGGCAGCGTTCAGGTGCATGCGTTCTTCCATCCCTTGGTTGACAGATGTATAATCATGGAAGAAACTCAGACAACACACGACCCAGCTTAAGATAGGAGCTATCTAAGGCTGGGTCGCGTCGTAATCGTGATCGTTTGACCTTATGATTTATGGGTCGCTCGTAATTCCTGTGATGTGGATGCCTGTCGAGTGCATAAAAATATAAATCGTGCAGTCGAGAATGGAGAAAAGTGCAACGATTGCAGTTTATATCGATTTCATATCTGTTAAAGTTTGGATAGAACGGCTCGGCGCGATCACGATACGGAAGGAGGCATTGCATGAAATTCTACATATCCACGGAAGGGTCCGACGCTTGGTCCGGCTTGATGGCGCAGCCGAATGCCGGATATACGGATGGTCCGTTCCGCTCGCTGGAGCGAGCTAAGCTGGCCGTGCGCGAATACAAGCGAAATGCCGCCATCTCAGCGCCCGTGACCGTGGAGCTGCGCGGCGGCACGTACCGGATCGGGAAGCCGATCGTATTCGAACCGGAAGATTCCGCCCCCGTGACCTACACATCCTATCCGGGAGAGACGGCCGCGCTGGACGGCGGCAGGCGCATCGAAGGCTGGCGCGAGGAACGGCTCGGCTCGCTGACGGTCTGGACGGTCGATGTGCCGGAGGCGGCCGACGGATCGTGGTACTTCCGGCAATTGTTCGTGAACGGGGAGCGCAGGCCGCGTCCCCGGCTCCCCAAGCGGGGGTATTATTGGATGGAGGACGTGCCGGGCATGACGTTCGAAGACGAGCTGTTCCAGGGAGGCCGTACGTTCCAATATGCGGAAGGCGATCTGCAAGGCGTTCACGCCTGGACTCAGCTGGCGGATATCGAAGTGATCGTGCCGCATTTCTGGACCGATGAGCATATGCCGATTCAATCGGTCGATCCGGAGAAGCGGCAGATAACGTCTACGCGCCGGAGCGTCTTCGTGCTGAAGGACGACTTCGTTCCCCGCTTCCCGAAGTATGCGGTGGATAATGTATTCGAAGCGCTGAGCGAGCCGGGCGAATGGTACTTGAACCGTGCGACGGGACGGCTGACCTACGTTCCGATGCCGGGGGAGACGATCGGCGAGTGCGAGATCGTCGCGCCGGTCGCCTGCCAGCTGCTGCAGCTAAGGGGTAATCCGCTCGCCGGTGCCTGCGTGGAAGGGTTGAAGTTCGTCAACCTTGTTTTCCAGCATACCGATTGGGAGTGGGTTGACCGCTACGAGGATTACCGGTGGATGGATTCTGCGGAAGCTTATGCGGCCGGTCCCCAGGGAGCCGTTCACTTGCCGGGCGTCATCGAGATGACGGGCGCCAGGCATTGCGCGATCGAAGGATGCACCGTCCGTCATATCGGCTGGTACGGCATCGAGCTCGGCGACGGCTGCAGGAACGTACAAATCGTCGGCAACGAATTGTACGATCTGGGCGCGGGCGGCATCAAGGTTCGGGGAGCCGATGCGGAAGGCGAACCGGCAAGCCGCAACGGCTGTCATCGGATCACCGACAACCTCATTCACGGCGGCGGACGCGTCTTCCTGAGCGGCATCGGCATCGTGCTGACCCACTCCTATGGCAACGAAGTGTCGCATAACCGCATCCACGACTTGTACTATTCGGGCATCTCTTGCGGCTGGGAATGGGGGTACGCGGACAGCGTCTCGCGGGACAACCGGTTCGAGAAAAACCATATTTACGATCTCGGCCACGGCGTCTTGAGCGATATGGGGGGCATCTATTTGCTCGGCGTGCAGCCGGGAACCGTCGTAACGGGCAATCTGATCTACGGTATCGAGAAGAGCAATTACGGAGGCTGGGCGATCTATACCGATGAGGGCAGCTCTCATATCGTGATCGAGAACAATATTTGCTCGGATACGAGCAGCCACGGATTCCATCAGCATTACGGCAGGGAGAATATCGTCCGGAACAACATTTTCGCAATGAATCGGGACGGCCAGATCGCGCTGACCCGTCCGGAGGAGCACGTGTCGTTCACGTTCATGCGCAACATCGTCGTCACGGACGGCCAGCCGATCTTCCAGATGGAAGCGGAGAAGGGCAAGCATCTGGTCAGCGACGCCAATCTTTATTGGGACATAAGCGGGAAAACCCGTATATTCAACGGCGACGGTCCGGACAGGGGCGGCGAGGCCGGCATGCTGGAGGCGTGGAGAAAGGCGACGGGCAACGATTGGAGCAGTCTGGTCGAGAACCCCGGATTCGAGCCTTTCGAACGGTATCCGCTGAAGCTCGCTCCCGATTCGCCGGCATTCCGGCTCGGCTTCCGGCCGATCGACATGAGCGACGTCGGTCCGAGAAAAGAAAGGAGCAATCCCGACCTATGACCCTACCGGTTATTCTTCCGCATCCGCTGCGATACGAGCGCGGCGAAGGAACGTTTGCACTTGCCGAAGGAGACGGCATCCGGATTACCCTTCGGGACAGGGACGAATTATTCGATACCGCCGGGAGATTGCAGGAGATCGTGCAGGAGGCATGCAATCTGAAGCTCTCGATTCTGGTCGAGCATTCCGGCATGCTCAAGGACACGATCCGTTTCGAACGGACGGCCGGACTCGCGCACGAGGCGTATCGGATCGGCATCGACGCAGATCGGATCCGCATCGAATACGGAAGCGGGACGGGCGCCTTCCACGCGGTCAGTACGCTGAAGCAGCTGTTCGTCCAATGCGGCAAGACGCTGCCTTGTCTGACGATCGAGGACGCGCCGGATTACCGGGCTCGAGGAGTGATGCTGGACATCAGCCGGAACAAAATCCCGACGATGGAGACGCTCTATGCATTCGTCGACAAGATGGCCGACCTGAAGATGAACGAACTGCAGCTGTATATCGAGGGTTTCTCGTTCGCCTACCCGAGCTACCCGGCCGTATGGCTCGACGGAACGCCGATCACCGGCGAAGAGATCGTGTCGCTGGACCGCTACTGCAAGCAGCGGCATATCGATCTGGTCCCGAACCAGAACAGCTTCGGACATATGGGAGACTGGCTGGCCAAAAAAGAATTCCAGGCGCTTGCAGAACGTCCGGAAGGCTATGAGTTCGACTGGCAGCCGGGCGTCCGTCACCGGGCGGACACGCTCGATCCGACGGATCCCGGCTCGCTTGCGCTCGTCGGCCGGATGACGGCGGATCTGCTCCCGTATTTCTCCTCGCCGTTTTTTAACGTAGGCTGTGACGAGACCGAGCTGGGCGGCGGGAAGTCCAAGGAAGCGTGCGAAGCGAGGGGGAAAGGCCAGGTTTACCTGGATTACTTGCTGGCCGTATACGACATCGTGAAAGCGCACGGCAAACGGATGATGTTCTGGGGCGATATCATTATCAAGAGTCCGGAGCTGATCGACCGGCTGCCGCGAGACGTCATCGCCCTGGAATGGGGGTACGAAGCGAATCACCGGTTCAAGGAAGACGGCGCCCGCTTCAGGGAGGTCGGCATCGACTTCTACGTCTGTCCGGGGACGAGCAGCTGGTGCTCGATTACCGGGCGGACCGACAACATGAAGGCGAACCTGCTGAACGCGGCCGCAAGTGGCAAGCAGCACGGCGCCGCCGGTTACCTGATTACCGACTGGGGCGACAACGGTCACTGGCAATATCCGCTGTTCAGCGACCCTGGGTTCGTCTACGGCGCGGCGCTAAGCTGGGGCGTCGAACGGAACGCCGATGCGGACGTCGCGGGTTATCTGGACCGGTACGTGTTCCAGGACAAGAGCGGGCGGATGGGCAAGCTGGTTATGAATCTGGGCAACTACTATTTGCTGGAGAAAGGCGGCAGGGACAACGGCACGGCCATCGCCAGGACGCTGTTCGCCGAGCTGGACGACGACAGCGTCGCGGAAGGGTTCTCGTTATCGGATTACGACGCGATCGAGCGCTGCTTGCTCGACTTGGAGGATGAGCTGAAGCTCGTGCGGATGGAGGGGGACCTGGCCGGTTTAATCGAAGCCGAGACTCGCCATGCGATCCGGTTCCTGCTGCACGGCTGCGAGCTCGGCAAGCTGAAGCTTCTGCACAGGGAAGGTGCCGAGGCAGATGCTCTCGCACTGGCGGAGCGGCTGTCGGACGATATCGCGTATGTCATTCGCAGGCACGAGCAGCTCTGGCTGGAGCGCAATCGGCACGGGGGGCTGACCGATAGCGTGAAGCGCCTTCGGCGCTTGCAAGAAAGCTACGAGCGGCTATGCGGAAGGGGGAGTGCGCCATGACAGTAGACATTCGCCGCATTCGTCCGGAGGAATACCCGGAAGCGGTCAAGCTCGCGGATGAAGTGTTCCGCGACGGCGGGGGCAAGTCGATGGGCGCGACGTACCCGATGGCGTTCAGCGGCGCTTACCGGCAGTCGTACGGCGCATTCGAGGCCGATCGGCTTGTCTCTTTCATCGGACTCGTGCCGAACATCATCCGGATCGGAGCCGCGGAGCTGCGCGTCTGCTCGATCGGAGCCGTCTGCACCCGCAGCGAAGACCGCGGCAGAGGGTATGCGAGCATGATTCTGGAACGGGTACTCGCGCATATGCGCGCCGCAGACGCTCCACTGCTGCTCGTATCCGGAGGGAGGCCGCTCTACCGGCGAATAGGCTGCGAGGAATTCGGCGTCTTCTACCGCTATCGCATCGGCATGTCTCAAGCCGGCCGATTGGCAGCGGCGGATACGTCTGGATCAGCCGTTACGATTCGCGAGCTGCAGCCCGAAGACGGGTTCGAGCTGCGGCGCTTGTCCCGCACGCGAGTGGCGCGGTACGAGCAGAGCCTATGGGACTTGGCCACGCTGATCGAAGCGGAAGCGCCGGCCGCCAATGCGGGGCTTCGCAATAAGGTGCTGGTGGCCGAGAGCGCTGCCGTCGCGCCGCATCGGCTTATCGGTTATATCGTGCTGGGGACCGACGACAAGTCCGCCGCAGCAGCTGGCCGCCGGGAATCGCTCGCCGTCGAATGGGCCGGATCGGCCGCCGCCGTCGCCGCGCTGTTCGCCGAAGGCGTCCGCACTTCCGGAGGCGCCGGCCTTCAGGCGAACGTTCCGTGGCAGGAGGCCGACTTGCTCGCGGTTTTGAATGCGCTATCATCTCCGCCGGAGCCGGTGCATAACGAAGGAACGGCGCTCATCACGGACGCGGAAGCGTTCGTCCGTCAGCTGCGCCCGTACTGGGAGGCGAGCGGCTTGTCCGGGAGCGAATCGATGCGCGTCGAACAGACCGGGGATCGGGTGGCGGTGAGCATCGGGGAGCGAAGCGCGCGAATGTCCCGCGTGCAGTTTCTGCAACTTGCGTTCGAAGGACACGTTCCCCCTGAAGCAGACCGCAGACTGGAAGAAGCGCTGCGGCGCCTGTTCCCGATTCCGTTCCCGTCGACGGCCGGCATCAACTTTGTATAGGAGGCTGCATCATGGATCAGGTACGAATCGGCGTCGTCGGCGTGCGCGGACGGGGGGAGCTGGCGCAATATTGGCACCGGCCGGAGGGCCGCTCGATCGTCGTCGGCGGCGCCGACGTCAACCCGAAGCAGCTGGAGGCGTTCCGAGCCCGGCTGAATCCCGAAGCGTTCGTGACGACGGATTACGAGGAACTGCTGGCACAGGGCGACATCGACGCAATCGCCGTCACTTCGCCCGACTTCACCCATGAAGCGTACGCGGTGGCGGCGCTGCGAGCCGGGAAGCACGTCTTCTGCGAGAAGCCGCTCGCGATTACGGTGGAAGGGTGCGACAACATTCTGAGAGCCTGGAAGGAATCCGGCAAGCAGCTGATGGTCGGCTTCAATATGAGATATCTGAACATGTACCGCACGATGAAGGGGATTGTCGAATCCGGGGCGATCGGCGAGATCAAGGCGGTGTGGGTGCGCCACTTCGTCGGCTTCGGCGGCGATTGGTATTACCACGACTGGCACGGCAGCTCGCGTCATTCCACTTCGCTGCTGCTGCAAAAAGGCTCGCACGACATCGACATTATCCATTGGATTACCGGTCAATACGCGAAGAAAGTGTCCGCGTTCGGCAGCCTCGACTTCTACGGCGGCGACAAGCCGGACGATCTGACCTGCCCCGCCTGCGCGGATAAGGAGACGTGCACGGAAGCCAGGTTCTCTCATATGGACCAATGCGCCTTCCGCCGGGAGATCGACGTCGAAGACAATAACGTCGTCATCATGGAACTGGGCGGCGGCATCAAGGCGTCGTACCTGCAGTGCCATTTTACCCCCGACTATCACCGGAACTACGTCTTCATCGGGACGGAAGGACGAATGGAAAACTCGGAACCGGACAACAAGGTATACGTGAAAACGAGGCGCTCGAACAAATGGCACGAAATGTACGACGCCGTCTACGACATTAAGGTGGCGGAAGGGACGCACGGCGGAGCGGATCCGGTCATCTGCCAAGATTTCATCGACGCGATCGTGCTCGGCAAAACGCCGGTGGCGACGCCCATGTCGGGCCGTATGAGCGTGGCGGCGGGAATCGCCGCAACGGAATCGATCCGTTCCGGCGGCCGCGTCACGGCGGTCCGTCCGGTACCGGACGACCTTATCTGAAGCGAAAGAGGTGCAGCATGTCTTACCAAGCCAACCCCCATCGTTACGATCGGATGGTCTATCATCGAACCGGCCTTTCCGGCTTGAAGCTCCCGGCGTTCTCGCTCGGGCTGTGGTACAACTTCGGCGGCGTCGACGCTTACGAGAAAGGACGGGCGCTCGTGCGAGGGGCGTTCGACCTCGGCATTACGCACTTCGATCTCGCCAACGTATACGGCCCGCCGCCCGGCAGCGCCGAAGAGATGTTCGGCCGGCTGCTGGCGACAGACCTGGCCCCGTACCGGGACGAACTGGTCGTCGCGACGAAGGCGTCGGGGCAAATGTTCGAAGGCCCTTACGGAGGCGGAGGTTCGAGGAAGACGTTCGTCGCCGCGCTCGACCGGAGCCTGCAGCGACTGGGCCTCGATTACGTCGACATCTTCTACGCGCACGGTCTCGACCCGGAAGTTCCGCTGGAAGAGACGATGGCGGCGCTCGACCACGCCGTGCGGCAGGGCAAAGCGCTCTATGTCGGCATCTGCAGCCACGACACGGCGCAGTCTGCCGAAGCGATCCGGATTCTCCGCGAGCTGGGCACGCCGATGCTCATCCATCAGCATGACTACTCGATGCTGAACCGGGGCAACGAAGGCGCGCTGCAGCAGATGCTGGCGGACAACGGCGTCGGCGCGATTGTGTTCAGCCCGCTTGCCCAAGGAATCTTGACCGGCAAATACGTCAGCGGCTTTCCCGACGATTCCCGGGCGAATTCGCCGACCGGCCACTTCGACAAAAACTGGGTGACGGACGCGACGATCCGCAAGCTGAAGCGTCTGGCCGAGATCGCCGAACGCCGCGGGCAGACGCTGCCGCAGATGGCGCTGGCCTGGCTGTTCCGGGACGGCAAGGTGACGTCGGCCATTCTGGGCGCGAGCCGGGTCGAACAGTTGGCGGAGAACGTCGCCGCTCTGAACGGCTTGCGCTTCGGCGACGACGAACGGCTGACGATCGAGCGCATCTTGTCCGGAGAGGAATAAGTCGGCGTCGGACGGTCGGACCTACTACCTGCGCGAGGTGATTCCGGTGAACCGATATTGGCGGAAATACAGAGGAAAAAAATATTTGCTTCGCCTCGTTCTGTCGATTAATCTGCTGCTCGTGACGTTCATGATCGTCTCGCTGCTGGCGGCGTTCCTGTACGCGGAGAAGATCAGTCTCGCCTCCCAACGCGAAGCGAACCAGAAGGTGCTGTCGCAGATGAACTACAACATCGCGTATATGAATGAAACGGTCAAAAACTTGGCGATCTCCATCTTCTACGATAACGACATGGCTCAGCTGCTCTACAGCGGCAAGCCCGACGAACACGAGGACTGGGTGAGGATCAACAAGCTGAACAAGACGATCGGCTACAACTCGTTCCTCCATTCGATCGTCATCTACAACAGCAAGCAGGACACGTATTTCATCAGCGGAGAAGTGCCGGAGAAGAGCAGCATGATCGGCATGGTCGGCGAATATTTGGACGGGAAGCGGACGATTCACAAGATGCAGCTGATGCCGGACCGCTTCGCGCCCGATCCGAAGCATCCGGAGCGCCAGCAGGACGTCTTCTCCCTCTATCTGTACGATTCGCTCGACGCCTACACCCGCACGGAGAGCGCGGTCATCGTCAACATCAGGCCGGAATGGCTGTTCCAGCAAGTCGAATTGATGAACAACCTGCCCGCCAACCGGTCGAGCACGATCGTCCTGTTCGATCAGAAGCAAGCGGCGTACAGCGCGGCCGAGCGGTCGGATCTGGATCTGTCCCATCTGAAGGGCGAGGTGTACCGGCATCTGGCCGCTTCGCACGATCCGGTGTCCCAGTTCACTTATACCTACGGGGACCAAAAGCAGATCGTCAACTACATGATCAATCCCTCGATCGATTGGGTGATCGTCGACATTCAGCCGTATGAGGCGGTAATGGCTTCGATCCGCGAGCTGAAGCTTGTGTTCACCGCGGTGGCGGCCGTCTGTCTGGCGCTGGCGCTGCTCGTGTCGCTGTTCGTGTCGAGGAAGCTGTACGCGCCGATCGACGTGTTAATGAAGCAGGCGAAACGAATGCCCGGCGGCGAAGCGGACAATGGGGCCGTCAAGGACGAGATCAGCTACATGTCCCATGTCTATGACCGGCTGGTCGACAAGCTGACGAGAGAGCATTCGAAACGGGAACGGAACGAAGAGATTTTAATCGCCTACTACTTGCGCAAGCTTGTGACGGACAGCACGGCGTTCTCGCCGGACGATTGGCGGCAGTTGCAGGAGGGACTGAACAGGAAAGGCATCAGGGCGAACCTGGAGAAGGACGTCGTCGTCGTCGTCTTCCAGATCGACAGGCAACTGAAGAAGGAAGGCGCGAAAGAAGGAGCGGAAGTAAGGCTCCTTCATTTTGCCGTTTCGAACATCGTGCTGGATATGATGGCGGAGCAAGCGGAAGGGCTGCGCGGCGAGGTGGCCGACATTCGCGGAGAGAACCTCGTCATGCTGTTCGATGCGGAGAGCGTCCGCGCGGATCGCCTGGACGCGATCGCGGAGCTGCTCCGGCGGGCCGGGCGCATCGTCCGGGATTACTATCGCGTGACGTTTACTTGCGCGCTCAGCGACGCGGCGCCGACGTACCGCGAGATAACGTATCAATTCCGCAACGCGCTCGATTCGCTCGCCTACCGGCGGAACTTCGGCGCGGGCGCCGTCATTACGCCGGAGATGGTGCGGCGCAACCTGAACAACGGCGAGACGCAGGTGCCGACCGAGCTGGAGCGGAAGCTGGTTGAAGCGATCAAGCTGAGCAGCAGGGATGCCGTCTATGATGGATTGAACCGCATTCGAGAAGCGTTAACCGCCATGAACGCCGACGCGACGATGCAGTCGGTCATCCAGCTGAGCCTGATCGTCAAGCAGACGCTCCGGGAGATGAACCGGAACAAGCTGGCGCCGCTGCCGATCGACTTGCGCGCGATCGACCGGGCCGTGTTCGAGCTGGAGACGCTGGACGAGATCTTCGCGGCGTTGTCCGCCTTGCTCGACGGCCTCTTCATCGATCACCGGCAAGTGGTGGAGAACAAGGACCATGTGCTGGTCGATACGATCAAGGACGTCATACACGCGAATTACGCCAACGTGAACTTGTGCCTGCAGGATATCGCCGAGATGCTCAAGATGTCTGCGGCCTACATCGGGCGGATCTTTAAGAAGTACGAAGCCGTATCGGTAGCCGAGTATATTAACGAATACCGGCTTCAGCAATCGCTCCATTATCTCGAGAAAAACAAAGTGCCGATCGCCGAAGTCGTCGAGAAGGTCGGGTTCAATTCCCAAAGCTACTTTTTCAAAATGTTCAAAAAGCGGTTCGGCGCGACTCCGAAAGAGTACCGGGTGAAAAAATCGCTCACCTGACCGCCGAAAGTGAAAAAAATACGGATCGATCAGTCCGGTTGGAAACAAAAGTGCAATCTTTGCACTAGTCTTGGCTTCCGTCTTGCGGCTATGGTGGAGGTGCAGCGGCATGTATGCGCTGCCATTCCATTCGAAGACGAAAAGATCGGAGGTATCGTTCATGGTATCCCAATCCGTAGGGGGCCTGGTTCTGGCCGCGATGCTTGTCCTCGGCTCGATCCCGGCCTCGCCCGAACCCGCGGCCGCGGCGAACGCGACCTATTACGTGGCCGTAACGGGCAGCGATTCTAACCCGGGCACGAGCGCCGAGCCGTTCCGCACCATTCAGCAGGCCGCCGACGTCATGCAGCCCGGCGACACGGCCGTCATTCGGGCCGGCACGTATCGGGAGACGGTGACGCCCGCGAGCAGCGGCGCGGAAGGCGCGCCCATCACGTTCCGGGCGGAAGCGGGCGCAACCGTCGTCGTCAGCGGCACCGAACCGCTCGGCGGCTGGACGCAGCACGCCGGCAACGTCTACAAGGCGGCTCTTGCGCCGCTGCAGAACCTCGGACACGAGAACCAGCTGTTCGTCGGGTCCGGCGGCACGGCGGCGCCGCTCTGGGAGGCGCGCTGGCCGAACGTCGACGCGTACTCGCTGCCGGGGCTTCGGGACGGCATGGCCGTCATGGACGCCGGATCGGCAGCGGGAACGGAGATCGTCGACGGCGATTTGACGCAGCCGGACGGCTTCTGGGACGGTGCGACGGTATGGGTGCGGGGAGGCCACGGCTACCTCGCGCAGACGACGACGGTGGAGGACTACGATGCGGCCAGCCATACGCTGCATCTGGCGCCGATCCCGGACAACGCCGACTACCTGTACCCGACAGCCGGCAACGACTATTATCTCAGCGGCGTGCTGGGCGCATTGGATGCGCCGGGCGAATGGCACATCGACGCGGCGGCGGGAACGGTCTATGTGTGGGCGCCGGGCGGCGGGATTCCGTCGGACGTGGAGATCAAGCAGCGGACGACGGCGTTCGACTTAAGCGGCAAGTCGCATATCCGGCTCGAAGGGATCGGCACGTTCGCCGCCACGATCTGGATGGACGATTCCCACCACAACGTGCTGGACGGCATCCGGGTTCTGTATCCGTACTTCTCGGACTTCAGCCAGGGCTACTATCCGGGCCACCAGGACAACAGCGGCATCAACTTGTCCGGAGACGGCAACGAGCTGCGCAACAGCACCGTCGCCTACTCCTCCGGCACCCTCGTCAAGGTGAACGGCAGCCATAACCGGGTCGTCAACAACGAGATTCACGACGGCGACTACATGGGCTCGTATGCGTCGCTTGTCGTACTGGAGAGCGGCGAGCAAAATTTGATCAGCCACAATACGCTCCGGGATGCAGGACGGGCAAGCATCTACTGGAAGCGGGGCAGCGCCAACGTGCAGTACAACGACATCTACAACGGAATGTGGCTGTCCCGGGACGGCGGCATGATCTATACGTACGGCGCCGATCTCGGCAACAGCGAAATTCACCACAACCGGATTCACGGCAACCATGCCTACTCCTCCGGCTTCAATCTGTACCTGGACAATTTCACCGAGAACGCGGTCGTTCACCACAATGTCATCTACGGGGGCGACACGGGCATCGTGCTGAATACGCCGGGCAATTTCAAGCTGATCTACAACAATACGGTCGTCAACAACGGCCAGAGCTTCTCCTACTGGGGCGAGGAGCCTTACGGCGCCGAGCTGTACGGGACGCGGATCTTCAACAACATCTTCACGGACGCGGCTTCTTTCACGCCGGATACGGTCGTCGGCAACAACGTGACGGACGCCGCGGGCATCGGATTCGCCGACCCGGGTGCCGGCGACTACCGGCTCACGGCCGGCTCCACGGCGGTTAACGCGGGAGCGATGGTGCCGGGCATCACCGACGGGTTCGCCGGCGTCGCGCCGGACGCAGGCGCATACGAATACGGCGGTGCCGATTGGACGGCGGGGCATGATTTCGCCAATCCGCCGGATCCCGCATTCGTGCCGGTCAACACGCCTTATATGAACCTGCTGCGCAACAGCGGCTTCGAGCTGGGCCTTGCGCAATGGGGGAATTCGTCCACCGGGACGACCATCGGCGTGGACGGCTCGACCGGCTGGGCCAAGCGCGGCCTGTTCCAGAAGCTAAGATTGGGCGGCGGCGCAGACGGCGTCGCGCAGACAGTGACCGGCTTGAAACCGAATACGGGCTACAAGCTCGTCGGCTGGCTGCATAACGATGCCGGCGAAGCGGTCAACATCGGGGTGAAGGAGTACGGCGGCGAAGAGCGCAGCGCGTATTCGGACGATACCGAGTACGTGCGGAGAGAGGTCGACTTCACGACGGGACCGACGCAGACGAGCGCGCTCGTCTACGTGTACAAATCGTCGGCCGGACCGGGTTATTCCTACGCCGACGACCTCGGGCTGATCGAGACGACGCCGTTCGACGGCGGAGACGGGCAGGCGCTGAAGGAAGTCGCGCTCGAAGCGTCGGCGTTCGTGTACACGATTCGCGACAGAGGCAGTCTCTCGCTCGTCGGGACGCTGAACGACGGGACGGCCGCCGATCTGTTCGCCGCCGATTCGATCGCGATCACGTCCAGCGACAGCGGCGTCGTCCGCATCGACCGGGTGGATGGCACGACCGCGCAGCTGACCGCGATCGGCGCGGGACAGGCGACGATTACCGCGACCGTGACGCTAGACGGCAGGACGAAGGCGGCCGCACGCACCGTCACTGTCTTCCCCAAGCAGACGAACGGCGCCGTACAGGGCTGGAAGGCGGACGCCTACGGAGAACATGCCCGAGGGTTCGCGCTGAAGGAAGACGGCAAGCTGTCACTCATCGGCCAAGGCGATAACGTGTGGGCGTCGGCGGACGACTTCGTCTTCCTGAACCGGAAGGTGAAGGCGAAAGCAAACGAAACCGTCACACTGACAGCGACGATCGACGCCTTCCATACGAAGGACCCGAACGCGGCTATCGGCCTTATGCTGCGGGATGACGATGCGGTCGACGCCAAGCACGTCCACTTCCGGGCGGACGGATTGGGCGCGCTGCGGTACGCGTACCGGAACGAGGAAAGCATCCAGCATCCGGAGAACTACTGGGGCTCCCAGTCCGGGGTGCTCATGATCTTCGACAAGAGCGTGACGTTCCCGGCGAAGCTGAAGCTGGTGATGGCCGGCCAGACCGTCACGGGTTACTACGAAACCGCGGACGGCTGGCAGGAGATGGGGACGGTCGCGTGCGAGTATACGGGCAAACACTTGCTCGCGGGCGTCGGCCTCTATTCCGGAACGGGGTCGGCGCCGGTGAAGGCGGTTATCTCGGACTTGAAGGTGGAAGCGGGAGTTGAATAAACGCATCTTGTTCATCGGCAACAGTCTCACGTACGAGAACGATCTTCCCGGCATGGTGCAGCGGACGGCGCGATCGGCTGGGGCTTCCATTGGCGCGAGGAGGAGGACGGCGCGTGTACGACCGGCGTGCCGGGAGAGAAGGCTTGGTTCGCCTTCCGGATCGCGAACGGACAACAGCAAGAGGAGATGATGACGGTTGAAAAAGAATCGAACGCTGCGCACGTTCAAGAAGAACGCTGAACTGTTCACGCTGTCGTTCCCCTCGATGCTCTACATTTTCATCATGGCTTACGTCCCGATGTTCGGCATTATTATTGCGTTCAAAAACTACCAGTACGACAAAGGGATGTTCGGGAGCGAGTGGATCGGCTGGAAAAACTTCGAGTTTCTGTTCGTCAGCGACACCGCTTACCGCATTACGCGCAACACGGTGCTGTACAACCTGGGCTACCTGGCGCTGACGACGCTGTGCGCCCTGGCGCTGGCGATTCTGCTGAACGAGATCGCGAAGAAATGGCTAAAAATCTATCAGACTGCGCTCATCCTGCCCTTCTTCCTGTCGTGGGTCGTCGTCGGCTACATCGCGCTGGCGTTCCTCGACCATGAGAACGGCTACTTGAACGAATGGCTGAGCGCGTTCGGGATGGAGCCGAAGGAATGGTATTTCAGCGCCGTCCATTGGCCGTATATTCTGGTCGCCGTCCATCTGTGGAAGAGCATCGGCTTGTCCGCCATGGTCTATTACGCGGGCATTCTCGGCATCGACGGCGAGATGTACGAGGCCGCGAAGATCGACGGCGCTTCGAAGCTGCAGATGATCGTCAAGATTACGCTCCCGCACTTGACTTCGTTGATCATCATCCTGTTCATCCTGGGGCTCGGCAACATCTTCCGCGGCGACTTCGGCCTTCATTATTTCATCCCGAACAACAGCGGGATGACGTACGCGACGACGGACGTGATCGATACGTACGTGTACCGGGCGCTCAGCAAGGTCGGCGATGTCGGCATGGCGTCGGCCGTCGGCTTGTACCAATCGATCGTCGGTCTCGTGACAGTTGTGCTCGCCAATTACGCGGTGCGCAAAATCAACGAGGAACACTCGCTGTACTAGAGGGGGGACTATACTTTGCGGGCGACGACAACGACGGGTAAGAAGTTCGTATGGTCTCCGTTGCTTATCCATCTGTTCTTCATTCTGCTTACTGTCGCGATGCTGCTGCCGTTCGTCATGGTGATCGTCATCTCGTTCACGGACGAGCAGTCTATCCTGCAAGACGGCTTCCGGCTCTGGCCGGAACGGTTCAGCACCCTTGCGTACGATTATTTCCTGAAAACGCCGGACGTCATCCTCCGCGCCTACGGGGTGACGATCGCGGTGTGCGCCATCGGCACGACGCTCAGCCTGCTGCTCACTTCGTCGCTGGGATACGCGCTGTCGAGAAGGGATTACGCTTATCACCGGGTGACGTCGTTCTATGTGTTTTTCACGATGCTGTTCAGCGGCGGTCTCGTTCCGTTCTATATTTTGATGACGCAGTGGCTTCAATTGAAGGACACGATCTGGGCGATGATCGTCCCGGGCTTGCTCAGCCCGTTCAACGTGCTGATTATGAAGAGCTTCCTGGCGAAAATTCCGACAGAGATCATCGAATCGGCGAAGATCGACGGCGGAAGGGAGTGGCGGATCTACGCGCAGATCATTCTGCCGCTCTCCAAGCCCGCGCTGGCAACGCTCGGCCTGTTCATTCTGTTCGGTTATTGGAACGAATGGTTCAACGCGATGCTGTTCATTAACGACAGCAACCTGATGCCGCTGCAGCTGCTGCTGGTCAATACGCTCAGCTCGATCGACTTCATTACGTCGCGGCCCGAGTTCATGCGTGCGATGATTACGATCAATACGTCGCAGCTGCCGAAGATGTCGGTGAAATTCGCTGTCGTTGTCCTGTCCGCGGGACCGATGCTGCTCGTGTTCCCGTTCTTCCAACGGTTCTTCGTGAAAGGCTTGACGATCGGCGCGATCAAGAGCTAATTGACGACGATGTCTACCTGGACCGGGAGCGAGCGCTCCTCCCGATCCGGTATGCATAGCATCACTGTTTTTCCATTATGTACAGGGGAGGATTCTGGCACGATGAGAAACGGGAAGACCCACAGGTTGAGAGGTCTGCTTGCGCTAAGTATCGTCTTGGCGATGGCGTTGGCGGGATGCAGCTCCGAATCGCCGGCGGCGAGCGAGTCGCAGGCGGGCAGTACGCCGCCCGCGTCAAGCGGGGCGTCCGCATCCGGGACCGCGTCCGGCAGCGAGGAGCTGGAGCCGGTCGAGCTGATCTGGTATTACCCGCAAGCGCCGGTGCCGGCCGACTTGCAGGCGGTGAACGACGCGCTCAACAAAATTACGCAGGAGAGAATCAACGCGACGATCAAGCTGCAGCCGGTCATCTACGACAACTATGCGACGAAGCTTAACACGATCGTCGCGGCGAACGAAGCGATCGACATTATCTGGACCGCCACCTGGCTGTTCGAGTGGGTGCCGAACCAGAAGAAGGGCGTGTTCCAGCCGCTGAACGAGCTGCTGGAGAGCCACGGCAAGAAGCTGTTCGACATTATGCCGGAGAAGTTCTGGAACGACGTGAAGCTCGACGGGCAAATCTACGGCGTGCCGGGCTACCAGATCGCCGCGAGACAGCCGAGCTTCGTCATTCAGAAGCGGTTCGCGGACAAATACAATCTGGATCCGTCCACGATCAAAAAGCCGGAGGATTTGGAGCCGTTCCTGAAACAGGTGAAAGCGGGCGAGCCGGACATCGTTCCGTTCGGCATCGCGCAGAGCTGGTACGACGAATTGCTGTGGGGATACGATCCGTTCATCTCCGTCAAGCAGAACGATCCGAACCATCAGGTCATCACCAGCGTCCAGTCGGAAGAATACAAGCAGTACGTGACGCTGATGCGCTCCTGGTATACGCAGGATCTGATCAACAAGGACGCGGCGACGGCCGGCGACATCACCGCCGTCATCAGCAAAGGCGACGTCGCGGCTTGGTACGATTATACGGGCAAGCCGGGCTCGGAGACGGACTTCAAAAACCGGACCGGCGGCCACGACGTCATTATGATTCCGCTGTCGCAGCCGTACTTCACCGGGTCCGCCAGCACGATGAACGCGATCAGCCGGACGTCCAAAAATCCGGAGCGCGCCATGATGTTCCTGGAGCTCGTGAACACCGACAAGGAAGTATACAACCTGCTCAGCTACGGTCTGGAAGGCAAGCACTACACGAAGCTGGACGGCGAGTTCATCAAGGTGAATCCGGAAGCCGGCTATACGATCGGGTCGGACTGGGTATTCGGCAATACGATGAACGGCTACCTGATGGAAGGGACGCCTGCGGACAAGTACGAACAGACGAAGAAAGTGAACGACGAGGCGATCGTGTCCCCGTATTACGGCTTCATCTTTAACACCGATCCGGTGAAGACGGAGCTGGCCAACGTCGAGGCGGTCAACGAAGAGTACAGCCCGGGCCTGGACAGCGGCACGGTCGATCCGGAGAAAATACTGCCGACCTATCTCGACAAGCAGTTGAAGGCCGGCGCCGACCGCATCGCAGCCGAGAAGCAGAAACAGCTGGACGAATGGCTGGAGGCAAACGGAAAAAAGTAGGGGGCATGAACGACTAAAAGTCGGGTGACCGCTTGCAGGTGGACCGGGTACTGCGAACCGGCAGTCCGGGTTCGCCTGCGGCTCACTATAAAAAATAGCATATGGGAGGAATGAATGATGAAGACGAAGTCGAAATCGAAGTGGAAGCTGCGGTCGATGGCCGGAATGGCGCTGGCGGTGATGCTGCTGCTGTCGTCCATACCCGCCATGCCGGCGGGCGCTGCGCCGACGACGTATTACGTGGCGACGAACGGGAACGACGCCAATGCGGGAACGAGCGGCGCTCCGTTCCGGACGATCCAGCGCGCGGCGAACGTCGCGCAAGCGGGCGATACGGTCGTCATCCGCTCCGGCACGTACCGGGAGACGGTCACCCCGGCGAACAGCGGCACGAGCGGGCAGCCGATCAAGTTCCAGGCGGAAGCCGGCGCGACCGTCGTCGTAAGCGGCACCGAGCCGGTCACCGGGTGGACCCGCGAAGGGACGTCCAACATCTACTACGCCAATCTCCCTTCCAGCTTGGGCGCAGCGGAGCCGAACCGGCCGGATGCGCGGGGGCATCAGAACCAGGTGTTCGTCGTTAACGGTTCCTCCGTATCCCTGATGTGGGAGGCGAGGTGGCCGAACCTGGACAGCGCCTACACGTTCCAGGATCTGAAGGACAATATGGCGTTCGCCGATGCCGGAACGAACGGCCAGACGATCGTCGACCAGGCGTTGACGCAGCCGAACGGCTTCTGGAACGGCGCCACCGTATGGGTGCGCGGCGGACATGCCTTCATGGCCCAGACCGGCGTCGTGAACAGCTACAACTCGGCGACGAAGACGTTCAGCTTCACCTCGAATCTGCCTGATTATTTGCAGCCCGTGCCCGGAGACACGTACTACTTGTCCGGCATCAAGGGCGCCTTGGACAGTCCGAACGAATGGTTCATCGATTCTGCGGCCGGCCGCATCTACTTGTGGGCGCCCGGCGGCGGGTCGCCGACCGGCGTCGAGGTCAAGCAGCGGCTGACGGCGTTCGATCTGAGCAACAAATCGCATATCCATCTGGAAGGAATCCGGACGTTCGCCGCGAACATCAAGATGAGCAACGCTCACAACAACGTGCTGGATCGCATTCACGCATCGTACTTGTACTTTTCCGACTATATGGAGGACTGGTACCCCGTTCACCAGGACAGCGGCGGCATCGCGATCTCCGGGGACAACAACGAAATCAAGAACAGCACCATCTTCCATTCGACGGGCACGCTGATCCGGATCAACGGCGACAATAACCGGATCGTCAACAACGAGATTTCCGAAGGCAACTATATGGCGTCTTACACGTCCCTGATCTCGTTCGACGGCGGCGAGCAGAACCTGATCAGCCACAACACGATCCGGGACTCGGGCCGGGCAAGCATCTATTGGAAGCCGGGCAGCAAAGGCACCTTAAACGTGCAGTACAACAACATCTACAACGGGATGTGGCTGTCCCGGGACGGCGGGATGATCTACAGCTATGGCGCGGATCTGGGCAACAGCGTTATCCATCATAACCTCATCCACGACAATCTCGCCTATGGCGCGGAAGGAACGCCGTACGAGAACACGCCTTCGGGCTTCAACCTGTATCTCGACAATTTCACCTCGAACGCCATTCTGCACCATAACGTCATCTATGCCGGCAACACGGGCATCGCGATGAATACGCCGGGCAACTTCAGGCTCGTCTACAACAATACCGTCGTCGACATGAAGCCCGGCGGCTACAGCTTCGATTATTGGGGCGAAGATCTGTATCACGACGAATTGTACGGCACCCGGATGTTCAACAACATTCTGATCGGCAACAGGGACGATTTCACGAGCGACATGGTTCAGGGCAACAATATTCTGACGACCAGCGGCCTGACCTTCGTAAACGCCGCGGCACGCAATTACCGGCTGGCGGCCGGGTCGTCGGCGATCAACGCGGGCACGGTCATTAACGGCATTACCGGCAGCTTCAGCGGGTCGGCCCCGGATGCGGGCGCCTACGAATACGGCGGCGCGGACTGGACGGCCGGCCACAACTTCGCGAATCCGCCGGCGAATGCGACGTTCGCGACGGTCAGCACGCCGGGGATGAACTTGCTGAAGAACGGCGGCTTCGAGCACGGGATGGACCACTGGACGGGATCGTCCACCGGGACGACAGTCGGCGTCGCTCAGTCTCCCGCTTGGGAGAAACGCGGCTTGTTCAACAAGCTGCGCATCGGCGGAGGGGTAGACGGCGTGTCCCAGACGATTACCGGTCTTACGCCAAATACGGGCTACCGGTTCGTCGGGTGGGTGTATAATGACGGCGGAGAAGCCGTCAACATCGGCGTGTCCAACTACGGGGGCAGCGAGATGAGCGCCTATTCCGACGCGACCAGCTACCAGCGGCTGGAAGTGAATTTCACGACCGGGCCTTCGAGCACGAGCGCGCAAGTGTATATTTACAAGTCGTCGACCGGTTCGGGCTACTCCTACGGGGACGACTTCGGCCTCATTCAAACGACGGCATCCCCTTCGGATACGCAGGCGCCTTCCGCGCCGACGAATCTGGCGATGACGGCGAAGACGGATACGACGGTCAGCTTGTCCTGGACGGCGTCGACCGACAACGTCGGTGTGACGGGTTATGACGTGTATCGAGGCGCAACGCTGGCCGGTTCGTCGACCGGGACGACGTTCACGGCGACCGGACTGTCGCCGAGCACCGCCTATACGTTCACGGTCAAGGCGCGCGACGCGGCGAACAACGAGTCGGCGGCGAGCAACGCGGTGAACGTGACGACGGATGCGGCCGCCGCGCTTCCGAGCCCGTGGCTGACGCAGGACGTCGGCAGCGTCGGCGTCGCAGGCAGCGCCGCGTATGCAGGCGGCGCGTTCACCGTGAACGGGGCGGGAGCCGACATCTTCGGGACGGCCGACAGCTTCCGCTACGTGTACCAGCCGCTCAGCGGCGACGGCGAGATCGTCGCCCGGGTCGCCTCGGTGCAGAACACGGACAGCAACGCGAAGGCCGGCGTCATGATCCGAGAAGCGCTGGCGGCAGGTTCCAAGCACGCGACGATCAACTTGACGCCCGGCGGGGAAGCGCAGCTGCTGTGGCGCGATACGACGAACGGCGCCACCTCGTACGCGCTCGGCTCGGCATCCGCTCCGTATTGGGTCAAGCTCGTTCGCAGCGGCAGCACGATGACCGCGTCGATCTCGCCGAACGGCACGTCCTGGACGGAAGTAGGCAGCGCGACGGTCGCGATGGGCACGAACGTCTATGCCGGCTTGGCGGTGCTCAGCAAGAACAACGCGGCGCTTAACACGTCGACGTTCGACAACGTGAGCGTCACCGGCAGCGGCGGACCGTCGGATACGGAGGCGCCGACCGCGCCGGCGGATCTGGCGATGACGGCGAAGACGGACACGACGGTCAGCTTGTCCTGGACGGCGTCGACCGACAATGTCGACGTGACCGGCTACGACGTGTACCGGGACTCGACGCTGGCCGGTTCGACGAACGGTTCGACGACCGAGTTCACGGCGACCGACCTGGCGCCGAACACTACGTACAGCTTCACGGTCAAAGCGCGCGACGCGGCAAACAACGAATCGACGGCCAGCAACGCGGTGAACGTCACGACGAACCCGCTGCCGAGCCCGTGGCAGACGCAGGATATCGGCAGCGTCGGCGCAGCGGGGAGCGCGTCCCACGCGAGCGGCACGTATACGGTGAACGGGGCGGGCATCGACATCTTCGGGGCGGCCGACAGCTTCCACTACCTGTACCAGCCGATGAGCGGAGACGGCGAGATCATCGCCCGCGTCGCCTCGGTCCAGAATACGGACACCAATGCGAAGGCGGGGGTCATGATCCGCGAATCGCTGACGGCCGGTTCCCGGCACGCGATCATGAACGTGACCCCCGGCGGGGAAGCGCAAATGCTGTGGCGCGCTTCGACGGACGGCGCCACGAACTATTACCTGGATACGGCCAGCGCGCCTTATTGGGTTCGGTTGGTGCGCAGCGGCGACACGATTGCCGGCTCCATATCGGCCGACGGGTCGACCTGGACAACGATCGGCAGCGAGACGGTCGCGATGGGTACGAACGTCTACGTCGGCTTGGCCGTCCTGAGCAAGAACAACGCCGTCCTGAACGCGTCGACGTTCGATAACGTGACGGTTACGCCTTAATCGGCGGGGAAGGAACCGTCAACGTCAGCAGGAGACCTCTCTTCATCCTGACGGACGACATCGACTGAGTATCGGACACAAGGAAGAAGCCGCTCCCGCGAGCGGCTTCTTTCCTTACGTCGCCCACCATGGGCGACGCCAATCAGATAGTTGACTTGGAAGCAACGACCATGGCGGTCCGTCAGGGAGTCGGTATAGCGCTATCGGGATGATCGGTCAAATTTTATTTATCCTTTGAAGATGATGGAACGCTGGTCGCGGAACTTGCAGAGAAATGACTTTTAATTAAGGTATAGCTGTAGATCGGATATTTATGAAGTGCGCGAACGGTACTCGCATGGACGCTCTCTACTGTAACGGATTCATGGGAAGGATGGGAAGATGAGCTTGATGTAGAAGGATAGACTTGATAAGCTGGAGGCAAGTCACGGACAGATCGGTTCGTCGGGAGGGCAATCCGCAATGGTAGAGCAGCAGATTGAGCTGTGGAATCGGGCATCGATCCATATTCTGGATGTCCGGCACGTGGTCGTCGATACGGTGCAAGCCGAATATAGCTACAAGTTTCCCGCTTCGGCATACGTGGTTGTCATGCGCGGCAAGGGAGATGCCCGATTGCTGCACAACAAGTACACGCTGCGGCCTCTGCAAGTTTTTCATGGGGCGAAGGGGGCAACCCTCACGATTCGCATCGAGGAGCCGCTGGAATTGGGTCTGATTTTGTACCGGGCATGGTTAACGCTGAGCGACCATTATCGGAGATTTCGGGTTCCCGATTTGGAGAACCCTTTTCGGCTATCCTATGCTTTAATTCCTCGCTACCCGCTGGACACTTACAGCAAAGTAAGAACGATGCTGGAGGAATGGCAGGCCGGCACGCCGCTCGCCCGATTCCATGTCAAGTCGATGTTTCTGTCGCTTGTGCATGAATGGATGGCGCAATTGCAACAACAGCCGCACGATACGCTCGAGCCCAATCTCGTGGAACAGGCCATTCGCTACATGTGCGACCACATTCAGGAACCGATCTCGCTGGATCAGCTTGCCAATCGGCTGTCCTGCAGCTCCCGTCACTTGGCCAAACGGTTCCAGCAGCAGCTGCAGGCAAGCCCGATTCAGGTGCTCACCCGTATTCGCTTGACGAAAGCGGTGCAATATCTGTGCGATACGGAGGTGTCTCTGCAGGAAATCGCAACGCGCATCGGGTATGTTCATGCCTTCACGCTGCATAAAGTGTTCAAGAAACATATTGGACTGTCTCCGGGACTGTTCAGGCAGAGGTGGCTGGAAGGAAAACCGCTTCCGAAATGGCCAATCGTTCGTTCCGATTCGGATATTGTTGAGCATTTTTCTTCTCCCTATAA
Organism: Cohnella hongkongensis; assembly: GCF_042654645.1. Taxonomy (NCBI): domain Bacteria; kingdom Bacillati; phylum Bacillota; class Bacilli; order Caryophanales; family Paenibacillaceae; genus Cohnella; species Cohnella hongkongensis. Next base: position 70,488 of record NZ_JBHSEP010000019.1, on the reverse strand, counting down.
TGATAATGATTATCAAAATCATTTCATGGAAAGAAAGAGGGAAACCTACTTGAACAAAAATGCAACGCTATCCGTGTCGACCTTATTGTTATGTCTCGCATTGCTGACGGGCGCATGCGCCGGGAGCGGCCCCTCGAACGCAGGCGACGCGTCGCCGGCCGTGTCGTCGCTTGCCGCTTCCACCGAAGGAGCAACGCGCATCGTATCCACGATAAATGGCGAAATTGAGATTCCCGTAAAACCTGAACGAATCATCGGCGTACCGATCGAGTATCGCGAGCTGCTGCATGCTTTGGGGGTGAAGCCGGTAGCCGCGCAGAACAATAATGAGGATTTTCCTTCTTATTTGGCGGCCGATTTTCAGGATGTAATCAAGCTTGGCGGCGGCATCGAGCTGCCTTTCGAGGTGATGCTGAGCGCGAATCCCGATTTGATCGTGGCTTCCAGTTGGGCTGCCCGTGAATCGTTCGACTCCCTGAACAAGATTGCGCCGACAGTCGTATTGGAGGATACGGATTGGCGATCCACCTTGCCGATGATGGCGGAGGTTCTGAACAAGCAAGAGGAGGCCGATCGAGTGCTGGCCGAGTATGATGCGGCGGTATCGGCGGCCAGACAGCGGCTGCAAGAGATCGTCGGCAGCCAAACTGTCATGATGCTGCAGGTGAAAGGTAAAGATTATCAAGTGATCGGCATGAAAAATGGACGAGCTCAAATTTTATATCATGAATTGGGATTGCAGCCGCCGAACGGCGATTTGCAGGAAGAGTCCCAGCTGGTGGTGTCGATGGAAAAAATACCGGAATTTGATCCGGATTACATCTTGCTGCAGCTGTTCGATGAGGAGGAAGAGTCTCGCAAGGCGTTCGACGAGCTGATGAATCATCCTGTATTTCAAAACATGAAGGCGTTTAAAAACAATCATGTGTTTCCGGTCGGCCTGGACAACGGCGGGAGGGAGTGGCATCTGTTCAGCTTCTCGCCTCAAGCCAATCTGCACGGCATTCAGGAGATTGTCGCGGCGTTCGAAAATAGCAACAAGTAGCAGCAACCAGTAGCGGCGCCGATCGTTCCTTCCTTGAAGGTCTCTCGCTCAAGAGAGGCCTTCTCGATTGCGGAAAATGGTTGAAATTGAGCAATGATATTAAAAATGGGATATATCCTAGTCTCGGCGAAGCTCTATACTATAATTAGTCTGTATTCGTACACGGAATCCGAACGATGGAAGTCATCAGAATATTGTATACGCTTTCAGACGAGGAGGGATCCACTTTGTACAAGGTGATCCTCGTAGAGGACGAGATGCTCGTACGGATGGGCTTGCTCAATTCTGTCAATTGGGCAGCGTATCAAATGGAGGTCGCAGCGGATCTGACGAACGGGAGGGAGGCTTGGAATTACTGCGAACGGGAAGGATTTCCCGACCTGATCATAACCGATATCCGAATGCCGGAGATGGACGGAATGGAGCTGATCGTGAGGGTACGGGAACAAAACAAAAATACGAGAATCGTCGTACTGTCCTGCCTTGAGGAATTCGAATTGGTTCGCAAAGCGATGTCGCTTGGCGTGTCCAACTATATTCTGAAGCTGACCATGGCCAAAGACGAGATCGGCTCGGTGCTCGAGGGGGTGAAGGCAGAGCTGGACTCGAGGAGAACGGCTCTGCCGCAAGGCCCGTGGATTCCCGCGAACCTGGAGCTCATCAAGGAAAGGTACGTGAAGGATTTCCTGTTCTACGGGATTTACTCTGCCGAGGAGTTCGAGAAGTTCGCCGTCCAATGCGGGTTTCGGCTGTCGCCGGTTCGGATGGCGGTCTGCACGATGGAAGTGGATCGATACGCCTTGCTCCAAGAGCGGTTCCGCGACGAGCAAGGCCATCTCATCAAATTGACGCTGCTCAACATTCTCCAGGAGATCGCTGCGAGCTTCCGCGGCGAAGTCATCTATTTGGACGAGACGCGTTACCTGATCCTGCTCAGCTTCGAAGACCTCTTATCCGAGCAGGGGATCCGGCAAGAAATCAACGCGTGCACGAGCTCGATTCAAGAAGCGATCCGTTCCTGCTACGGCTCGTCGGTGTCATTCGGCATCAGCAGCGTGCAAAGCGGATACAGGACACTTCGCAAACTGTACTTTGAATCCTTGAGGGCGCTGGACAAAAAGATCGCGACCGGCCCGGGCTTCTGCCACAGGCTCGAAGACCCCCTAGATTTCAGCCGGGCTCTGCCCCATATGGAGACCCTTCGCGACGCCGCTTCGCTTCGCCAACTGCTCACTCCTTCCAAAGAAAAGGAATTCGACGATTATATCGAACGTCTGAACGCGGCTTTGCCGGGAGGCAGGAAGGCCGTTCTTGTCGTGCTGTATTCGTTCGTTCAATGGGTATGCGCAACAGTCTACGGACATCCGGAGCGCGAGAAATCGCTGCTGCTGCAAATGACGGACGTATTGAATCAATGCGAAACCATTCCCGAGCTGTTGGAACAGACACACGAATTCGTCTGTCGCATCGTGGAGCGATCCAGAATGACGATAACGGTAAAATCGGTCATTTCGAAAGCGATCCAATATATGAAGGATCATTATCACGAGGAAATCAGCCTTCAGCAGGTGGCCGACCATGTCAATCTGAGCTTGGGCTACTTAAGCCATCTGTTCAAGAAAGAGCTGGACATAACCTTCGTGGAATATTTGACGCAATACCGAATCGAGCGGGCTAAGGAACTGCTGAGTCAAACCCGGATGAAGTCGTATGACATTGCGGTGAAAGTCGGCTTCTCGCCGGAGTATACGTACTTCAGCAAGGTATTCAAAAAGATGACGGGATTGGGGCCCAATGAATACCGCAGAAAGGCGTTGGCAGAAGACAGGGGCGGGTCATGAGGATCAGAGGAAGGATTCAGCGGCTTGGCACGCAGCTGATTCTCTACTATATGATGATCAGCTTGATCGTGCTTTCTGGCGCATCGTACTTTATCTATTCCTTTATGTTGAACGTTTTCAAAGACAGCAACGAGCGTCTGCTGCTTCAACAATTTCAGCAGCTCGATCATCATGTGGACGGACTTGCGCGAGATGTCGATTCGTTGTCCAAGTTGTTTCTCGCGGACGCTAACGTTCAGCGATTTATTGCTTACACGCCGGATTTGGGCGTAAGCGAGTTTCTGGCATTAAAGCAGGCCGTGCTGTCAACGATCGAATCCTATGCGAGAAGCTACGATTTCATCGATTCGATCTATATTGTCGGAGAGGCGAGCGGTGCGGTGGGGGGCGATGATCACACGACGCTTGCCCATTGGACGCAAGAGTGGCAGAGGGAATTTCTGGCTTCAAGCCTGTTCGTGGGCGCGCGTCGGTCATTTCCGGAAATGGTAGTCCAAGGCGGGATTCGCAAAACGGTGTATAATCCCTACTTGTCCGACTCAGCCGGCGAGACGGTCATCAGCATGGCGCGGGGAGTCCGGCCGATCTATGAATCCTCAACAAGCGCAGTGCTGATCATGAACGTGGACGAGCGGTATTTATCCTCTATTTATTCAACCTCGATGGACGCGGACGACGGCAAAATGTATATCGTCGATGAGCATGGCATCGTCATATCGAGCAGCCAACCGCATGATATCGGAGCCAGGAGCGCCTACGAACTCTCGGCTGTTACGAATGGTTACGGAAGCCTGGATTTCGGGCAGAGCGACTCGTCCGTGCAGATCGTGTATTATCGATTGCATCAGACGGACTGGCACATGATCAAGGAGATTCCGCTCGGCTATTATTCGGCGCAGATCCGGTCGGCGCAGCTGCTGCTGGGGGGCGTGATTTGCTCCAGCTTGATCGTGATGCTCGTGATCTCGTATTTCTGGCTCCAACGTATGGTCCGGCCGCTGCGCATTCTTGCACACAAGATGAAAGACATGAGCCGGGGGGAGCTGGGCATCACCTATGCGAAGATCCCGAACAACGAATTCGGCATGGTCATTCGACGATTTAACGAGATGTCGCTGAGCATTGTCGAGTTGATTCGGAACAATAACGATATTCAGGAGAAACGGCGGCTGTTGGAGATAGAGACGCTGCGAAATCAGATTAATCCGCATTTTCTGTACAACACGCTCAATATGATTCGTTGGATGGCCGTCAGCTTTAAGGCGGAGCCGATCGAGAACAGCGTGGTGGCGCTCGGGAATATTCTTCGCCCCGCCTTCGCGAGCAAGGAAGCCTCCTGCACGCTGCGGGACGAGCTAACCTACCTCGATAACTATATCAAAATCATCAATTGGCGTTTCAACGATCATGTCAAATTTACGATTCATGTCGACGAGAACGACTTGGATCTGATGATCCCCAGGTTCATCCTGCAGCCGCTCATCGAGAACTGCGTCGCTTCCGACAAGCAGAAGGAAGGCAGCGAGCTCAACATTCTAGTCCGCGTGAGCGAGGAGGACGGCGATGCGATCATCTCGGTTATGGATTCGGGTGACGGAATCGACCCGGAACGGCTGAAGCGGCTGAACGAGCGGCTGCGCAGCGGCGAGGAGCACGCCGACCTGAAGGGGGACGGTCATGGCATCGGGCTTTACAACGTGAACAAGCGGATCAAGCTGAACTACGGCAACGAACCGTACGGCGTGAGCCTGGTCAGTCGAGGAAAGGGTACGGAAGTGCGGGTTCGGCTCCCCAGGCAGCATGGATGAGGACTCGCTGCGGGTTTCGGTTCATAAGGAGAGGAAGGGCGGGATCTGGATGATAAAGTCAGGCCTTGCAAGCTTGTCGATGCTGGCTGCCGTATTGCTGCTGCTGTTCGCCTGCACCGGAAGCCATCTTCATACCGGAGTCGAGCACGAGGCTCAAGGGACGAATCGGACGACAGCGTCTTCCGGAGCGGAGGACGAGACGGTCACGCTTAAAGTGCTGATCATCGAGCAGAGCGTGAAGTGGAACGAGTACCCCGATCATGCGGTAGCGAAAGCGATCGAAGAGAAGCTAGGCGTCCGGATCGAGTTCGTCACGGTCGACGAAGCCGGGTTCAACCTGCTTCTCGTCAGCGGGGACATGCCGGATATCGTCCGGACCGAGCCTGCCAAATACGGAAAGCAGCTGATCGAGGGCGGTCTGATCATCCCGATGGATCCGATGTTGAAGAAGTTCGGACCGGATATTACAGCCAACATTCCTTCCGTGGTCGAATATAGCAGAAACACGTGGAGCGCCGGCCGGGGACAGCTGTATTTCCTTCCTCCGCAGGTGCAGCCAGAGGCGAGTCCCGAGTATTCGCCTCTAACGATCGGCCCGACGATTCGGTGGGATTATTACAAGGAAGTAGGCGCGCCGGCGTTCCGTTCGCCGGACGAACTCCTCGACGTGCTGGAGCTCATCGTCAAGAGGCATCCGGAGACGCCGGAAGGCCTGCCTGTGTACGGCGTCTCCATGTGGCAGGATTGGGGCTTGTGGCCGTACATCATTCCGTTCTCCTGGTATACCATGCAATCTTACGGGAATAGCGAGCTTATGGTCAGAACGCTGGGCGAACCGCATTTCGAGAATATTCTGACCGAAGAGGACTCCACGTATTGGGTCGCGACGGATTTTTATTATAAAGCCCGGCGCCGCGGTCTGCTCGATCCGGATGCGCTCACGATGAAGCAGACGGACTATCTGGCGAAAGCGTCGGCAGGCCAGTTGACGATCGGTCCGGCCATCTGGGCGATGGGGGACTTCAATTCGAAGCATGCGAAGGAGGCCAAGGGCTATATCGTGCTTCCGGCAGGCAAACGCGCTTGGAGCGGAGGGGCGACGCCCTACGGATGGTCGGGCAAGAGCTATGCGATCACCCGCAGCTCCAAGCATCCCGAGGCGGCGATGCGGCTGCTGAATTATCTCTATTCCTATGAGGGCGTCAGGACGCTCTATAGCGGCATTGAAGGCGAACATTGGGAGGTGGTTGACGGGGAGCCTAAAATCAAGGCGAACACGTTCGAATTGAAGCATGAGGGCGGCAAAGCTTGGAGCATGACCGGAATCGCCATGGACCTGAACTTGATCGGACTAGGCGGAAGCGTGCTCGATCCCGATTCCGGCGCGCCTCTTGACTTGTTCCAGACGCGCGAAGCAATGGTCCTGTCGGCAAGCGAGCTGGAGAAGGACTTCAGCCGTTATTACGGCGGCAGGCACCCGGGCGACGTGCTTCGAAAGTATATCGAGGAAGGCAAGCTGGTCGATTCGAATACGGTCTGGGACCTTAGCGCGAAGGAGAATCTCGCTCAGCCTGTTGGGTCGGAGGCGGAAGCGGTACTCGTCGAGGAAGGGTCGGCGGAAATTCCCGCATCGATGCTGAAGATCGAAGCGCAGTTAATGGAGCTTGCTTCAGGTTATGCCATCAAGCTGATTCACGCGAAGGACGACGATGAATTCGGCCGCTTGAAGCGGGAAGCGCTGCAAGCGTTCAAGGAGGCAGGCGCGGAGGCCTTCACGTCGTTCTATACCGGCACCGGCAGCCAAGCGGAGTAGATTCATAGATGTTGTCAGGGGATCGGCGGAAGCCGGTCCCTTTCATTATCGCAATCGATGGCGCAGCTCCGCAAAATAAGGCAACCGACTGCAAAATATTTCAACCTCCCTTTCAACCGATGATTGAAAACGTTCAATTTTTCCGCAGATCGTTCATTCAATCCGATAGGACGCCCCCGCATAATAAAAGTGCAATTAAGTCTCGCTGAAACGGCAGCGTCATGATCTTGAAGATGGGGGAGATACAGTTGAAAAGTTGGAAAAGTATCAACATGCTGCTGGCGGTTTTTGTCATGGCTTTGGCATTGGCGGCTTGCAGCGGAGGAAACAACGCCGGTTCGAGTCCGAGCGCTGCGTCGCAGAGCGCGCAGGGGGATAACGGAGGGAATAGTCCGGCGGCGACGGCTCCGGCTAGCGAAGAGCCGGCGGCGGAAGACCCGATGGCGGACCTTGACCTCGGCGGGATGACGATTAAATTCGCCGCATGGTGGGACGCCACTCCGCAGCCTACGACGCCCGAGAACCAGCAGATCATCGAGAACATCGCGGAGCTGGAGAAGAAGCACAACTTCAAGGTGCAATTCGAAGCGGTCAACTACGATCAGATCGCCAAGACCTTTACCGATTCGACCTTAGCCGGCGATCCCTTCGCCCATTTCGTACGGCTCGAGCGCCGCTGGTTCGTGCCGACGGCGGTGAAGAAGGGGCTCGTGCTTCCCGTAAGCGACCATGTCGACGTGAACAGCTCCGAAGCGGCGTTCGGAGACGAAGCGGCGATTAACGGAGGCACGTTCGACGGCAAGGTGTACGGGATGGCCGCGGACGTAGGCGGCCTCGGCATGTACTACAACCGCGGATTGCTGAGCGATCTCGGATTGACCGACCCGCATGTCCTGATGGAACAAGGCAATTGGACATGGGAGACCTTTATGGACATGGCAAAAAAAGCAACCGTGGACAGCAACAATGACGGTACGCCGGACACATGGGGCGTCGTCGCGAAGGATGAGGATCTGCTCGGCATCCTTGTCGCCTCCAACGACAGCAAGCTGGTGGATTTGGCCGCCGGCAAGGAGATGCTTTCGGATCAGAAGACGGTAGAAGCGTTCGAGTTCTATCAATCCTTGTTCACGAACAAAGTGATACGCGCGAATGAAGCTTGGGACGATTACGTCCGTTTCTACGCCGAAGGCAACGTATTGTTCTTCCCCGGCGCGAACTGGGAAGCGACCCGCGTGAAGGAGCAGCTGGCGGAGAAGGACTTCGGTTACGTGCCGTTCCCAATTGGGCCGCAGGCGACGGATTATCGCTCGTTCAATGCGCAGATGAACATGTGGGTCATGCCGAGCAACGTGGAAAATCCGGAAGCGCTGCTCTATATTTTCAAGAAAATTTACGACGTGGAAAGCACGGAGGAGTTCCCGGGGCAAAATGCATACGAGCTCGCCTTCAACCACGAAGAGGATATTCAATCGGCGAAGCTGAACCGGGAGAACGTTCAAGTATTCGACCATAAAGCGGTACCGAACTATCCGGACTTCGGCATCATGGACGATTTGAGGAAAAACAACGTACCGCCGGCAACTGTGGTGGAAACGTATAAGGGGCAAGTGCAGGCAGCGATCGACGAACTGCTGAGCGAGTAAGGATTTGCCGGGATCATCCCCATCCTATCGATGGGGATGATCCTGTTTCAAGCGCAGCGGGATACGGACGGAAGGAGGCGGCGCTGTTGTTGAAACGCAACTTGGCGATATTGCTGTATTACTTGATCGGCGCTTCTCTCTTAGTGGTGGGCATCGTCGGGTTGAACGGCTCGGGAAACGCCGCGTTCATCCAGCCGCTGCCCACTTTGGAAGGAGCGGCGTCGTACAAGGAGGACGCCTACCAGAACTATATCGCATCGCACGCGGGAGCGGCGATGCCGCCAGCGGAAGTGATGATCGAAGGCGAAGACTACGAGAAGGCGGACGACGCGCCGCTTGAGATATGGGAAGGATATGCGGGCGCGGACGGCGCCGCGGTAAGCACCGGGGAGACCGGGTCGGTCCATTGGACGTTCCGCGTGGATCAGGCCGGCTTATACAACATCGCCATTCGCTATTATCCGATCGAAGGCAAGAGCTCGGAGATCGAGCGGGAGCTTCGAATCGACGGAGAAATCCCGTTCAGAGGCGCCGATTCGCTCATATTCGACCGGGTATGGGCCAATGAGCGGGAGGAGTTCAAGCAGGACAACCGGGGCAACGAGCTTCGTCCGAGGCAGGTGGAAGCCCCAAGGTGGATGACGGCGCCTCTGCGCGATCATGAAGGCTTCCACCCGGAACCGTACCGGTTTTATTTGACGGAGGGCGTCCATACGTTATCGCTCACCTCGCTGCGGGAGCCTATGCTGATCGACTACCTGAAGCTGTATCAAGAGCCGCAGGCGCCTGCCTACGCCGAGGTTCGTGCCGAATACGAACGGTTAGGGTATAAGCCGGGCAAGGACGCCTTCGTGAAGATTCAAGGCGAACAGGCGGCGATGAAGTCGTCGCCGATGCTCAGTCCGCTGACGGATCATACGAGCCCGAGCACCGAGCCTTACGATGCGGTCCGAATCCGGATGAACACGATCGGAGGCAACAACTGGCGTCTGCCGGGGCAGTGGATCGCTTGGGAGGTCGAAGTGCCGGAGGACGGCTTGTACAAGCTGGCGTTCAAGGTGAAGCAGAACCTGCTTCGAGGCGTCTATTCGAACCGAAAGCTGACCATCGACGGAGAAGTGCCCTTTGCCGAGGCCCGGAACATCTCCTTCGGCTACGGATCGGATTGGCAGATGAAGGTGCTCGGCGACGATCGGCAGCCGTACGACTTCTACCTGACCAAGGGCAAGCACGAGATCAAGCTCGAGGTTAACCTCGGGGATATGGCGGAGCTGGTCAGCACGGTAGAATCGAGCGTGCTGGAGTTGAATGCGATGTACCGCAAGATTCTGACGATTACTTCGGCGACGCCGGATCCGTTCCGCGATTACCGCCTGGAATCGCGAATACCGGACATGACGGAGGTGTTCGAGCGGCAAAGCCGCATCCTCTATACGGTTAGTTCGATCCTGCAGGAGAAGACGGGGGAGAAGAGCGATAAGACCGCCGTTCTTCGTACGATGGCGATCCAGCTTCAAGAGATGGCGGAGCGTCCCGAGACTGTAGCGAAGAGACTGAAGCAATACTTGACGAATACCGGCGCGTTAGGCACCTGGATTTTGTCCGTCCGGGAGATGCCGCTGGAGGTGGATTATCTGATCGTCGCCTCGCCGGATCAGGAGCTGCCGGAAGCAAAATCGTCGTGGTGGGCCAAGGCGGTTCACGAGGCCAAGGCTTACGCTTTTTCGTATGTCACGGATTACAATACGCTCGGCGACGTTACGGATGAAAACGAAAGCGTCACCGTGTGGATCGGAACCGGCCGGGACCAGGCGCAGGTGCTTAAAGCGATGATCGACGATACGTTCACTCCGGAGACGGGCATCGGGGTCAACCTGAAGCTGGTGAACATGGACGTGCTTCTGCCGGCGTCCCTCAGCGGTGAAGGACCGGATGTGGCCATGCAGATCGGCAACAATGTCCCGGTCAACTACGGCTTGCGCAATGCGGCCGCCGATCTGACGCAGTTCCCCGATTATGAGGAGGTGGTCGGCCGGTTCCGCGAAAGCGCGCTCGTACCGTACGCTTTCGATGGCCGTGTCTATGCGCTGCCAGAGCAACAAATCTTCAGCATGCTGTTCTATCGCAAGGATATTCTCGCGGAGCTTGGGCTCGAGGTGCCGAATACGTGGGAGGACGTCTACGCGATGATCCCCGAGCTGCAAAAAAAGCATATGCAGTTTGCCCTGCCGATTGAAGATCCGAATGCCCCGTCGGTCAGCCTCGCTCCGAATCCGGCCTACTCGATGCTGCTCTATCAGCAGGGTGGGGAATTTTACGAGGGAGAAGGCCTTGCTAGCGGCTTCGACAGCGAAGTGGCGATGAACGCCTTCAAGCAATGGACGGAGTTCTACACCAGCTATAAATTCCCGGTTCAGTTCGACTTCGCCAACCGGTTCCGCGTAGGCGAGATGCCGATTGGGATCGCGGACTATACCCTGTATAACCTGCTTAGCGTATTCGCGCCGGAAATTCGCGGACTATGGGGCTTCACGGTCGTCCCGGGCACGCCGCAGGAGGACGGAACGATCCAACGCGACGTTGCCGCCGATGGCACGGCGGTTCTGATGCTGGAAAGATCGGAACGCAAAGAGCAAGCGTGGGCATTCATGAAATGGTGGACGAGCAAAGAGACCCAGGTTCGCTTCGGCCGCGAGATGGAGGGCTTGATGGGCGCGGCTGCCCGTTATCCGACGGCGAACGCCGAGGCGCTTAAGGAGCTGCCTTGGCCGGTAGGCGATTACCGAAGCCTCGAGGAGCAGTGGAAGTGGGTGCGCGGAATTCCAGAGGTGCCCGGCGGGTACTTCACGGGCCGCCATCTGAACAATGCTTTCCGGACGGTCGTGAACGAAGGGCGTAACCCGCGCGAGACGTTGTTCGACTATGTGCTCAAGATCGATCAGGAGATCGACGTGAAACGAGAAGAATTCAATCTTTCCGACGGAAGGGGGTGAGCCGATTGCCTGCAACCAGCCCGATGGATACGACTTCCCGACCCCTGGAGTCCGCAAGCCCGGCGCGAAGGAGGACATCCAAGCTTCAGGAGCTGCAGCGGAGCATGGTTCGGCACAAACATGCCTACGTGCTGATGGCTCCGTTCATGCTGATCTTCGGTTTGTTCACCGTACTGCCTGTCGTTTTGTCTCTATTGATCAGCTTTACTTATTTTAATATGCTCGAATTTCCGCGTTGGGTCGGATGGAGCAATTACAGCCGCCTGTTTCTGAAGGACGACATCTTCCTGATCGCGGTCAAAAACACGTTGTTGTTCGCCGCGGTCACCGGCCCGCTCAGCTACTTGGCCTGCTTCGTGTTCGCTTGGGTGATCAACGAGCTGTCTCCCAGAATCCGGGCCTTGATGACCCTTGTCTTCTACGCCCCGTCGATTTCGGGCAGCGTATTTTTCATTTGGCTTATTATTTTCTCGGGGGACAGCTATGGTTATGCCAACGGCTTCCTGATGAAGCTCGGGTTTATCCTTGAACCGATCCAGTGGCTGCAGGATCAGCGTTACGTGCTGTGGATCGTCATTTTCGTCCAGCTGTGGCTGAGTCTCGGCACGGGCTTCCTCGCGTTCATCGCCGGCTTGCAGTCCATCGACCGGACGCTGTTCGAGGCCGGAGCCGTGGACGGCGTTAAAAATCGCTGGCAGGAGCTGTGGTATATTACGCTGCCCTCCATGCGCCCGCAGCTGATGTTCGGAGCCGTGATCCAGATCACGACTTCGTTCGCGGTGGCGGAAGTGTCCACGGCGATCGCCGGCTTCCCCAGCGTCAACTACGCGGCGCATACGATCGTCACGCACTTGCTCGATTACGGAACCATTCGTTTCGAGATGGGCTATGCCTCGGCGATTGCGACCGTGCTGTTCATCATGATGGTAGGGACGAATCTCTTGATCCAAAAACTGTTGCGGAAGGTAGGCGAGTAGACGATGGGTACAGGCTTATCATGGCGGCGCGAAAATAAAATCAACCGCTCGCTGCTCGGCGACCTATCCTTGTTCTTGCTGCTGGGGACTTTCGGGGCTTTCATGGCGCTGCCGCTCGTATTCGTGGTCAGCAATGCTTTCAAGCCGCTTGACGAGCTCTTCCTGTTCCCGCCGAGATTCTTCGTCAGCAACCCGACGCTGACGAATTTCTCGGACTTATTCCATCTGATGGCCGGCTCGTGGGTGCCGTTCTCGAGATATGTCTCGAACACGATCTTTATTACGCTTGTCGGCACGCTCGGACATGTGCTCTTCGCTTCCGCCGCGGCCTACCCGCTGGCCAAAATGCGTTTTCCCGGCTCGCGTCTTCTGTTCGCGGCGGTCGTCCTGTCGTTGATGTTCTCGCCGAAGGTAACGGCAATTCCGAACTACATGATCATGTCGTGGCTCGGCTGGATCGATTCCTTCTCCGCGATCATCGTTCCGGCATTCGCTTCCTCGCTGGGGCTTTATCTGATGAAGCAGTTCATGGAGCAAATCCCCGACTCGCTGCTTGAGGCGGCCAAGATCGACGGGGCCAGCGAATACCGCATCTTCTGGCAGATCGTCATGCCGCTCGTCAAGCCGGCCTGGCTTACGCTCATGATCCTGCTTTTCCAGATGCTCTGGGGCACGGACGGGGGCAACTTCATTTACAGCGAGCAGCTCAAGACGATGAACTACGCCTTGAGCCAGATTATACAAGGCGGGATCGCCCGCGCCGGCGCAGGCGCTGCCGTAGGAGCCCTGCTCTTGTCGGTGCCGATTACGCTGTTCGTCGTGACGCAGAGCAGGATCATCGAGACGATGGCGTCCTCCGGGATGAAGGATTAAGGGGGCGTAAATAGATGATACGTTATTCGATCGCTTGCTTGCTCTTTATCGTTCTATTGGTGTCCTTCGAAGTGCCGGAAGTCAAAGCCGAGGGGCCGTATAAGGGCTACAACTACTCCTACTGGGGAGAGCCTGCGCCTGCGCCGCTCGCGTACGTTCCCGAACGCGCGATCAGCGGCGAGCAGTTGGGCATCGGCGGATTCAAAAATCCGCAGGACGTTTTCGTCGCCGCCGACGGTTACGTTTACATTCTAGATTCGGGCAACGGCCGAATCGTCGTGCTCGATCCCGAACTGTCGTATGCCGAACAGTTCCAAGGCTTCATGCGAGAGGGGCGACACGAAAGCTTCAACAAGCCGCAGGGGCTGTTCGTCACGAGCGAAGGGGCCATCTATGTCGCGGATACGGAAAACGGGAGGGTCGTCGAGCTGGATGCGGACGGCGGCTTCGTTCGCGAGATCGGAGCGCCCGAAGCGGATGTGTTGACCGAGGGGTTCCGCTTCTTTCCGCAGAAGATCGTCCTGGATAAAGCCAAACGAATTTACGTAGCCGGACGCGGCGTATTCGACGGCATCATCCAGTTCAGCGCCGGCGGCGAATTCGAGACATTTCTCGGGGCGAACCGGGTTCGGTTCAATCCGATCGATTATTTCTGGAAGAGCGTCTCGACGAAGGCGCAAAGAGCGCAGATGGTACAGTTCGTGCCGATCGAATATAACAACTTCGACATCGACGATGCCGGGTTCATCTATGCGACCAGCGCCGGTGAGCGCTCGGACGCGCCGATCAAGCGCTTGAATCCGAGCGGGCAGGAGGTGCTGCGGCGCCAAGGATACTTCCCGATCTTAGGGGATCTGGCTTATCCGCCCGCAGGAGAACAGTCCGGACCCTCTCGATTTATCGATGTCGATGTTCCCGGCAACGGGATGTACAGCGTGCTCGACGGCAAGCGCGGAAGGGTATTTACTTACGACGAGGACGGGAATCTGCTGTATATCTACGGCTTGCTCGGCAATCAGGTCGGCACGTTCAAAAACCCCGTGGCCATCGAACACGCGGGCGACCGTCCGCTTGTGCTGGACGGATCGCTTAATCAACTGACGGTATTTCGCCCAACCCGATTCGGCACGCTGATCAATGAAGCGGCAGCCTTTCACTACGCCGGAGACGAGGTCCGCTCGGCCGAACGCTGGCAGGAGGTCGTTCAGCTCGACGCCAATTTTGAAATCGCTTATATCGGGATCGGCAAAGCTCTACTCCGTCAAGGGGAGAACAAGGAAGCCGCCCGCTATTTCAAGCTGGGCATGAGCCGAACGAATTATTCCAAAGCCTACCAGAGATATCGTCAGGAGGTGCTGGAGCGGAATTTCGGCAGCGTCATGGCTGGGCTGGTCGTTGCCGCCGCAGCGGCCATAGCCGTCTCGGCAACGGTGAAACGCAGACGACGGAGAAGCCCGGAGAGCCGCGAATATGTCCGCGAGCGAGGAGCGGTCGCTTTTGTCTTCCGTCTCATGTTCCATCCGTTCGAGGGCTTCTGGGAGTTGAAGTATGAACGGAAGGCAAAAATGTCCATCGCGATGGCGATTTTGTTTCTCGTCATCGTGGCGATGGCGCTGCAGGCCCAATACGCAGGCTTCGTCGTCAATGACAATAACCCGTTAAAGCTGAACAGTCTGGATCAGGTGCAGTACGTGCTGCTGCCGTTTTTCCTTTGGTGTATCGCGAATTGGTCGCTTACGACGCTAATGGACGGGGAAGGGAAGTTCAAGGAGATCGTACTCGCCGCTGCGTACGCATTGACCCCGATTGTGCTCATCTACGTCCCGACGACGATCTGGAGCCATTTCATGACGCTCGAGGAAAGCGCCTTCTACTATTTGCTTAATTCCATCGCGATCATTTGGTTCTTGTTTCTGTTCTTCGTGGGCACGATGACGGTTCATCAGTATACCGTGACGAAGACGATCGTGACCATTTTTCTCACGATCCTTGCGATGGGCTTCATCGTGTTTCTCGCGATGCTGTTCTTCAGCTTGCTTCAGCAGATCTACTCCTTCGCCCATACGATCTATATCGAATTTGTCTACAGAACCTAGAGGAGGTGACAACCAAGATGAGAAGATCCAGGATGACCTTGCTGATCGCTGCGGCGATCGGCGCGGCCGCGATTCTCGCCGTATACGGCGCAAGGCTGTTCAGCGGCGGATTAGCGGGCGTACCCGCGGCCGAGCTCGGGCTTCGCAGCGCGGAAGCGGCGAATATTCCGCGGGAAGAGGTCGCATCGATGCCGGCCGAGAAGGTCGAAGGGATGGAGGGCGTCGCGGCGAGCGGCGAGCTTGCTCTGTACGTCAACAAGGCGACAGCAGAGATCGCCGTGCGAGATCTGAGAAGCGGGCGCTTGTGGTATTCCAATCCTCCGGATCGCGATCAGGATCCGCTGGCGGCGGGCATCAACAAGGAGAAGCTGAACTCCCAGATGTCCATCGTGTACGAGAATCATACCCTGCAATCGTACAGCATGAACTCGTATTCGGACAGCGTCAAGAACGGTCAAGTCGGGTACGAGCCGATCCCGAACGGCATCAAAGTCACCTACACGTTCGGCAAAGCCGAAGGAAATCTCGATACGCTCCCGATAGCGATGAGCAAGGAACGCTACGAGGAGCTGATTCTGGCCAAAGCCGGCGACGATTACGGGCGTTACTTGAACCGGGCCTATAAGCTGAACGAGGAAAGAGGCGTATACGAGCGGCTCGACGTGGCGCTCTCCGGCATCGTCCTGGAGCGGGTCAAGGCGGCTTTCGAACTGGCGGGATACGCGGAAGAAGACCTCCGGATCGACAATCAAGAGAACGGCGGACCGGAGGCGGCAGCAGACCAGAAGGTGTTCAAGGCTTCGATCGAATACATCGTCGACGGGCCGGAGCTGGTCGTGCGGGTGCCGACTGCGGAAATCGAATACCCGGCATCCTACCCGATTACGCGCGTGACCGTCTTGGACTACTTCGGAGCCGGAGGAGCCGATGACGAAGGTTACATGCTGGTTCCGGACGGCTCCGGCAGCCTGATCCGATTCAACAACGGAAAGGTGGACAGCGACGCTTATTTCGAACCGGTCTACGGCCGCAATGAAGTCAAGGTGCAGCCAACCAAGTCCTCCTATGGTCAAGTTTCGCGGCTGCCGGTATACGGCATGCGAAATAACGAACAGGCCTTTTTGGCGATGATCGAGCAAGGAGATGCCGTCGCGACGATACGCGCGGACATCGGCGGGAAGGTGCATTCCTACAATTATGTCTTTTCCGAATTCGAGCTGCTCGCGCAAGATTATATCCAGGTCGCCGCATCCGCGAAATCGAACAACGTCGCCATCTCCTCGAACGTGCAGCTGCCGGTGTACCAGCAAGAAAGGATGAGTACGGATTTCGTCATCCGGTATGCTTTCCTGAACGGGGAGGATGCGGACTATGCGGGGATGGCCCGCTATTACCAGAAGCATCTTGTCCGGCAAGGCATACTCGACAAGCTGGAGCCGCAGGAGGCAATGCCGTTTTTCCTGGAGCTTGTGGGCGGCATTCCGAAGCGGAAATCGTTCATGGGCGTTCCGTATGAGGATTTGCAGCCGTTGACGACCTTCGGTCAAGCGCAGGAAATTCTCGAAGCGCTGCTGGACGGCGGCGTTCGCTCGATCCAGCTTCGCTACCTCGGCTGGTTCAATGGCGGCGTTAACCATGAACTCCCTACCGCAGTGAAGCCGGACGAAGAATTAGGCGGTCGAGAGGGGCTGGAGAAGCTGGCCGACTTCGCGAAGAAGAGGGGCGTCGCATTGTATCCGGACGTGGCCCTGACCCGCGTCTATCACGATTCCGACAGCTTCCGTCCGTCGAGACATGCCGCTCGTTATCTGACGAAGAAGCCGGCGCTCATCTATCCGTACAATCCGGCTACGTTCCGGCGCGATCCTTCGCTCCCGGCCGATTCGTATTATGTGCTGTCGAGTCGGTTCCTGCCGGAAGTGACGGATAAGTTCGCGAAAGCGTACCGCGCGTACGAACTGGACGGCGTCTCGCTTCGGGAGCTCGGCGATGCGCTGAATGCCGACTACCGCGACGGGCAGACGATCGATCGTGCGCAAGCCAAGCGGATCGTTCAGCAACAGCTCGGCGCACTGGCGGAATCGGGGCTGGATCTTATGGCGGCGGGGGGCAACGGATATGTTCTTCCGCATGTCGACAAGCTTGTCGATATTCCGATGTCGGATAGCGGTTATCATATCACGGACGAGAGCGTGCCCTTCTACCAGCTCGTGCTGCATGGCTATGCGGATTACGCCGGACAACCGATTAATTTGGCGGAGACCGCCGATCCGCGTCTGGCGATGCTGAAAGCGTTGGAGACCGGGGCGAGTCTGTATTTTACGTGGTCTTATGCGCCTTCCTCCGAGGTCAAGGAGACGGCTTTTAATCATCTGTATTCGATTCATTACGCGTATTGGCTGGAGCAGGCAACCCGCATGTATGCGGAGCTGAACGAGGCGGTTGGCCATGTCCGGCATGAAGCCATCGTCGACCGTCGGAAGTTGGAGAACGACGTCGTCCAGGTCACGTATGAAGGCGGCTTGCGGGTGATCGTGAACTATGGCGTCCGCGATGTTAACGTTCAAGGCTTGACGATTAAGGGCAGAGACTATGCCGTGGTTGGTGAGCGCTCATGAGGAAGAAGAAGCTGTCTTTCGAGCAAAGAAAACGAAGGTTAGGCGTTCTTTTCCTTCTGCCGTGGCTGATCGGATTCGTGCTTTTTTTCCTGGCTCCGCTGTTCCAATCGCTGCAATTCAGCTTCCAGGAGCTGGAGCCGACGCGATCGGGATATGAACTGCATTTCCTCGGCTTCGACAATTTCAGCAAAGCCGTTTACGTCCATCCGCTGTTTAACCAATACTTGACACGGTCGATCAGCCACATGGTCGTGAATGTGCCGCTTATCATCTTCTTCAGCTTGTTTGCCGCGACCTTGCTGAACCAAAGGTTTCGCGGTCGGGCGGTTGTCCGCGCGATCTTCTTCCTTCCGGTCATTCTGGCCTCGGGCGTAATCGTCAGCATCCAGGAGGCAAGCTTCATGAGCGAATTCATGAATCAGAGCACGGCGGGCGGGGTCGTGGAGGGAAGCGGCGGCATTCTTCGCGGCATTGCGTTCGAGCGCATGATGCTGAATTCCGGGGTCAGTCCGGGGATCGTCGATTACCTCGTAGGCGCGGTCAACCGAATCTATGAAATCGTCAGCAAGTCGGGCGTTCAGATTCTCATCTTCCTGGCAGGCTTGCAGTCGATTCCCTCCACCCTCTACGAAGCATCCAGGATGGAAGGGGCGACGGGCTACGAAGCGTTCTGGAAAATTACGTTCCCGATGATCAGCCCGCTGATTATGACCAACGTCGTCTATACGATCATCGATTCGTTCAGCCATAACGACGTGACCAAGCTCATCTCGGACGTCGCCTTCATCAACCTCGATTTCGGACTTAGCTCGGCCATGTCCTGGATCTATTTCGGCACCATTGCTTTGATTCTCGCGATAAGCTCGTATTTGATTTCGAAGAATGTATTTTATAACGAATGATAAGGGAGGTGGACTGAATGGATCGTTTTCTGGAATCATCCGTTTGGTCGCTGGATGCGTGGAAAAAATGGCTATGGATCGTCATCCGCTCGGCACTGCTCATCGGGCTGTCGTTTATCATTCTTTATCCGATCCTCGTGCGGATCTCCACGGCGTTCAAGCATCGCGCCGACATTTACGACCCGCTTGTCGTTTGGGTGCCGAGAACGTTCACCCTCGAAAATTTCAAGGTGGCCATGCAGATCATGGATTTCGCGCCGACTTTGTTTACGACGTTCGTGCTTGTCAGCCTGACGACGCTGCTGCAGGTGGCCTCCTGCGCTCTCGCAGGCTATGCCTTCGCCAAGCTGCGATTCAGGGGAAGCGGGATTCTGTTCGCCGCCGTGATTCTGACGATCCTGGTGCCTCCGCAGACCATCATGCTGCCGTTGTACCTGAACTTCAAGAACTTCGATCTGTTCGGGCTGTTCCCGCTCCTGACGGGCAAGGACAGCATTCAGCTGCTGAACTCCTGGTGGCCGTTCCTGCTTACCGCCGCTACGGCCAATTCGCTCAAGTCCGGGCTGTACATCTATATTTTCCGCCAATTTTTTCGCGGACTGCCGAAGGAGATCGAGGAGGCTTCTTTCGTAGACGGCGCGGGCGTATTCCGCACGTTTTATTCGATTATGCTGCCGAACGCAATCCCGGCGGCCGTAACGGTGCTGTTATTCTCATTCGTCTGGATGTGGAACGACAGCTTGTTCACGAGCATCTACATGCCGAGCGGCCAGATCATGTCTTCGGCGCTCACTCAATTGCCGAATAACGTGAAGATCTTTATGCAAACGCAGGAAGCCGATCCTTTCTATGCCTCGATGCTGTCGGACACGGGAGTGCTGCTTGCGATCATCCCGCTTATTGTCCTTTATCTGGTGTTTCAGCGCTACTTCGTCGAGAGCATCGAGCGCTCCGGGTTGGTCGGGTAGCTGAACATGGCGCTGTTGACCGTAGACGATCGAACGCCGGAGCCGGGTTTCAACACCAGGAGAGAGGACCCGACATTAATGACGCTTTATGAACGTCCCTACTTGTTCCAGCTGATGGAAGCCGGCAACTGGGGGGAGATGGATAAGCGGATGGAGTCGGTTTTCCGGGAATTGTCGCGCTTCGCCCATTCGGCCGAGCATCGGATGGAGGTATACGGCATGTTTTACAGCGCGTTCAGTCACTTCGCTCACCGCAGCGGGAGGCTGCTGCTCGATGTATTGGGAGAGGAGCTCTCGCCCGGCTGTTTCCCGTATGTAAGCGCGGAGCAGCTGCAGCGGTGGGTGCTGCATGCCGCCCAGCTGTTGAAGGAGGAACCCGATCGCGACCAGGAACGCTGTTGGGACGAGATCGTCAGTCAGGTACAGACCTACGTTCAGGAGCATTTGAGCGAGGACGTGTCGCTGCAGACGCTCGCCGACCTGGTTTACCTTCACCCCGTCTATCTGTCGAGGCTATACCGGGCAAGGACGGGAGAACGCCTCATCGACTATATTATCCGAATCAAGATGGAGCATGCTGCCGTTCGGTTGAAGCAGGGAGGAGGCAAAATCTATGAAGTGGCCAGAATGGTCGGTTACTTTAGCACCTCTTATTTCTGCAAGACGTTTAAAAAACAGTTCGGCTGCACGCCGATGGAATATCGCAAGCGCCAAACGAGCGTGTCCGTATAGGCATGAAAGTATGGCGGAGTTTCAGACGATGACGAGAGGACCGCAGGGATGAATCCCCGCGGTCCTTTCGTCATCGTTAAGGATTTCCCTGTTCCTCGGTCCAGGTCCGGACCAAGCCCTCGGCGATGCCGGCCAGCGTCGATTTCGCCTCAGCCGTGATGAAGGTTTGATTATAGGGCCTCTCTAACTGATTCAGATAACGTCTCAAATGGTGCGCGGCTTGACCCGAATCGCCCTTGCCCAGATGGAGCTTCACAATGTTTAACGACTGCGTCAGCTGGTTAAGCAGCGGTCCGTACAGCTCGCCGGTCTCGGCATAATGATCCATCCACCGTTCAAGGGACGCGATGCTGATTTCCGCTTCGACAGTGAAGGCGATGGCGCCTTGAGCCCGGTGCCCCGCATAATCGACGACTTCCACCGCAAGTGCATGCTCTCCTAATCGACCGGATAGATCGACGAGCTGGCCGGATTCATATTCGTCGCCGTCGAGCGCGAGTGTCGCGAATTGCACGCCCGATCCTGCATCTTCCGTTTGGAGGATTAAGGCAGTCGTCGGGGACTCCTGAAGCACCGCGCCATCCTGGAGCGGCTCGCCATTGACCGTAACGAACCATGTCGGCGCGGTCTTATCGATCTTGAACGACAACGTTTTGCTGTCCTCGAGATTGCCTGCGAGATCCGCCGAACGGTACTCTATCGCGTGTTCGCCCTCCTCCGCCCATACGAGGGGTTGTCCGTATACCTGCCACTCGCCGTTTTCCGTCAGGCGATATTCGATGCGATCCAGGCCGCTGCCGTTATCCGAGCCGCTCAGCGCGACCGTGACATCGCCGCGATACCACCCGCCAAGCAGATCGCCCTGCATGTCGACCGTCGTGACGGGGGCTTCCGTATCGGAAGCTTCCGGCGTCGTCGCGAACTTGAACACGGCGCCTGCCGGAGTCGAGCCGTTCGCATGATGAGCGGTCACGCTCCAATAGTAGGTTGTGTCGCTATTCAAGCCGCTTACCTCATAGGTCGTCTCCGTTACCGTCGTATTCACGAGCGCGTTGAGCAGTCCCGGATTGTCCGCAAGGATGACCGTGTATTCGTCTGCGCCATGCGGAGCGAACGGTCGGTCCGCGACGATCTGCGTCCAGTCCAGCGTCGTGCTGTCGCCTGCTACGGTAGCGTTGTCGGCAGGCGACATCAGGCTGAAGGGCCCCGGCGCCGCTCCGAAAATATCGATGTGGGCGATATCCACATTGTTGAAATTGATCGCGCTGTTGTTGTTGATTTCTACGATATGCGTGCCCGCCGAGACATAGCCGAGACTGCCCGTATAGTCCTCCCACGCGTTCGTGAGGTTATGGGCTGCGCCGGGCACGTTCGGACCGTCCAGCTTTAATTGGAACGAAGGCGCTTCACCTTCGCCGTAAGCGCGAATGCTGTATAGATACGTTCCCGAGACCGGGAAGTGGACGGTCCATTTGCCGGAGCCGGTCCGCCAAATTTTGCCCCAGCCTTCAGGCGTATCCGTCACGTTGCCGGGAATATCGGCTGCCGCCTTCCGTTCCTGGATCAAGTCGGCATATTGGCCTAAATAACGGGCGGCAGGCAGCGTCTCGGGAGCGGCGGCTGTCGTGAAGCTGAAAATGTCGTCCGCGACCGTCGAGCCGTTGCCGTTCATCGCGGTCACGCTCCAGTAGTAGGTCGTGTCGTACTGCAGGTTGTTGACGTACCGGAAAGTGGCTTGGGCCGTGCCTTGAAAAACCGGATCGATCAGTTCGGCGTTATGTGCGAGCGTAATCATGTACTGCTCGGATCCGAAAGGAGCGTATTCCTTCCCGTCGATCACTTGCGTCCAGTCCAGCGTTACGTCAGCTGAGCCGACCGCAGCTCCGTTCTCAGGCGAGCGAAGGGAGAAGGAACCCGGCGTCGGGCCATCGATGTCCATGTAAGCCAAATTGATGTTTCCTGGAACAGCGCTGGTATTGTGAATCGATACGATATGCGTCCCTTCGGACAGCGTTCCCAGGCTGCCTTGGTAATCCGTCCATGCGCCGGCAGCGCTCCAGGCGGCATCCGGCACAGGCTCGCCATCCACCAATACCCGGAAGGAAGCGGTCTCTCCCTCGCCGTAGGCGCGGATCGTGAAGGCATAGGAGTCGGTCTTCGGGACGTTCACCATCCAACCGGCCGTGCCTGTCGCCCAGATTTTGCCCCAACCGCCAGGGGTGTCCGCAGGGTTGCCGGGGTAGTCGCGGGCCGATTTGCGTTCGTTCGCTCCATCCGCATACTGACCGGAGAATCGGACGGGTTCCGCAGGCTTCTCCGGCGTCGTGAAGCGAAAGACGCCGTCGGAGGAGGTCGTGCCGTTCGCATTGTTGGCATACACTTGCCAATAATACTCCGTTTCGAAGTCGAGCTGATGGAGCGGGAACGTCGTTCCGCCGACCCGTTTGATCAAGAACGGATTCGTCAGCGACGGGTTGTCGGCGACGACTAACGTGTAATCGTCGGCGCCGAACGGCGCGTAGAGCCTGCCATCGATGCTCTGCGTCCAATCCAGCGTTACGGAGGTAGAAGCGGTGAGCGCTTGATCGGCCGGAGCGGCGAGCGTGAACGCTCCGGGCGCAGCGCCGACAACAACCAAGGACGCGATATCTACGTTGTTGCCCGGCGCCCCGCTGTCGTTATGGATCGTAATCACGTGCTTACCGGCAGCGATCGTGCCGAGGCTGACTGCGTAGTTCTCCCATGCGGCGCTTGGCGTCCGGGACGACCCGGCGACAGCTTGCCCGTCCACCTTCACCTGTAAGGAGGGGGCAGCGCCTTCTCCATAGGCGCGAACCGACATCTCATAGTCGCCCGTCTCCGGGAAGTTCACCGTCCAGCTTGCCGATCCGGTCGCCCAGAGCTTGCCGTAGCCGTCCGGCGTATCTGCCTGATTGCCCGGATAATCTCCAGCGGCTTTACGCTCGTTCATGCCGGCGGCGTATTGGCCGAGATAACGGGCAGACGCCGGCGACTCCGGCTTGGCTGTCAGCTCGATCATCGTCACCGAGTGAGCCGGGTACGTCGCCGTGAACGGCTCCGATACGCCGATCATCGTGCTGCCCTCGATGTCAGGAAGAGATCCGTCCTCCGCTACCTGAACGCCGTTAATGTTCGCCCCGGTCAACGCGTCGACAGAAGGCGCATTCAGCACCCAGACCGAAGCGGTAGACCGCGGGTTGAAGCCGGACAAATCGATCGTGGCATCCAACGCTTGGGTCTGGTTCTTGTTCACGACCATCAGATAGAGTTTATCGTCCGCACCGGTGCGCTTGCTGGCCCAGATCGTGAAATTCTGATTGTCGCTGGAGCTCGAGGCGAGGAGCTGATCGCCAAAATACCGCTCGATAAGCGGATAGACATAATAGGAAGGCCGGATTTCCTTATCCATGTTCATCAGCGAGTAGGTTTGATCGCCCTGCAGCAAAAACTGCGTGACATAGTCGACCTTGTGGTAAGCGAGTCTCGGCAGAACGTCCGCCAGCCATACCGCTCCGGCATGCGAATCGGCCACGCCTTCCCCGTAAGAGGTCACTTGCCCGAGCTCTGTAAGTCCGATTAAAGCGCCCGGCGCGTAGGCGTCCCTGTAATGAACCAGATTATGCACGGGGGTCGTCTCGGTGAATTTGGGAATCCAGTTGATATACGAAGGCTGCCAGTTGTCGCCCTCGTACTTGAGCAGATTTTCGATGCTCGGATACGCGGACGATGCCGGGTTGGTCTGATTGCCCGCCAGCGGATACCAGTGAACCGAGATTGCGTCCAACTGGCGATTCTGCTCCTGCATCGTCGTCATGATCGGTTGGACCCACTCCTCGAGCAGGCTGCTGCCGTTGGCGGGGCCGACGATCACGATCGACGGATCGACCGCTTTCATCGCGTCGGCATATTCCATAATCCGCTGCGCGTATTCCTCCGGCGTCACCTTGAACCCTTCTTCGAAGTATTCCGGCTCATTGCCGATTTCCCAGTATTTGATTTGATAGCCTTTCTCGATATTCGCATATCGAACCATGTCCGCGGCCATCTCTTTGTTGTCGATGCGGGCGTTCACCGTTACCATCGCCTCGGCTCCGACCTCGTCGAGCATCGCCATATAACTGTCGAACATATCGGCTGTCAGCGTCTTAACGTACGGGGCGGGGCCTTGATACCATTCATACGCATTCGTGCGATCCCAGTAGATAGTGTCCGCTTCATGCCCTGCCGGGAAGCGGATCAGGCTGATTCCGGCTTCCTTGATCAAGTTCACGTAACGCTCGGAGCGCTGGCTGTAGGGGTGGAATTCGCCGCTTGTCCATAAGCCGATATTCGTTCCGCGCATTTCCTTGCTCATCGGGGCGACGACCGTACCGGCGTCTACGGAGAGAGAGACTGCGGGGCCCTCAGCCTCCTGAGCCAGCGCCTTCCGAGTCACCCCTGGATACCCGCTCGTGATCAGCATTGCGGTCATGCACAACAAGACGAGCCATTTCTTCTTGCTTGCCGACATCATCACATTCCTCCTGTTCGTCGTTTACAGGATGATTTCACTCGCCTATCCGATCTCTCTACTCTTCCAGTCTAGCGGAATGCATCAGGGGCTTAAACGACAAATACCTGAGGATTTGATGCTATATTAAGCCGTTTTTCGGGAGAGAAAAAAAAGAAATGCACCCCCCACGGTACGGGGGGAGGGCGCATTCCATTCGCGCCGCTAAGGCGCAGTGAAGCTGAAGCTGGCGTTCGCCGCCGTCGTGCCGAAGGCGTTGATGGCCGTCACGTTCCAGTAATACGTTCCGCTCTGCAGATTGTTCAGGCTGTAGCTTGGCGTGTTTACCGTGGCCTGGACAATCGGGTTGCTGAAGGCGGGGTTATCGGCAACCGTCACGGTATACTGCTGCGCTCCGAACGGGGCGAACGTTCTGCCGTCGATCGTCTGGTTCCAATTCAGGGTAATGGAGCTGGAGCCGAGCGTCGCGTTGTTCGCCGGGGACGTCAAGCTGAACGGGCTTGGCGCCGCTCCGAGAATGTCCATATGGGCTAAGTTGATATTATTGCCTGCGGAGGCGCTGTTATTATGAATTCTGATCGTATGAGTGCCTGCCGTCAGGGTGCCGAAGCTGCCTTGATAATTCGTCCAAGCGGCGGTCGGGCTCCAGTTCGCGCCCGAGACAGGCTGCCCGTCCAGCAATACCCGGAACGAAGGGCTGCTTCCTTCGCCATAAGCCCGGACCGTGAAGTCGTAGCTGCCGGTTGTCGGCACCTTGACGGTCCATTCGGCAAATCCGGTCGCCCAGATTTTGCCCCAGCCTTCCGGGGTATCGGTCATATTGCCCGGATAGTCGGCCGCTGCCTTGCGTTCGTTGATGCTGGCCGCATATTGTCCCGAATAGCGGACCGGACTGGCAGGAGGAGGCGGCGTCGTAAAGCTGAATGTATCGTCCGAGACGGTCATACCGTTGGCGTTCAATGCGATAACCTTCCAATAGTAGGTCATGCCGTAATCCAGATGATCGAGCAAGTAAGTCGTTCCGGTCAGGTTATCGATGGCGGTTGGATTAATGAACGAAGCGTTATCCGCAACGTGTATCGAATATTCGTCCGCTCCGTGCGGAGCGAAGGAACGCCCGCCAACCTGTTGCGTCCAGTCCAGGGTTACCGAATTCGAGCCCAATGACGCGCTGTCCGCCGGGGCTGTCAGCGAGAAGGGCCCGGGAGCCGCTCCGGAAATTTCGATATGCGCCACGTCGATGTTGTTGCCGGCGGCGGGGCTGTTGTTATGAATCCGGATCTTATGCGTCCCGGCGGTGACGGTACCGAGACTGCCGCTGTAGTCGTTCCAGGAGGCGGTTGGGGAGGCGCCCGTGTTCGGCACGGGCATCCCGTCGATCTGGATTTGGAAAGATGGGGCGGTGCCTTCTCCATAAGCCCGGATTCCGTAATCGTATACTCCGGTCGACGGGAAATTCACCGTCCACTCCGCATGGCCCGTGGCCCAGATCTTGCCCCAGCCTTGCGGAGTGGCAGTCGTATTGCCCGGATAGTCGGCCGCTGCCTTGCGTTCGTTGATGGCATCCGCGTATTGGGCGAGATAACGCGCGTACGCCGTCTCGCCATTGCCTTGTTCAGCGCCTTCCGCCGTCAGCTCCATCATCGTAACGGAGTGGGCGGGAAATACTCTGGTGAACAGATTGGATACGCCGGTGACTTTGTTCGGCGCGATCGTTGGCAGCGTGCCATTAGCCGCCACCTCGACGCCGTTAATATTCGTTCCGGTTAAAGAGTCGATCGCCGGCGCGTTCAAGACCCATGACGAAGCCGTCGATTGGGGTTGAAATCCGGACAGATTGATCGTGGCGCTCAAATCCTGCGTTTGATGCTTGTTAATGACCATGAGGTACAGCTTGTCGTTGTCGCCGGCGCGCTTGCTGGCCCAAATCGTGAAGTTCTGGTTGTCGCTGGAGCTTGAAGCGACCATCGTATCGCCGAAGTATCGCTTGAGGAGAGGGTACACATAGTAAGTCGGCCGGACTTCCTTGTTCATGTTCATCAGGGAGTAGGTTTGGTTGCCCTGAAGAAGGAACTGCATGACGAAGTCGATTTGATGGTAAGCCAGCCTTCCTAACACATCCGCCATCCAAATCGCGCCGGCGTGCGAATCGGCGATGCCTTCCCCGAACCTGGTGACATGACCCAACTCGGTCAGGCCGATCATGGCGCCTGGCGCGTAGGTGTTGCGATAGTTGACCAGATTATGGGTAGGCGTGGTTTCCGTGAATTTGCCGATCCAATTGATATAGGCGGGCTGCCAATCGGTTCCTTCGTACCGAAGCAGATTGTCGATGCTCGGATAGGCCGCCGAAGCCGGGTTAGTCTGTTCGCCCGCAAGCGGGTACCAGTGTACGGTGATTCCCTCCAGTTGCTCGTTTGCGGCCTGCATCGTGGAGAGAATCGGCTGGACCCATTCCGCCAGCAGACTGCTGCCGTTGGCAGGGCCGATGATCTGGATGGAAGGATCGACGGCCTTCATTGCCGCCGTATATTCCATAATACGCTGCGCATATTGCTGAGGGGTGACCGCATACACGCCTTCATAGTATTCCGGTTCATTGCCGATCTCCCAATATTTGATATTCCATCCTTTCTCCACGTTAGCGTAATGAACCAGGTCCGCGGCCAAGTCCGGGTCGTTGATCCGGGCGTTGACCGTCACCATCGCTTCCGCTCCCACTTCGTCGAGCATGGCCATGTAGCTGTCGAACACTTCCGCCGTCAGCGTCGTGTCATAAGGTCCCGGACCTTCGTAATAATCGTAGGTATTCGTCCGGTCCCAATAGGTCGTATCGGCCTCGCTGCCGGCAGGAAAGCGAATGAGGCTGATGCCGGCCTCCTTGAGCAGATTGACGTAACGTTCCGAACGCGTGCTGATCGGATGAAATTCAGCCTGTGTCCACAAACCGATGTTCGTCCCGCGCATTTCCTTTTTCATCGGCGCAACGACTGTCGCTGCATCGACCGCCAATGTTGCGTTTGCCGCGTAAGCCTTAGGCGCAGGGGATAACCCCGTTAGACTGCCTGCGATCACGACGGCGGCCGAGCACAACCAGACGAGAAGCGTCCTGAACCTTTTCGTACTCATCATGTACCTCCCAATATGGATGATTCAGTATGCTTCCGCTCCCGCCTATCCTCTCTCTAGCTTTAGTGTAGGGAATGAAATTGTGCTCATAAATAATAAAAATTCAAGTTTATAGCGCTATATTAAGACATCTTCCTGTTCTCTCGCGGAAAAAAATCGCAGACTGCTGCCAAGATGTCTATGCTTTTTTGGTCTGTTCACGACGGAGGCGGTCGCCTATAATGAAGCCAGCCATAAGCGGAAGGCCGCTGATCAGGGGCTGAGAAGCTAATCTATATATAGGCGAAAAACCGAAGGGAGGAACAATCGTTGGACCGCATTTCCTATTTGTCTCAGTTTAATCTGCTGCGTTCACTCTCCAGGGAAGATTTGATCACAATGGACGAATTGACTTCGATCACCACTTTTCCAAAACACACGTTCATTCAAACGCCAGAAGCGTTTAATGAAAAGCTGTACTTTGTGAAAAGAGGCAAGGTGCGCCTGTATCAGCTAAATCATGAGGGGAAGCAGTTCACTTTGGATATATTGAGCGAAGGGAACATCTTTGGTGAGATGGGTGATATATCATTGGGTACGCGGGGGCTGTTTATTGAAACGATCGAAGAAAGCGACATTTGTGCAATGGACAAAGAGCGGTTCGAGAGCTACCTCATTCGACGTCCACGATTCATGATGAACATGATGAAAGCCATGAGTGAACGGCTGTCATACATGAGCGGCCTCGTCCAAAATCTGGCCATTGGAAAGCTGCACGATAAAATTATTCACGTTCTGGCAGAGCTTTCCGAACGGTTCGGAGTTCGGGACGAAGGGGACGACTACTGCCGAATCGACATGCTCATTTCCCATCAGGAAATGGCCTACATGGTTGGAGCGTCAAGAGAGGCCGTGTCCATGGCCCTAAAAGAGCTTGCGGAGTCCGGCATGATCCGTACCGGATTCCGCACAGTGGCCATTAGCCGCACCATTCTCGCGTCAGCGCATAAATGACTCAAATGACGGCGACTTGTAAACTGCATTACATCTTTTCTTGTCGTCCGCTTCGTATCATTAAGAAGATTTGAACGATAGGACGAAATGGAGTGACAAGATGCCGATTCCGGAATCCATTGTAAATCGGAAAGGAGCTCGCACGGCCGGCGAAATTCCTCCCGATGTGATCGAATTATTAAATAGTGGGCGAATAGAGTCTGTCAACCTGACCGAATGGTTGTCCGTAGACCACCTAAAGTTGCTTAGGCACGTTCTAGGTGAATTTGGGATGCTGAAGCATGCCGATACGATGCTGTCTTCGCTGGAGCGCATAGAGGGGCAACCGACGATGAAAGCAATCCCCGCCATTGCGGAAAAATGGCTCGAGCTTATCCGTCAACAGACGGACAAAGATCGAGGGGAACTGTTCGAACGATTAGCGGCTCACCGATCGGACAGTGTGCGCTGCTGGGCGGCTTTCGTTGTAGGGGCGGACAAGCTAGAGCTTGAACGGAAGCTGGCGCTCATTCGTCCGTTCGCTGCGGATTCCCACTTCGGGGTGCGCGAAATCGCTTGGATGGCCGTCCGGGATTCCGCTTCGCGACAGTTGCAGTTAGCTATTCGCCTGCTGGGCAGTTGGGTACGGGAATCGGATGCGAACCTCCGACGATTCGCCGTTGAATTGACCCGGCCGCGCGGCGTTTGGGCGAGACATATTGCGGAGCTGAAGATCAATCCGGAATGGGGGCGCCCCCTGCTGGAGCCCTTGAAAGCCGATCCCTCTAAATATGTTCAAGATTCCGTTGCCAATTGGTTGAATGACGCTGCCAAATCACAACCGGATTGGGTTACCCGTGTATGCCGCACATGGATGGAGGTGTCGGACAAAAAAGAAACGAAGCGGATTGTAGCGCGGGCGCAAAGAAATATGAAGCGATAAAGACGGAATTACCAAGCGGCATAGAAAATCAGCAAATCACGATTTGCATCAATCAGAAGGGGGAGATGGTGGAGTTCCTTTGTATAGACATCATGAATAGTGATAGGGTAGACTGGAAGAATGCAGAAAATTGAAGTTTGGCACAAGGAGGTGCGTTCTTTGAAGAATCTTCTCTTGGCCTTACTAACGGTCGTGTTTCTCATTTCTTGCAGCCACCCTTCTTCAGGTGTTCCGCCGAAGCTTAAGCCTCTAACCCATCAATTTGCAAATGAGGATGAACAGTTCAGACTCGTCTTACATATCGATAAACTAGAGTTTAGATCGGATGAAAAAATTCTGCTGCATTCTACCCTGGAGTATATCGGGACAGAGCAGGAAATGACCATATGGCACGGATTGCCTTATATTAATTACGTAATTACGAACGGCAAGGATTTTCGTGCAGGCGGAGTCGCCTCAACCATTCTTACATCGACAACTTTGAAGAAAGGCGAGGTCTATACCTTTCCTTACATAAAGAACGGCGCTTTTGCGGAGGAGGCTCCCGATGCGGATTTTTGGCGGGAATTCTATAAAGAGAAGGATCTATATCTTGCGCCCGGGAAATATACGGTGACGGTGTATTGCGCCTTCTCTCTTACAGACGATGTGGTGAACAGCAAATATCACAATCAAGTGGAGATTGAAATCACGGTCGAATAGCCGGCGCGACAGGCCGTTGAGGGTTGAAGATACCCAGGACGAACAGCAGAGGGGCAAAAAAAGCTGACCCTTGATCCAGCAAGGGTCAGCTTCCGGTGCAATCGGAAACAAAAAAATAAATTGCACAAATACGAGCGCTGTGATACAATCACTAGCGCATATTGACAATTCAATGGAAATGTGTATGCGATTTTATCCCTACTTTAATTGTACATCCGAGCCTTTGAATTGTCAATGCTCTTTTTTCATCCCGATTATCGGATAAAGGAGTGTGTTCAGAGACGATGGAGACGAAGGAATGGCAGCTGGAGCAGGAGCGGCTGGATGAGGTCAGGAGCAAGCTGCGGGCGCGAATCGCCAAGCTCGAACCGGAGGTAGCCGGACTGCGGGATCAGGCAGCGGAGCTTCGTAAGCGGTTCTGGGAGGAAGTGACGATCAACACGAGCACGACCGAGGATTTCGAAGATTCCTTCTACTCGGTTCAGCAGCAGTCCGCGATGTTAGCCGAACGAGAGCGCAGTCACAACCGGATGGTGCAGCAGTGGAAGGGGGTGCGGCGGCTGCTCCCTTCCCCTTACTTCGGTCGCGTTGACTTTCGGGAGGAGGGCTTGAAGGCCAGCGAGCGGATCTATATCGGAGTGGCCTCCTTTCTCGACGACGACGGACTCGATTTTCTCGTGTATGACTGGCGTTCCCCGATCGCGAGCCTGTACTACGATTATCCCCCCGGGCACGCCTCCTACGACACGCCAGAAGGACGGGTCGTAGGCGCGATGACGCTGAAGCGGCAATTCCAGATGGAGGACGGACAAATTCGCACGATGTTCGACGCGACCGAGACGATTGGAGACGAGCTGCTCCAGCAGGTGCTCGGCAAGGAAGCGGATTCGCAGATGAAGAATATCGTGGCGACGATCCAGAAGGAGCAGAATGCCATCATCCGGAACGACAAAAGCCGGCTGCTTGTCGTTCAGGGGGCGGCCGGCAGCGGCAAAACTTCCGCGGCCCTGCAGCGAGTGGCGTATTTGCTTTACAAGCATCGCCAGACGATCAGAGCCGATCAGATCGTGCTTTTTTCGCCCAATTCGATGTTCGGCAGCTACGTGTCCACCGTTCTTCCGGAGCTCGGCGAAGAGAACATGCAGCAGACGACGTTCCAGGAATGTCTGGATCACTGGCTCGGCTCCTCCTTGCGGTCGGAGGATCTCTTCGACCAGATCGAATACACGTTAACCGCTCGGGGGGAGCCGGGATACGAGGCCCGTCTCCAGGGGATCGCGTACAAATCCTCGGAAGCCTTTACGAAGGCGCTGCAGCATTACGGCAAGTGGTTGGGCGGGGAGGGCATGCGCTTTAAGGACATTCTGTTTCGCGGTCGCGTCCTGATTCCCGCGGAGCGTATGCGAGCGATATTTTACAACTATGACCGCTCTCTGCCGCTGAATAGTCGCGTCGTCCTTTTGCAGGAATGGCTGCTGGATGAGCTGGCTTCGCTTGAACGCGAGGAACGGAAGTCGGACTGGGCGCAGGAGGAACTGAGCTATCTCGATCGAGAGCAGTACGCCGAAGCTTTCGCCCGGCTGCATAAGGAAAGAGAACTGTTCGACCTCTCGGAGCATTACGCGGCGGCTCGAGAGCTGATGAACAACGAGCGCCGGGGAGATGAAGGAGACATGGACTTCGCCCGGCGGGAGGAAGAGCTGATGCTTCGGTCCGTCGTGAAGATCAGCTTTAAACCGTTAAGGAAAAGCGTGAAAAAATATGAATTCGTCGATATCATGGGCATATATGGCCAGCTTTTCGAAGACGAAGCCTCGTACCGGGAAAAAACAATGGAGAGCGACGTTCCTCCGCGCTGGCCTGAAATTTGCAGACAAACGAAGGATAGGCTCAGCCGCAACGAATTGTTTTACGAGGACGCAACCCCTTATTTGTTTGTTAAGGAGCTGGTCGAGGGCATTCGTACGAACACGGAGATCCGGCACGTATTCGTTGACGAAGGCCAGGATTATTCGGCGTTTCAATATGAATATATGAAAAAATTGTTTCCGCGCGCCCGAATGACCGTGCTGGGCGACTTCGGACAAGCGATCTTTACGCAGGCCACCAACCTGGAAGCTCCCGATTCGCCGCTGCTCCGGCTTTTTGGCGAAGCCGATACCGCTCTGATTCGGCTAGTTCGCAGCTACCGTTCAACCCGAGACATTGTAGAGTTTACGAAATCGCTGCTTCCGGACGGGGACGAGATCGTACCGTTCGAAAGAAGAGGCCGCAAGCCTCTTCTGGTCGGATCCGGCGGCAAGGAGGAGCGCGATGCGCAACTCGGCAAGGACATCGCCTCGCTTAAAGCCGAAGGCTTCGCTTCCATCGCCGTCGTTGCGAAGACGGCCGCCGAAAGCCGGGAGGCCTATGAATCGTTGCGAATGCATGGAGAAGAAGGGCTGAAGCTTATTACGAAGACGACCTTCGCTTTTGACAAGGGCGTGATGGTCATTCCTGTGTATCTTGCCAAAGGCATCGAATTCGACGCGGTGTGCATCTATAACGCTTCTCCGACAGCCTACAGCAGGGACAACGAGCGCAAGCTGCTGTACACGGCGTGTACGAGGGCGATGCACCGGCTTCATCTTTATACGGCGGACGAATGGTCGCCGTTCGTTCAGGCGCTGCCGAAGCATTTGTATGAGGCCGCTGCAGGCGGACCTATCGGTTGACGATAAGAAGCCGCTCACCGATTCGAGAGGCAAGAAGAGGAGATTGCGAATGTATTTAAGAAGCGTGCAATTACTGTGGGAAAGCATCGAGGATCGCAACCGGCACCCTTATAACATCCCTGCTATCCGTTCCATGAGAAGGTTGGACGAACCGGAAACGGCCTCTGCCGCTTCTGCAATATGCGTTCACGGAATGGGCGAATGTGTCTGATGAATGTTGAGAGTCCGCGCGCCTTTTTTCTACTGAACGTTGACATCTGCTACAACTTGTCGTATATTATTTACGACAAGTTGTCGCAATAAATCATCGAGGTGCGCGCGCATGGAAAGCTTAGGAAGATTGTCCGAGACTGAAATGGAAGTGATGGAGGCGATCTGGAGGGAAACGCCCCCTGTGACGGTTTCCCGGCTCTTGAATCTCTTTGAGGACAAGGATTGGAAAACTTCAACCGTGTCGACGATTTTGAAGCGATTGATCGAGAAAGGATTTTTGACCAAAGCGCTGGACGGGAAGGTGAACTATTACCGTCCGACACTGACCTTGGACCAGTACCGCAAGGCCGAGACGCACACCTTCTTAAGCCGTTTGTACAACGGAAGCGTCAAAAATTTCATAGCCGCGCTGGTCGACGACGACAAGCTCGGACGCGACGACATTGCGGAACTGAGAACCT
Organism: Cohnella hongkongensis; assembly: GCF_042654645.1. NCBI lineage: Bacteria > Bacillati > Bacillota > Bacilli > Caryophanales > Paenibacillaceae > Cohnella > Cohnella hongkongensis. The sequence continues at coordinate 36,511 of NZ_JBHSEP010000019.1, read as the reverse complement.
GGTTTGAGAGCAAGGAAGGTGACCGATGACCTCCGTTATCTTCGCTCTTCTGACCGCAACGCTTGCAGGGTCATTCGTCTGGCTGCTGCAGATCTGCGCAAGACCGTTTACGCAGAAGCTTTTTTCACAAACCTGGCATTATTATTCGGGTCTGATTCCCGTCTTCTTCCTGCTGGGCGGTACGGAGGGGATCAACAGAGCCCTCTCCCGGGTTCGGGCGATGCTGCCCGACGCCCGCTTACAGCCGGCGGACGGATCGGCCGTAGAATGGGCGGGAGCCGTTGTTTCCGCAGAGAAGGGGCCGGCGACCGCTGCGTCCTTCCTGCAGTCTCTGCTGGACGCCTTGCTGCAGCTGGAGCACCGCCCGAGGCTGGCTGCCGCCGCGATTATCGTGTGGGTCGTCGGGATGGCCGCGTTCCTGGCCTTGAACGTGTATCGCTACTGGGTATTCAAGCGATCGATCCAAGTGGATAAGGTTGAAAAAAACGAAAGCATTCTGAGAATTGCGCAGGCCGGCTGTCAGGTCGGATTCGATTGGCTTCCAGTTGATATTCACGCGGTTGCGAAGCGGAACACGCCTTGGCGAGTTGACCGATTCGGGCATCGGCGGTATACTTTTCCCATATTTGGGAGCTGCTTTCTCAAGGGGGAGAATCCGCTGAAAAAAGGATGGATCGCATTAGGCCTTCTCCTCGCGCTTGCGGCCTGCGCCGCCAAGCCGGGAATGAACTCGGGCGCTGCAGGCCCTGAATATATCGAGGAGAGCGGGTATCGCGGGGACGAGCTGGAGATCATCCGGCTGGTGAATCAACGAATGCAATATATGTACGAAGAGGACGAAGAGAAGTATATGGCACTCTTCCAACCGGGAAGCCCGATTAGCGGCCTGGCGGGTCACCGCCTGAAGACCGTTAAGCTGTTGGACGAAATCCGCATCCAGGAGCAGAAGAACTGGTTCGTCGCCGTCGTTCACGCTGAGGACGTCGTCACGACGGGAGAATCGTTTTCTAATCATTACGTCTTCGTTAAAGCGAAGACCGGCGACAGCGGCTGGAAGATCGCGGATATCGATTAAGGAGACGGGTGTGCAAAGGCTAGAAAAAACACAGGCAGCGGGCTGCCTGTGTTTTTTCTAGGTGATTCGAACCGAGAATCGTCCCGGAGCCTTGTCGGATGTATTTCCCGGCCTTTGGCGGGTCCAGCTCGATTCATGCGGCGGGGTCGGTCGATTGGCTTGCCTTCAGATCGAGGCCGACGGTCGGTTCGTCGTCCTCGATTTTGTAGCGCTTCTCGTAGATTTGGAATGGAACGAGCAGACAGAAGCTGACGAACGCGAGGCAGAAAATAAAAAATCCGTAGATGCTGATCAAGTCCACAATTCCTTGTCCGCCTCCCGAAGCCAGCTTGGCGACACTTTCGCCGACAGGGGGCAGATTGGACAATAACGGCACATTCATGGCGGCTTCCTCCCATACAGAAGTCTTTTTCTGATTTCTATATTAAGGCGCCAGGAGCCGGTTGAATGTGACGAATGTCACAGGAGGCTTCTGACTTCCGTGAACGAGAAGCAGGAAAGACGGCCGGGAATGGACAAACGGGAGCAAAACCGTTAAGTTGGAACGAGGGAACGGTAAATCACGGGATGGGAAAGGGGAGCTTCGGCATGGTTGTCGTTCAAACGCGGATCGTGATCGAGGCGCCGATCCGGCGCTGCTTCGATCTGGCCAGAGATATCGATGCGCATACCCGAACCGTATGGAAGCATACGAAGGAAAAAGCGGTTGACGGCGTGACAAGCGGGCCGATCGGACTCGGACAGACGGTTACGTTCGAAGCGACCCATTTCGGCATGCGGCAGCGGCTGACGTCATTGATCACCGAATTTCGCGAGCCGAGCCTGTTCGTGGACGAAATGCAGCAAGGCGCGTTTAAGAAGCTGAGGCATGTGCATGAATTCGAAGAAGCGGACGGCCGAACGGTGATGACCGATACGCTCTATTTCGAAGCGCCGCTGGGGATGATCGGGAGAGCGGCCGAGATCCTTGTCCTTAAGACGTATATGCGCAGATTTCTAGAGCACCGGAACGCGCAGCTGAAGAAGCTGGCGGAACAACCGGCCTGATGCGAAGAGCGGGCACGCGCGCCAACTAGATGGTTCCAAAAAAGAATAAATGGCCGGTGGATTTCCAAGAGGCCTTCATTATAATGGAGGTGTGAAGGTTCAGGCGGTTGCACCTATTACTTCTACTCCACATGGGCAGGTGATGAACATGGAATGGCTGATGGCTATCGTCATCATCGTCATGCTGTCGGGATTGATCGCGACATGGATCATCGGGCAATCGAAGAGCAACAGAGAAGCCGATCCCCGCTATTCGCAGAACACGGGGAAGAAGTGGCTCCGTCTCGGCGGGATTTACGTGGTCGGCATCCTGGCGGTCGTCGTGATAGTCATGACGTTAAACAACTGAACGGCCCGACGAGCCGGCATTCGGCTTTCGAACCTGCCGAGTAGCCGGTCGGATTCTGGCCTGCCCGTCGAATCGACTTCTATTCCGGGAGCGCGGCCATATTCGAGCGGGCGAAGCTCAGAAACTTGCGCAAGTGGGGAGATAAAGTCTCCTCGTCGCGAAGGGCCAGACAGATGAACCGGTTGTTGCGATAGCGGGGCAGGGAGCGCTGGATCAGCTCGCCGGACTGCGTCTCCCGAATTGCGCTCCTCCACGGCAGCACCGCAATGCCCATATTGCATTTCAGCCCCGCCTTGATCGTCTCGATCGCTCCCATCTCCATGGCGGAATCCAGCCGCAGGCCAACCTGCTGCGCCCACTCGTCGGTGAGCTGACGTGAGGTGGTGCCGGATTCGTGCAGCAGGAAGGTTTCCTGGAGCAGCTGCTCCACCTCGATTTCGCGAGAGGCTGCCAGCGGATGCTCCGGACTCAGGAACAATCTAAGTCCGTCCTCCGCCAACCGATACAGGACAAGCCCCTCGTCCTCGCGCAGCTTCTCGGGCAGCGACACGATCGCCGCGTCGATCTCGTAGCTGCGCAGCATGGCCAGCGTGGAGCTGGCTTTTTTGACGGTCAGCAGAAGCTGCACATCGGGGTGCAGGCTGCGGAATTGCGCCAAGTGCCGCGGAATGAAATAAGTCGCAGGGGTGTGACTTGCGCCGATCCTCAGTCTTCCCCCTTGGCGGCTTCTCAGCTCGCTCATCCGCTCATCCGCTTCGTCCACCAGCATGACGATCCGGCGCGCATAGGGCAGGAGCTCGTAAGCGTCGCTTGTCGGCTGAAACCCTCGCGCGTTTCTGCGCCATAACGAGAGGCCGAGCGCCTCTTCCAGCTTGCGAAGATGGAAGCTGACCGTCGGCTGCTTCAGCCCGAGCTTGTCGGCCGTCTCGAGCAGCGTATGTCCGTCGCACACCGATAAGAACACCTTCAATTGCTGTACATTCACCCGTACCCCTCCCGGTTTTCGCATAGGCAAATTATAGATTTAATCTATATTAATATCAATATAAATAGATTTATTTAACAAAAGAAACCGACGGAATTAACATCGCTTGTACAAAGCAATGTTACTTTTTTGATAGACACTCAAAACCGAGATAAGATGGAGGGTACTTCAAATGATGAAAAACATGAAAACTAAGCGGACGGGGATCTCGCTGCTGCTGGCGTCGACGATGTTGGTGGCGTCGGCTTGCGGAGCAGGCGGCAATGCGTCGGGCGGGAGCGCGCCAACGGAATCGTCCCCGTCGGTCGCGCCGTCTTCCTCGAGCACGGAGCCGACTCCGGAGACGAAGGACGAAGGCACCTTAACCGTGTATTTGAACGATTTTGACACGATCATCGGTCCGATGTTCGAAGCTGCGACAGGCTACAAGGTTAACCTCGTGAAAGGCAACGGCGCGGAGATCATGTCCCGAATCCAGGCCGAGAAAGGCAACCCGCACTGGGATGTCGTCTGGCTCGACGCGATGCCGTCCATCTACGGCATGGGCCAGGAAGGCCACCTGCTGACTGGTTGGACGCCGGACAACGCAGCCAACCTGAAGGACACGTATCGGGCCTACGTCCCGGACAACCAATCGTTCTATCCGACCGGCGCGCATGCCGCAGGAATTATCGTCTACAACACGGATGCCTATACGGCCGATCAAGCGCCCAATTCGTGGGACGACTTCGCCAAGCAGGAGTTCAAGGATTCGGTCGGAATGGCCGACCCGGCCATCGCGGCGCCCGCTTTCCCGTTCGTTGCCCGCTTCTTCAGCGAGAAGCAGATGGATGGCGGCCAGGCTTTCTTCGACTCTCTGTTCGCCAACGGCCTGAAAGTCTATCCGAAAAACCCGAACGTCGCGGCAGCGCTCAGCTCCGGCGAGATTAAAGCGGCGGCTCTGCAGGAGTCGAACGCCTATGAATTGGTGAACAGCGGGGAACCGATCGGCATCCAATGGCCGGAAGACGGAGCGCCGGCCTCTGTGCGGGTGGCGGCCATTCAGAAAAACACGAAAAACCCGAACGCGGCCAAGGCGTTCGTCAACTTCCTGCTCGATCCGGCGACGCAGCAGCAGTTGATCGATCAAGGCGACGAGAGCTATTTCGAACCTTCCGTTCCGGGCGTCAACCCGAAAGAGGACCGCGCGGCCGATGCCGTCCTGGTTGCGGCCGATGCCGCTTGGGCGTTCGAGCATGAAGCCGAGATCAAGCAATGGTTTGCCGATAAAGCGGTGAAATAAGCGGATGCCGAGACTGAATCAGAACCGTCTCGGTTGGCTCGTGAGCCTTGCCCTGTGCGTTCTTGTCCTCTTTCCCTTGGCGGCAGTCATCATTCAGGTGCTGCTGCCGGGGGTTTTCTTCGGAGAGTGGAGGCTGGGGGATTTAAGGCTCCTGCTGGAGCTGTTTAACCGACCGCTATGGCTGAAGTCGTTGGAGAATTCCGTGCTGCTGGCCAGCGGCACGACGCTGCTCGCCACGCTCCTGGGCGGCACGCTGGCGATGGTGCGCTCGACCTGGCGCTTCCCGACAGCCCGGCTGCTCGACGCGGCCGTCTGGGGGCTGCTCATCACCCCGTCCTTCATACTGGCGCAGGGCTGGGTCATGTTCGCGGCGGGCGGCGGTCTCGCGGTCAAGCTGCTCGGCTGGAGCTGGGTCACGACGGCCGTTTTTCAGCCGGCCGGGCTGATCGTCGTCATGACGTTAAGCAAATTTCCGCTGGCCTACTTGAGCGTGCATGCGGCGATGGAGTGGAAGGTGGAGCAACTGGCGGAAGCCGCCCGGCTGTGCGGAGCGTCCGCCTGGCGCGTATGGCGCACCGTGCAAGCGCCGCTGCTGCTGCCCGCCTTCCTCGCGGGGGCTGCGCTGGTGTTCATGGATACGGTCGGAGACTTCGGTCTTCCGGCCTCGATCGCGGCCGTCTACCGCTTTCCGACGCTCCCGTATTCGATCTATACGGCGCTATATACGTCGCCGATTCGTTTCGATATGGCCGGCGTTCTGTCGTTCTATCTGGTTCTGCTCATTTCGCTGGCCATGCTGCTGCAATTTTACGTTATGCGCCGCTCGCGCTTCGATTTTCTCTCGGCGCGCGCCATTCCGGCCGAGCCCAAGCCGGCCGGACGCATGGCTCCCGTGCTGGCGCTCGGAAATTTGCTGTTCCTGCTCGTCGTTGTCGGCATTCCGATCGGCACGAACGTGCTGATGTCGGTATTCCGCACGCAGTCGGGCGGGCTGACGCTCGATAATCTGACGCTGTCGCACTATGCTTCGCTGTTCGCCGACCACAGCCAGCTGCTGGCGGGGCTGGGCCGTTCGCTGCTGATTGCGTCCGTCTCCGCACTGGCCGGCCTGGTTCTCGGCGTCGCGGTCGCTTTCGTGCTCACCTACTCGCAGTTCCGCTTCAAGCGATGGATCGAAGTCATGTCGCTCGTGACGCTGGCCGTTCCGGGCGTCGTGCTGGGCATCGGGTACATTTTCGTCTGGAATCAAGCCTGGCTCGAATCGATTGGCCTGCTTCTCTACGGCAAACCGGCCATCCTCGTTTTGGCGTCCGTCGCCGGAGCGGTTCCCGTCATTACTCGAATCATGGTAGGCGCGATGGCGAAGGTGCCGAACACGCTGCTGGATGCGGCGCAGATGCAGGGCGGCTCCCTGTTGAATCGGGTAAGGATCATTCTGGCCCCGCTCATCCGCGGCGCATTGCTGTCGGCTGCTCTGGCCGCTTTCGGCTCAAGCGTATTCGATCTGGCGGTGAATGCGATTCTGTTCCCGCCGAACTTCTTTACTTTGCCGGTTTCGATCAATAAAGCTTTCGAGGATTTGCAATTCGGCTATGCGTCCGCCGCTACGATGCTGGGCGGAGGCGCCGTTATTCTGATCATTCTGCTGCTGGAGATGCTCCTGCGGCGAAAGGTGGCCCGAACATGAACGGAGCTTCTAACGAACGACCGCTTCTGGAAATCAAAGACGTCGCCAAGCGATACGAGTCGCATCAAGCGCTGCGGGGCGTCTCGCTCGACATGCGCAAGGGCGAGATCATCAGCGTTCTGGGGCCGTCCGGCTGCGGCAAGTCGACGCTGCTCCAGCTCATCGCCGGACTTGCCTTGCCCGATGAGGGGGAAATTCGGCTGGACGGAGAGGTGATCGCCTCGCCGCGCGGCATGCGGCCGCCGGAGAAGCGCGGCGTGAATATGGTGTTTCAGGATTATGCGCTCTGGCCGCATCTGAGCGTCTTCGACAACATCGCTTACGGGCTTAAGAACCGGCGCGCGGATCGGGCCGACATCCGCCGCCGCGTCGACGAACTGCTGGAGATGCTGCAGCTGAGCGGTTTGGAGAAGCGGCTGCCTCCGCAGCTGTCCGGAGGCCAGCAGCAGCGGGTCGCCATCGCCCGATCGTTGGCGACGCAGCCCCGGCTTCTGCTGCTCGACGAGCCTTTGTCCAATCTGGACATGCGGCTGCGGATCGAGATGCGGACCGAGATGGCGTATCTGTTTCGCCAACTGGGCACGAGCGTGTTTCATGTCACGCACGATCCGGAGGAAGCGTTCGCCATGGCCGATCGGCTGTTGATTATGCGCAGCGGGGCCGTCGATCAGATCGGCACGCCTGCGGACTGCTACGCGCGGCCGGCCAGCCGCTGGGCCGCTTCTCTTCTCGGCGCGATCAACCGAATCGAAGGGACGATCGTTCGCACGGAGCGCGGCGTCGCGCTGAGAAGCGGCTCCGTGCTAATCGATGGCGTAGGCGCGGAAGGAGCAGCCGAGGGAAGCGAAGCGGAGGTGCTGTTCCGGCCGGAAGACGTCGCGGAGTTGGCGGTGATGCCGTCCGGTGCCGCCGCCGAGACGGCTGCGGCCCGTCCAGACGGCTCTGGCCCGAGCGAAGGGCGCACGAGCTTCGCGCTGTCCGTACTGCACAGCACCTTCGAAGGCAAGCGCTGGCGTATTGTCGCCAAGACGGACGCCGGGCATAAGCTGTATTTGATCGGGGACCGGCAGCTGCCTCCCGGCGCGCCGGTCGCCGTGTCGCTGCCGAAAGCCGCAGCCTACATTTACGCCAAGACGCAGGAAGGGAGCCGGCCTAGTTGAGCGTTTCGCAACATCCCCGTATATTCGCCATATCAGACATACACGGACATGAAGACGGGCTGCTTCTGCTGCTCGACGCCGCCGGCTACAAGGCGGGAGTGGACCGGCTAATGCTGCTGGGAGATTACGTCAACGAGGAGCCGGACTCCTGGGACACCCTGAGAACGATCAAGACGCTGGCCAACGAAGGAGCCGTCGCGCTTCCGGGCAATACCGATCTGACGGTCGCCGGTCTGAGCGAAGCGCCTGCGCGGCTGCTGCCGCTATTGAGCTGGCTGAAATCGCTCCCGTCCTATTGGATCGAGGGGGACTACCTGTTCGTGCATGCCGGCATTCGCCCGGGAGTTCCGCTGGAGCGGCAATCGCTTCGCGATCTGACCGAAATTCGCGAAGCTTTCTGGACAGAGCGTCCCTCGGTTCCGTATACCGTAATCTTCGGGCATACGCCCACCTACAAGCTCGGCGCCGAAGCCGGCCGAATCTGGTGCAAGGACCGGCGAATCGGCATCGACACCGGCGCGAAGCACGGCCAGCGTCTGACTCTGCTGGACGTCGCCGGCAGGCGAACCTACTCCTGCTCGACATCCCCTTTGAATCTGTATCGGGACATTCGGACCGATTTCGTGTATAATTTTGGGAGATAACTCGACTTGTGTGACTCCGCCTTGGAGAGCGATCTGGGGCGGAGTCTCGTCGTTGCGACTTCCCAAGTCGGATCTTGTTGAATCGATCGCTTTGACTCGAAGCGTTAGGTGAGCTGTCATGAGAAAGTTGAAACAAAGATTGAACCGTCTGGCATGGGGGGAGGCGGCGGCCTCCGTTTCTTTTTTGGCGGTCTATGGCTTCTATGTGAATCTTGGGGCCGCCAGCCTGACAGCGCTGCTGTTTCTCGTGTTTCAATTGCTGCAAGGAGCCGCCTATTGGGGGTACCGGTCGCGCAATGCGGGCCGCGAAGCGTCGGCCGCAGCCTACGGCGTCTTGACTCTTCTTAGAAGCGCCAATCTGATCGGCGCCATGCTGATCGTTCCCTGGCTGGTCGTGCTTGCTCAGAGCCGGAGCGATCTGGCGGTCGGGCTGGCGCTTCACGTTTTCGCCATTGTGGAGTACGTCAACTATTATTGGTATCGGCTCAGCTACGGCAAGTCGGGCTTTAATCTTCGAATGCTCTGGCGGGCGGGGCTTCGGCCGTCCAGCATTCACAAGCTGCTGAAGAGAAAGCCGGGCCGCTGAGCAGACGATCGCAAGCTAGCCGCCGTCCTTGTCTGCGTCGGATGGGAGAGGCCTATGCCGGACAGCAGCCGCATGGAGATCGGACATTAAGGGCGGATCGGCAAGGGGGCAGGAAACGGTGAACAGACGAGCCAGATGGTTGGCGGCGGTCGCCTGCTGCGCGCTGGCGATGGCGGTGATCGCGGCGGTCGTGAATGGCGGCTCCAAGCCGGTGGAGGCGTCCTTGGCGTTCGTCAATAGCGAGCTCCAGGCGGATGGGGTCCGAATCGGAATGCCGGAGCCTGAGCTCATCGAGTTATGGGGGCCGGGACGGTACCAGGAAGGGTTCGGCGGACATCTGCGGGACTATCCGGACAGAAAGTGCTACATCGGCATCCCCGGAGATCGGGATAACGACCTGTTCGGAGCTATAGGCCATATGGAGATCTCGAATCCGGGATATGCCGTGTTCGGCATTCGGCCGGGAGATTCCATCGAGTCGTCGAGAGAGACTCTGATCGCCAGAGGCTTCCGGCCGTTGGACCACGATGCCAGCTTCCACGTTTCGGGGGAGTTCACGATCGCACTGCGCGGCGAAACGGAGGTCCAGTCCATATTCGTCGGATTTAACGATAAGGACTTGGCGGACCGCCTGTATTGACAAGGAGGGGATGATGATGGAGACAAATGGCGGCCCTCTGCCGGCAGGATTGTCTCGTCCGGCCCAGCAGGCGCTGGAGGCGGCGGGAATCCGGTCGCTGGAGGAGGCGGCGCGGCGTACAGAGGGGGAATTGCTCAAGCTCCACGGCTTCGGTCCCGCATCGATCCGTCTGCTGCGGCCGGCGCTTGAGGAGAGGGGCTTAGCTTTTAAGGGACAGCAGGTTTCCCCGAAGAAGGGGAAGGGGGAATCCGGATGCCCGGAATAAAGCGCAGCTCGGCCAGCAAGGTGATCAGCATCTTCGGAGCGTCTCTGATCGTTGCCTTCTATCTCCCTTTGACGTTTTTCGAATCGGCGCAGGACTACGCAGTGACGCTCTTGCCGGCTTTCTTCATCGCTTTTGCCTTTCATACGATCGTGGCCTTCCCGATGTCCATGCTTGTCGACAGACTGGCGGCGCCCTTCCGGCAGCCCGTTCTGCGGACGACGAGCTACGCTCTGCTGGGAGGCGCCCTTCTTGCTCTTGCGGGAGGGGTGCTGGTTCTGCTCGGAGCAAGCTTCAACGGCGCGGTGGCAGGTCACGGCTTGGCCGCGCTGTACGTCTATTTCTTGCTCGATGCAGGCGTTTCCCGCATAGAGAGGAGGAAGTCCGGGCGCGGATTCGCGCACGAAGGCGCCCGATCGTACGGAATGCCCGTGTCCGGACGGGCCGCCCGGGCGCCGAGCCCGGCGCCGGAAGAGCCGCGGGAGCGGAGCCGCTAGCTTGCGGTGACCTCCGTCACAGGATTTCCGACGGCCAATCGCGTATAATGGAGACGGAGAAGCTGAAGATCATTCAAGGAACGGAAGTGAGCAGGGCCATGCTGATTGCATTGAAAGATCGATTGGACGATCCGGCCGTTCGCAGCATTGTCGAATGCAGCGTCTATCCCGACCCGGACAAGCTGGACGAGACGATCGCCGCCTACCGTTCGGAGGACGGGATGGAGATGTACGGCCTTGAGGCGGAGGGCGAATGCATCGCCATTATCGGTCTGCGAATGAGCGAGGAACGCGTATTGAAGATCGAGCACCTCGCGGTGTCTCCGGACTACCGGGGGCTGGGGTATGGTCGGGGAATCCTTCTCGAGACGATCGACAAAAAAAGACCCGCCGTTCTTATCGCGGAAACGGACGACGACGCGGTAGACTTCTATCGCGCCATCGGCTTCGAGATCGAAAGCCTGGGAGAAGCGTATCCCGGCGTGGAACGGTTCAATTGCGTCTACCTGGTGGAGCCCGAGTAACGAAAACTTTGGCTCCCCTCTTTATTTTTAATGATTCCTATATTATAATCATTCTAAACAAAGCATCTGTACTAACGAATCCATCGGGCGAGGCACGTTCTCGCCGACATGCTGCTCCCGCCGGGGCAGCATGTGTCGTTTTAAGGGATGTAAGAATGGGAGTCATTCTCAACGGAGAGGGAGAGATTCAGATGAGTCAAACGATACATTCGATAAAGGGGCATACCGATCCCGACCGGCTGCAGGCGGACAGCGCGGCAGGACCGGCCGAACGCGCCGGAATAGGGAGCCGGTACGGGGAAGGATTGGCCGCGCTGGCGAGCGGCTTGATCGTCGCGATCGCTTATATGCTGGAGGAAACCTCGTATTCCTGGTCGGTCGCTCTCTATGTGACGGCATTTCTGGTCGGCGGTTTCGTCAAAGCAAGGGAAGGCATTGAGACGCTCGTGCGGGAGCGCGATCTCGACGTGAATCTGCTGATGATTGTCGCTGCAATCGGTGCGGCAAGCATCGGCTATTGGACCGAGGGAGCCGTTCTGATCTTTATTTTCTCGCTAAGCGGCGCGCTGGAGACCTATACGATGGATCGCAGCAGCCGGGATATCTCGTCGCTGATGGATCAGAAGCCCGAGACGGCCGTCCGGATTCGCGACGGGGAGGAACGGATCGTTCCGATCGAGCAGCTGGCGCCGGGCGATCTCGTGCTCGTGAAGCCCGGCGAACGGGTTCCGGCCGACGGCGTCGTCGCCGACGGAGCGTCGGACGTGAATCAGGCGTCGATTACGGGAGAGTCGATCCCGGTCGACAAAGGTCCGGGAGACGTCGTGTACGCAGGGACGCTGAACGGCGAAGGCGCGCTGTACGTGCAGGTGAGCCAGACGAGCGAATCGACGCTGTTCGCCAAAATCATCCGCCTCGTGCAGGAAGCGCAGAGCGAGAAGCCGGCTTCCCAGCGATTCATGGAACGGTTCGAACGCATCTATGCCAGGGGGATTTTGCTCATCACGCTGCTTCTTGTCGCAGTCCCTCCGCTGGCTCTGCAGATGCCATGGGAGCAGGCGTTCTACAAGGCGATGGTGTTTCTGGTCGTCGCGTCGCCGTGCGCGCTCGTCGCTTCGATCATGCCCGCGACGCTGTCGGCGATCTCCAGCGGCGCCAGGAAAGGCGTTCTGTTCAAGGGCGGGGCGCATCTGGAACATCTTGCGAACGTCAAAGCCGTCGCCTTCGACAAGACCGGCACGCTGACGATGGGCAAGCCTGTTCTCACCGATATCGTCGCTTTCTCGGGTTACTCGGAGAACGAGGCGCTCAGGGTCGCGGCGTCGCTTGAAAGCTTGTCCGGACACCCGCTGGCCAAGGCGATCGTTAACGCCGCGCAGGAAAGGGAGCTGCCGCTGGGGCGGCCCTCCGAGTTCGCCGCTCTGACGGGCCGCGGCCTTCAGGCGAAGCTGGACGGCGAGCTGTGGACGATCGGCAAGGCCTCGATGCTGCAGCAGAGCGGACGTTATGAAGAGCTTGCCGAGACGATCGAACGGCTGGAGAGCGAGGGAAAGACCGTCTCCGTGCTGATGAACGAGCATGGCGCGGCCGCCGTCTTCGCTCTTCGCGATCGAATCCGACCGGAAGCCAAGCGCGCGATGGCCCGGCTGAAGAAGCTCGGCGTTCAAGTCGCGATGCTGACCGGCGATCAGGCGAGCACCGCACGCTCTATCGCCGAGGAACTGGGCGTCGACCGGGTGTACGCCGATCTGCTTCCCGAGGACAAGGTCGAGCGGATTCGGGAGCTGAAGCGGGAGTTCGGTTCGGTCGCCATGGTCGGAGACGGAGTGAACGACGCTCCCGCGTTGGCGACGGCGGGCGTCGGCATCGCGATGGGAGCGGCCGGGAGCGATGCCGCGCTTGAGACGGCAGACCTCGTGCTCATGAACGACGATATCGGCCGGATTGCGGACGCGATCGTGCTGGGCAAGCGCACAAGAACGATCATCAGGCAGAACATGGCGTTCGCGCTGAGCGTTATCGTTCTGCTCATCGCCGCCAATTTCGTTCAAGGAATCGCGCTGCCCCTGGGCGTCGTCGGGCATGAAGGCAGCACGATACTCGTCATTCTGAACGGACTCCGGCTGCTCGGCTTTCGGACCGGCGAATAAATAGGGCATGAAGGCTATGCGGACGTCCGCATAGCCTTTGCATTTGTCTTCGAATGGGCTATAATAATGATAATGATTATCGTTATTGTGCGCAGAGGAGAATGAGGATGAATCTGCTGTTTCCTGTCATGACCGTTCTGCTGATCGCGGTTGGGGCCTTCTGCCTGTTCATGGCGATGGATCACGCGGACCGACTTCGCCTGAAGCGGAAGACGGGCTTGTCCGACAACCGTTCTCCCCGCGAGCTGGCCGCTTCGGGGCTGATCTGGAAGTCGAGAGAGTAGAAGCTTAGCTTATCGGCATTCTTCGCGGGTGCAGCAAGTCGTCAGGCGTCGTCCTGCCGGCTTTTTTGCTTTGTCCCGCCGGCGAATCCGCTCATTGCTCCCTGTTATCGCTCATGGTATGATGCGAATAAGGAGAAGTCTCCCATTGAATTCTGGACGAGGCGACGAACGGATTCGGGAAAAATTGCTTGCGAGCATGGGCGATCTGGCCAGGCGGCCGGATGCGCCTGCGATGCTGTTCGTGACGCATCCTATCGGGGAGGTGCTGCCCGTCTTCGGGAAATCCTTGCTTATTAGGCGGGGACGCATATTCGAGCAAGGCGCGCTGCGCCAGGCGCCGACGACCGGGACGCAGTCCCCATTCTGCGAGACGGGAGTCCGGAGCGATTGGCGAAACGATTTTCGCGCGGTTGTCGGTTCTGCGACCGTTATGCGACTAAAGTAACTGGCGCGCGGGGTGTGAATCGTTTACTTTTAATACAGATTCATCCAACGGGAGGTTAGAACGATGGTTCCTACGGAATCGGACATTCAACAGAACAAGGTTATGGCCATAATCGCTTACCTATTGTTTTTCGTTCCGCTGCTTGCGGCCAAAGATTCTCCCTTCGCCCAGTATCATGCGCGACAAGGCTTGAACCTGTTCCTGCTCGCGCTGGCGACGAACATCGTGCTGGGAATTATCCCGTTCATCGGCTGGCTGCTGCTTCCTCTGGCCAATCTGGTCATTCTCGGGCTCGTCATTATCGGCATTCTGGCGGCGGCGAACGGCCAGGTGAAACCGCTGCCTCTCATCGGGAAGTACGAAATTCTGAAATGATCGGACGATGCGACAGCTCCCGGCCCTTGCGGAAACCCGGGGGCTGTTTCTATTCCGTGCAAACAATCGAATCGCCGACGGCGGCAGAAGAAGGAGCGGAAGGATGGGAACGAACCGTATCGAGGAACGGACGGAAGCGATAGAAAGCTCGGAAATCGGCTACATGCTGGATCGCATGGAGGCGATCCGGGACAGGCCGGGCAATCCGGAAGGGGTGGAGATCGCACGGTTCGGCGAAGCGGTGTGCTTCTACAGCAAGACGATGCCATGGCCGGGCTTCAACACGGTCAAGGGGTTAAGAAGCGGGGATGCGGATCTGCTTGCGGCGATAGGCGATTTCTACCGCGCCCGAGGACGCAAGCCGCAGTTCGAGCTTGTGCCGGGGCTGGCCGATCCGGAGCTGATGAAGCGGTTGTCCGGGCTGGGCTTCTATCAGTCGGGCTTCCATACGTCGATGGCGCTGACGCCGTCCGAGGCGGCGCCCGGTCCGGCTAAGCCGTCGGACAAACTGGACATCCGGCTGCTGCGGGAAGACGAATTCGAGCTGTACGCGACGATTCATTGCCGGGGAACCGGTCTGCCGGACGACGGCATAGCGCCGGTGGCGGCCAACAACCGGGTGCTGTACGGACGCCCGGGGTGGACGTTTTATCTCGCTCTGTGGGAGGGACGTCCGGCCGGTGTCGGGGTCGCGTACGCGAGCCGGGGGACAGCTTCGCTTACGTTCGCGGCTACGCTGCCGGATTACCGCTGTCGGGGCGTTCAGACGGCGCTGCTGCGAAGAAGGGTGGCGGCTGCACGCGAAGAGGGCTGCGCCCTCGTCGTCGGCCAATGCGCGTTCCTGTCGCAGAGTCACCGCAACATGGAGCGGATCGGCATGCGCATCGGCTATGTGCGCGCCTCGTGGCAACAACGCTGAGCGGATGGGACAGGTACAACCCGAACGCCATTTTCTTGCGCAACAACGAGTCCATGCAGACTAAAAACCGATTCTCCGCAATAACCTGACGTATAGCCGTATTTTGGGATGAGAAAATTTTAATTTTTCTTGCGAAAACCTGTAACCTTCTGTGCGGCCGATCCGTTTATTAGGTATAGGAAATGCAAGGGCCGCTCAAGGGCGAGCCCCTGAAGGAGAGAATGCGGTAATGGTCAACAAAATGCTTGTCACCTTAGTTGCCGTGTTGTTAGGGTACATGTCTTTCAGTCCCATTCAGGCGAATATCAACGACTATACGCCGGTCCCTCGGAACGAGAACACGCGCGTCGCGTATTTGGGCTCGATCTATCACCAGAACGGCGGCTATTATGCGGATGCGGATTTCATAGAGTGGTACGAAGGCGAGGAGGCGGACCGGATTTTCCGCGAGAGAGAAGCGGATTCCGGCATGGATCAGGCGCCGGACGGCTATTATATCGTCAATGACGATCCGGCTGCGGAGAGGCTGCGGCTCGCCCCCGACGCGCGCGTATTCATGCAGCTATACAATCGTACGGGAAACCTCGTGGAAGCGGACGTCGTATGGAACGAAGAAATCTCTCTCGACCGTTTTCTGGCTTTGCTGGCGGACGGATCGGGGATGAATCTGCGGGATTATCCGTACCATCTGACGATCGAGAACGGGGTCGTCGTGCGAATCACGCAGCAGTTTATTCCTTAAATTTCAGGTCGGAATAACCCTCCCGGGTCGAATGGGCGGAGGGTTTTTTGCTGTGATCGAGGGCGGACGTTTTTTTTGCGGCTGCTCTATCATTTGGACTGCAACTCCGGGGGCGATCTTTCGTCTAATGATTGTACCGTCCTGCGGCGGAAAATTAGATTAAGAGATTCGGAGGCATTGCAGTCATGAGCTTGTGGAGAAATCGAGGTACGAAGCTGCTGTGCGCCGCGCTATGCATCGCCCTGCTGGCGCCGCTGTTCAGCCAGTCGACTGCCCGCGCGGCGTCGCCGCCGCCGATCGGCATCTATCTGGACGGCAAGAAGATCGTGTCGGACGTTCCGCCTTATATGATTCCGAAGGAGAACGTAACGATGGTGCCGCTGAGCGTCATCAGCAAAAGTCTGGGAGCTCGCGTCGACTGGTCGCAACCGGCGAAAACGGTCACAATACGTCATGAAGGGCTTGTGCTGCAGATGACAATGGGACAGAAGCATGCGCTCGTCAACGGGCAGCGCACAGAGCTGGAGACGACCGTACAGGTCGTGAACGGGCGCGTCATGGTGCCGCTTCGCTTCGTCGGCACGCAGCTGAAGCTGCTTGTCACCTGGCAGCAGGCTTCGCGCACGATTCTGCTGCAGTCGGAGAATGGCGAAAGCGAAAACGAGGAGTCGCTTCGGGGCGCATGGGTGTCCACCGTCTACAATCTGGACTGGCCGTCGGACAAATCCTACGGGCAAGCGGAGAAACAGAAGCAGGAGTACGTTCAGCTGCTGGACGAATTGCAGGGGATGGGGATGAACGCCGTCTTCGTTCAGGTACGTCCGTCCGCCGACAGCCTCTACCCGTCTAAGCTGGTGCCGTGGTCTCGTTATTTGCAAGGCAAGCAGGGCGCCGATCCGGGGTACGATCCGCTGGCGTTCATGATCGAGGAGACGCATGGCAGGGGAATGGAATTTCATGCCTGGTTCAACCCGTTCCGGGCGACGGTCGACGGGAAGTCCGACGCCTTGGCTCCGAATCACGTCGCGCTCGCGCATCCCGAGTGGATCGTTCTGGCCGGCGGCAAGCATTATCTGAACCCGGGAATCCCGGAGGCGCGGCAGCATATTATCGACGCCGTTATGGAGGTTGTGGAAGGCTACGACATCGACGGCGTTCATCTGGACGATTATTTCTATCCGTCCGGCACGGCGTTCCCGGACGACACCGCTTATGCCGCCTATAATCCGGGCAAGCTGAATAACAAGGCCGACTGGCGCCGGGACAACATCAACCGGTTCGTCAAGGAGCTGGGAGAAGCGATCCGCAGGGCGAAGCCGCAGCTGAAGTTCGGCATTAGCCCGTTCGGCGTCTGGCGCAACATCGCCGACGACCCGACCGGATCGGATACGCGCGCGGGCGTCACGACGTACGACAGCATGTATGCCGACGTTCGCACCTGGATCCGGCAAGGCTGGATCGATTACGTCGCTCCGCAAATTTACTGGAGCCTGTCGTTCGAGGCGGCCAGGTACGACAAGCTGGTCGACTGGTGGGCGAACGAGGTGCGGGGAACGGGCGTCGAGCTGCTGATCGGCCATGCGCCCTACAAGATCGGCACGAAGGAAGCCGGATGGAACACGGCCCAGGAGATTATCGACCAGCTGAATTACAATCGCGGGGTCATCGAGGTGCAAGGCGACATCTTCTTCAGCGCCAAAGATTTGCGAAGAAATCCGCTCGGTCTTATTCCGCTCCTGCAGCAGTATTACCAACGGTAGGCGGATACGGGCGACCGTTCGCTTGCGCGGACCGGCCCATCGCTTGCTTGAGAAGAGGACAGCAGATCCAACAAGTCGAAATGGCGGTGAAGGGGGCCCCCCCTCACCGCCATTTTTCAAAGCTGCCGCCTTCTTCTGTGATTCAGAAATTAAAACTCGCTATTTTCTGAAGCACCTCCGACAAAAACGCGATGCTGCGTCTGGAGGACGCCGAAGGCGTTTTGGCTTGGTGATTCAGAAAGTATAAAATTCGTTATCCTTATCTGAAGCACCTCCGACAAAAACGTTATCCCGCCGATCCTAAGGACGGCGTAAGCCGTTTATGCTTGCATGCGCGCTGCTTTCAAGCGATCCAACCGCTTTGGACCGTTAGTCGGCCAGTTGTTTCGCCAGCCATCCGCGGATGACGGCGAACACCTCCTCCCGCCGCGACTCGTTGTGCAGCTCGTGCTTAAACCCCGGCCATTCCCGCCATTCGACGCGGCTGCCGGCTTTGCCGGCGAACTCCTTGCTCGCCTGAAGCGAGGTGACTCTGTCATCGCCGCCGTGCATGAGCAGCAGCGGAACCTGGAGCATGAACGCATGCCTCAGCGCCCACAGTCCGGCTCTCTGCACGCTGAAGAAGAAGCGGGCCGTAATCTGTCCGTGTCCGAGCGGATCGCTCACGTAGCGCTCGATCATCGCCGGATCGGACGTCAAGTTCTCGGCGACCATCGGCCGGTTGTTCGTATAGGACGGATAGAATCGCTCGACAACTTTGCCGACAATCGATTGCAGCGATGGAGGCTTAAAAGCAAGCTTCAACCACGGTCCCGTCACGATCGCTCCGCGAAGGGCCGGCTGCCGCCGCAGCAAGTAGTTCAGCGTGATGTTGCCGCCCATGCTGTGGCCGAGCAGAAAAGCCGGCGCGCCGGGATATTTTCGACGGGCCGCGTCCAGCATGAGATCGATGCCTTCAAGCAGCGCTTCGTATTGCGGCGTATGGCCTCGTTTGCCTTCCGTGCGGCCGTGGCCCCTCTGGTCGAATCCGATGACGGCATAGCCCTCGGCGTTCAGCATCTCCGCCAAGTGGGCGTACCTCCCCATATGCTCGCCCATGCCGTGGACGAGACCGATGACCGCGCGGGGACTGCCGTCGACGGAATCCGGACGCCATTCGCAGGCGTGCATCCGGGTTCGATCCGCGCAGCGCCATTCCATTGTGCTCATGCCCATCGCCAGTCCTCCTCGTTCGGGAACATTTTCCTGCCTTTAGCCTTATCATAGCCGAAATTCGCCGCCTGGGCGAGAGGGTCGGCGCCGACAGCCGATTAGGGGGGATTGGAATCGCCAGCCGATATTGATTACAATAGAAGCAGAATACAAGGAAAGCGGGAAGGAGATTCGACATGGACAATCGCGAACAAACGACGCTGCATAAAGCGACTTTCGCCGGCGGATGCTTCTGGTGCATGGTCACGCCGTTCGAGGAGCTGCCGGGCATTCACGGCATCGTATCCGGCTACACCGGAGGCCATACCGCCGATCCGACGTATGAGGAGGTGTGCTCGGAGACGACCGGGCACGCGGAAGCGGTGCAGATTACGTTCGATCCGGAGCTGTTCCCGTATCGCAAGCTGCTCGACATCTACTGGCGCTCGGTCGATCCGACCGATGCGGAAGGCCAATTTCACGACCGCGGGTCTTCCTATCGCCCCGTCATTTTCTATCATGACGAGCAGCAGCGCCGGGAGGCGGAGGAGTCCAAGGCGGAGCTGGAGCGGAGCGGCCGCTTCGACAAGCCGATCGCGGTCGCGATCGAACCGGCGGCCGAGTTCTACCCGGCCGAGGAGTATCATCAGGATTACCATCGGAAAAACCCGCTCAGGTACAAGTACTATCGTCACGGCTCGGGAAGGGACGCGTTCATCGAGCGGCACTGGAATACGGATCGGGACAAGGAGGAGCTTCGCAGAGAGCTGCGCCGGAGGCTCACGCCGATGCAGTACGAAGTGACGCAGAACAACGCCACCGAGCCTCCGTTCCGCAACGAATATTACAATAATACCGAGCCGGGCATCTATGTCGACATCGTCTCCGGCGAGCCGCTGTTCAGCTCGCGGGACCAGTACGACGCGGGCTGCGGCTGGCCGAGCTTCTCGAAGCCGCTGCACGGGGGCAACATCCAGGAGCGTCAGGATTTCTCTCACGGCATGTACCGCATTGAGGTGAGAAGCCGGGAAGCCGACTCCCATCTCGGCCACGTGTTCGACGACGGGCCGATGCCCGGCGGATTGCGCTACTGCATTAACTCGGCCTCGCTCCGTTTTATTCCCAAGGACAAGATGGAGGAGGAAGGGTACGGCCGGTATTTGTCCGAGCTGTAAGCTCACGGGGGCGGCCGGCGAGCGAACGCTTAATAGAGCACGCGCCACAAGTAGAACGTCGCATACGCTTCCCAGCCCTGCCAGCCGGCCGACAGCTCCCTGATTCGGGCTGCGGTCGGCTTTTGTGCCATGCCCAGCACCGATTTGATCGCGTTGTGCAGGCCGACGTCGCCGATTGGAAAGGCGGACGGATACCTCAAGCATCTCATCAATACGTAGTTGGCCGTCCAGGGGCCGATGCCGCGGATCGAGACGAGCCGTTTTTCCGCGGAGCGGATGCCGCCCTCCAGCAGCGCTTCTCTCCCGAGCTCTCCGTCCGCGATCAGGCGCGCGACGCCGATCAGATACTCGGCTTTTTTCGCCGTCGTCTTCAGCGCCGCAATGTCGCCAACGTCCAGAGCGGCAACGTCGCGCGGCTCGGGGAACAGCCAGCAGTCGACGTCTCCGCGCCGAAGCTGCCGCCCGAACGTCTCGACGAACCGGCGCTTGAGCGTATAAGCGAACGCCAGATGGATCTGCTGCCCGATTATGCCCCAGCAGAGCGCCTCGAACAGGTCGGGGATGCCCATATTGCGGAGGCCGTACAGTCTCGGAACGACGCCTCGCAAGAGGGGATCGCGGCTCGCCAAGTCGTAGAAGGGGGACAGGTCGTTGTCGAGGTCGAACCAGTCTCTCGTATAGGCGACGACTTCCCGTTCGACCTCGGCGCTCCAAGCCTCTTCGTCCATCGGGCGAACGAGCAGGAAGCCCGGCTCGGCGTCGACCTCGAAGAAAGCCGCGCCCGAACCGGCGGGAATGGCCTTGTACAGCCGGCCGCCGCGAATGCGGTACAAGCATTCGTCGGGAGAGCGCGACAGGTAATCGAGATTGACGGCAAAGTCGAATTCGGCGGGGACGGGAATGCGAATCGTTCGGTTCATAGTCGGCTCTCCTTGTTCTTTAAGTTCGGCTTCTCTAGTTGTACCATAAATCGGGCTCGGGCGAATTTCGGGATGTTGCGGTTTTATTCGGAGAAAGGCAAGGTAATCTATCGGAATAGAGCGAGCTTATCTTGATTCCGACGCTGCTTTTGGGGTATACTTTTCTCGCCAATATCATAGATGAGGAGCCAGAAAATGAGCAAAGTATTGATTTTCGGCCACAAAAATCCGGACACGGACACGATTTGTTCTGCCATTGCTTACGCGGATTTGAAAACCCAGCTCGGAGAAGAAGTCGAAGCGGTTCGCCTGGGCGATGTCAGCGGCGAAACCCAATATGCGCTGGACAAGTTCGGCTTCGCGGCTCCGCGCCTAGTGGAGAAGGTTGCGGGCGAAGCCAAGGGCGTCATTCTCGTCGATCATAACGAACGTCAGCAAAGCGCCTCCGACATCGATCAGGCGACGGTGCTCGAGGTGATCGACCACCACCGGATCGCCAACTTCGAGACGAGCGCTCCTCTGTACTACCGCGCCGAGCCGGTCGGCTGCACCGCGACGATTCTGCTTAAGCTGTACAAGGAGAACGGCAAGACCGTTCCCGCGAACGTCGCCGGCCTGATGCTGTCCGCGATCATCTCGGATTCTCTGCTGTTCAAATCTCCGACCTGCACTCCGCAGGACGTCGCCGCGGCCAAGGAGCTTGCCGCAATCGCGGGCGTCGATGCGGAAAGCTACGGCCTCGACATGCTGAAGGCCGGCGCCGACCTGAGCGACAAGACGATCGCGCAGCTCATCTCTCTGGACGCCAAGGAGTTCCAGATGGGTCAAGCGAAAGTCGAAATCGCGCAAGTCAACGCCGTCGACGTGAACGACGTTCTGTCCAAGCAGGCCGAGCTGGAAGCCGCGCTGACGAGCATCGTCAGCGAGAAGGGACTCGATCTGTTCCTGTTTGTCGTCACCGACATCCTGAACAACGATTCCGTCGGCCTTGCGCTCGGCCAGGCGGCGGACGCGGTCGAAGAGGCGTACGGCGTCAAGATCGAGAACAACCGCGCATTCTTGAAGGGCGTCGTCTCCCGCAAGTCGCAGATCGTTCCCGTTCTGACGGACATCTTCAACAAGCGCTAACGGCTGCGAGCAGAGCCCGCGAGAATCGCGGGCTCTTTGTGCGTGATTCAGAAAGGATCAAATGCGCTATCCTTTTCTGAATCACCTCCGACAAAAACGCGATTCTGAGTCTAGAGGACGCCGAAGGCGTTTTGGCTTGATGGAAGCACGATTAAAGAAGCATGGAGGCTTCGGATGATGAAATTAAGCGTACTCGATCATTCCCATGTGAACGAAGGCAGGTCCGTGAGGGACGCGCTGGACGAGACGGTGGCTCTGGCTCAGGAGACCGAGAAGCTCGGTTATTCCCGCTTCTGGGTGTCCGAGCATCACGGGAGCGCGGCGCTGGCCTCCTCGAGTCCGGAGATTCTGATGGCGCACCTCGCCGCGCATACGAAGTCGATCCGCATCGGATCGGGAGGCATCATGCTGCTTCACTACAGCGCCTACAAGGTGGCGGAGAATTTCAAGCTGCTGGAGGCGCTTCACCCGGGCCGGATCGACATCGGCCTGGGGCGAGCGCCCGGAGGATCGCCGCTCTCGACCCGGGCGCTGCAGGAGCATAAGCGGTACGAGGTGGATCCGTATCCGCAGCAGATCGTCGATCTGTACCACTACTTGCGGGACGACAATCCGGCCCATCATCGCTTTTCGGGCTTGCGGGCGTTCCCCGAGACGGAGGGCATGCCGGAGCTGTGGCTGCTCGGCTCCAGCGAAGGCACCGCCAAGATCGCGGCCCAGCTCGGCACGCCCTATGCGTTCGCGCAGTTTTTCGGCGCGGCCGGAGACGAGCCGCTGCAGCACTATCATTCCTATTTTCAATCCTCGTCCTACTGCGCTCAGCCCAAGGCGCTTGCCGCCGTCATGGCAATCTGCGCCGACACGGAGGAGGAGGCGAGGCAGCTGGCGCGCAGCAACGAGCTGTTCTTTCTCAAGCTGCTGACCGGACAGGAGCTGGGCTTCATGCCCTCCGTGAAGACGGCTTCGGAATATCCGTATTCGCTGGCCGAGCAGCAGCTGCTCGAGCAGATGAGAACCCGCCGCTTTATCGGTACGCCCGGACAAGTGAAGGAGGCGCTGAAGCGCTACGCGGACCGAATGCATCTGGGCGAGCTGATGATCGTCTCGCACATTCACGATTACGAGAAGCGGGTCCGCTCCTATCGGTATATCGCGGAGGCGTTCTCCTGAGCGGCGAGCCTTGAGGCTCGCCGTACGGCTTGGAAGGACCGGCGGTCAGCGGGGCACGGGCTTGGCCGACGTGGACAGCAGGCTGGCTTCGCTCAGAAGGTCCCTGAACGGTCTGGAGAAGGCGCGCTCGCCGCTGACGGCGATGTGGCCGACGGCCGCCGACACCTTCACGCCTCCGATCGCGACCGGCTGGGACAGCCAGGAGATCAGCCGATCCTCCTCCGTCTCGTCCGCCATCGTGATGAGTACGAATTCATCTCCCGCATAGCGGCACAGGCTGTCGCGATCCTTGACCGCAATCGAAGAAATTCTTTCCGCATATTCCCGAATGACGTCGTCCCCGAACGGATGGCCGTAGCGCTTGTTAATTTCCCCGAATCCGTTCAAGTCGACGAACAGCAGCCGGAAAGGCTGCTTCTTCTTGAGCAGCGCTTCGCCGACGGCGTGGATGTAGGGCGACCGGTACAGCCCGCACAGCGGATCGCGAAGCTCCGACAGCTTCAACTGCACGTTCTCCCTCGTTAGCAGGCCGGACAGCTTGTCCGCCTCCATGACGAGCAGATGGTCGGTCCGCTGCTTGTCCATAATCTTCAAGGCATCCCAGATCAACGTGTCCGGAGACACCTCCGAAGGCGTCGTCGACATGGCGTCGGCCACGATCCGATTCGGATGGGAGGAGCGGACAAGCGGGGTCGTGACTAGGCCGGAGATTCTCCCGTAGTCGACTACGACCAGCGAGTTCACGTTCCATTCGTTCATTCGCTCCGACGCATAGGACACGCTCTTGTCGGACGAGATGGTGCGGACGGAGCGGATCATAGCTTCGCTGACCTTCAACCCAACTCGACCTCCCGCTGAACGGACAGCGCGATTTTTAACTCGGAGCGCAGCACCATCGTATCGATAATCAACCGTTCCACTTCCTCCATCACAATTTTCATCAGAATGGTCTGGTCCAGCATTTGCAGCACTGTGCTGCGAACGAGCACGGCCTCGATTTTGGGATGATCGATTTTTAGCAGAGTGAACTGCTCGGGGGACAGCGCCTCCGCCATTCTGCGCACCGCTTCCGGCCCGATCGGAGCCTTCTTCCCGATGATGAGCAAATCCTGCATGGGCGGAACTTCGAATTCCGTAATTTTGAGCGATAGCGTCGCTTTGCGCGAGTGTACGGTAGTGTACTCCATCTTGCTTGGTTCCCCCAATATTTGATTAACTTCCTGGAAGCTTTGCCGGCTTTCCCAGGTGATAGCCTTGGCCGACAGGCACGCCGAGCCGGACGGCCAGGGCGAGATCCTCTTCCCGCTCGATGCCCTCCAACACGAGGGTGCTTCCCGTTTCTCCGCAAAAATCGACGAAAAGCCGCACCACCTGCTGCTTTTTAACGGCGGCGGCCAGGTCGTTTGAGAAGAAGCGGTCGATTTTAATGAAGTCGGGAGCGATCTCGACGATTTTGCGGAACGAAGCGGTGCCTTCTCCGACGTCGTCCAGCGCGATTTGGCCTCCGCTGCTGCGGATGAGGTCGATTCTCTCGAGAAACAGCGGAGCGTTCCATATTTTCTCCTCGGTAACGGTCTCGTTCAGCTCGAACACGATGCGATGGAGCCGGGAAGGATACAGCTTGCGCAAGCGGTCCATGAACGCCGGAAAGCCGTCCGCCACGAGCGTGGACGGGAATATGTTGACGAACAGCAGCTTGGTCTCGTCCTGCGCCGGCTCGGACTGCAAGAACACCGAGAGGGCATGAACGATGGACCAGGTATCGAGCGAGAAAAGCTGATTTTGCTCCAGAGCGCTCTGGAACAGCCTGCCCGGATCCAAGCTGGACGTGCAGCGAAGCAGAGCCTCGTAGCCGAATTCGCTGTGGCCGGGGAGTCGACGCAAGGGCTGGAACGCATGGTAGAATTGACGGGTTTCGATAAGGGCTGCAACATTGAGCATCGACAGAATCTTCCTTTCAAATGAAAAAGCTACCTCTGAAGCTGAAGTAGCTCTCTTGCATTCATAACGGTGATCCGGTTGCTGCGAAGAGAACGTTCAATTTGGGAAAATGCAACCCCGCGCCGCAGAAATGAAGAGACAGCGTTTGGTGTGTGGATTCTGAAATGCGTCTATGTACCTATATCAATCATTTCGTCAAATTCCAGCAAAATCCTTCATGAGTCGATGATCTTTTTTTATTCTCCGAATGGGCGGCCGATGCGGCCGGCAGGAGGCTGGGTCTATGTGCCTACGGGAGCGATGCTATCCGTTTCTCTCGTTACCCACTATAATGAAATGTATACCGGACTTGGAGGTCCGAATGAACAATCGACAAGGCGTTGAGAGATGTGAGCACGTTCGCGGATAAAGTTAAAAAATACGATTCGGCCGGGATCGGGATCTCCCCGCTGGGAGATGCGGCCGTCACGATCCGACTGGGCGAGGCGATCTGTCCCCAGACGCACGAACGGGTCAGACAGCTGGCGGATTATCTCGATCGGCATCCTTTTGCCGGCATGGTGGAATATGTCCCTTCCTTTCTGTCGGTGGCCGTCTATTACGATCCTTGCGTGCTGCTCGACGCTCACGGGGGCAGCTCCGCTTCGGGGGACGCCCGGGATCCCTATGCCCTCGCAGTCGGGTTGATGAAGGGAGTATTGGCCGAGCTGGAGCAGGGCGAACGCAAGCCTCCCCGCATCGTCGAGATTCCCGTCTGCTACGGAGGGGAGCTGGGGCCCGACTTGCCGGAGGTCGCCGCCTATCACGGGCTGTCGGAGCAGGAGGTGGCGGACATTCATTCGTCGGCGGACTATCTCGTCTACATGCTCGGCTTCGCGCCCGGATTCGCCTATCTGGGCGGACTGCCGGAACGCATCGCCACGCCGCGCCGGTCGACGCCGAGACTGTCCGTCCCCGCAGGTACGGTCGGCATTGGGGGAGACCAGACCGGAGTGTACCCGATCTCCACGCCCGGCGGCTGGCAGCTGATCGGGAAGACGCCGGAGCCGCTGTTTCTGCCCGCGGCGAATCCGCCGACGCTGCTGAGGGCGGGAGATATCGTCAGGTTTCGCCCGATCTCCCGCTCCGAATACGATAGACGGGAGGGGGCGAGAGCATGATGATGACGATCCTCAAGCCGGGGCTGCTGACGACCGTTCAGGATGCGGGACGATACGGCGCGCAGAGGTATGGCGTCATCGTCGGCGGGGCGATGGACGCTTTCGCGCTTCGCGTCGCCAATCTGCTCGTCGGCAACGAGGAGGGCGAGGCCGGCCTGGAGATGACGACGATCGGCCCGGAGATCGACTTCCCTCAGCCGGCGCTGATCTCTATCGGCGGCGGAGATTTATCCCCCGTCTTGAATGGCCGGGAGGCGCCTCTATGGAGAACGATCTACGTGCCGGCGCGAAGCCGCCTCGTCTTCGGATCGGCAAAGCGGGGCTGCCGCGCGTATTTGGCGGTGGCCGGAGGGGTGGACGTACCCGTGCGGATGAACAGCCGCTCCACCTGCTTTCGGGCCGGATTCGGCGGCTTCGAGGGCCGGGCTTTGCAGGCGGGCGACCGCATCCCGATCGGCCTCTCCTCCGAGCGGAGCCGACGCCTGGCCGAGCGGCTCTCGCTCGAAGAGCGGGAGGGAGCGGCGATCAGCGGCTGGTCGGTCGCTCCGGAGCTGCTGCCGTCTTATTCGGACGCTCCGACGGTTCGGGCGATTGCCGATCCGGAGCTCGAGCGGTTCGAGCCTGCCGATGCGGAGCGCTTCTTCCGTGAAGCGTACCTCGTCCGGAGCGAGTCCGACCGGATGGGCTACCGGTTGTCGGGAGCCGAACTGCGGCTGAAGGAGAAGCGGGAGCGGGCATCGTCGGCTGTCACGTTCGGCACCGTCCAGGTGCCGCCCGACGGACAGCCGATCGTGCTGATGGCGGATCGCCAGACGACCGGCGGCTATCCGATCGCCGCGCACGTCGCGTCCGTGGATCTGCCCTTGCTGGCCCAGACCCGGCTCGGCGGCCGCATCCGGTTCCGCCTAGTCGCTCTTCAGGAGGCCCAAAGGCAGATCTTGATCCGCGAGAACGGCATTCGCACGCTTCGCCGCGGACTCGAACGCATACAGTCGGCAGAAACGGGAGGCAGACAGGCATGAAAGCTGTAGATTTGAACTGCGACTTGGGAGAAGGCTTCGGCGCTTACAAGCTGGGGCGGGACGAGGACCTGCTCCGGCTGGTGTCGTCGGCGAACATCGCCTGCGGGTTTCACGCCGGCGATCCGGCGACCATGCGCCGGACGGTGAAGCTGGCGCTGGATCGCGGCGTGGCGATCGGCGCCCATCCGGGGCTTCCGGATTTGACCGGCTTCGGCCGCAGAGAGATGGACATCAGCCCGGAGGAGGCCTACGAGCTGCTCGTCTATCAGGTCGGGGCGCTATGGGGCTTCGTCCGGGCGGAAGGGGCCT
This sequence comes from Cohnella hongkongensis, assembly GCF_042654645.1. Lineage (NCBI taxonomy): Bacteria > Bacillati > Bacillota > Bacilli > Caryophanales > Paenibacillaceae > Cohnella > Cohnella hongkongensis. The sequence continues at coordinate 9,082 of NZ_JBHSEP010000019.1, read as the reverse complement.
CTCTTCAGCACGTGAAGGCGCACGGCGCGCTGTACCATATGGCGGCCCGCCATGCCGGGCTGGCTCAGGCGATGGCCGAGGCGGTCTGCCGGATCGATCCTTCGCTTGTCCTGTTCGGCCCTGCGGGCAGCGAGCTGCTCGCGGCCGGCGAAAGGGTCGGGCTGCGCACGGCGTCCGAGGCGTTCGCCGACCGGACATACCAGGCCGACGGCTCGCTGACTCCGAGACGGCTGCCGGATGCCGTGCTGACGGACGAAGAGCGCGCGGCGGAGCAGGCGGTCCGAATGGTGACGGAGGGTAAAGTTCGGACGCAGCAGCAGACGGAGCTCGCCATCCGGGCGGATACGATCTGCGTTCACGGGGACGGCGCCCGAGCCGTCGAATTCGCCGCAAGGATCAGAGCGTCGTTGAGCGAGGCCGGCATCGCCGTGCAAGCGGTCGGCGCGACTCTGGCTGCGGGGAGACAGGGGAGCTCGCATCATGGGTGACGATCGGCAAACTGATTATGCGTTCCGGTCGATGGAGCGAATCGTCGGCAGCCGGCTTCAGCCGAGCCGAACGCTGCACACGCCGTTTGTCTGGATGCTCGTCGCCGTGGCCGGGGAGAGCAGACAACCGTAAACGGCGTCTGCCGAGTGATCGGCGCTGCGCCGCTGCCGCAGCCCGAGGGGCAGTCCCGGAGTCGTGTTCGACTTCGCGGGCTGCCCTTTCTGTTAGGTTCCCGGCTGTAAGCAGGGCGGGATTCGCCGCAATGTTGTCAGGTTAAGCAAACGGTCAACAAGCGGCCTTGCAGGAATCTTCCCAGTTGCCGGCGGAGCCCCGACGGTCATCGCGAACAAAGGCCAACTCGCGCCAACCCACGCCAGTCTATACCAGCCTACGCACTCCGCTAACTCCGGCAGTCCAGGCCAACCCACGCCAACCTATGCCAGCTGGCGCCAACTACCGCGCCAACCACCACACCAGCCCACGCCAACCTATGCCAACTCGCGCCAACCACCACGCCAACCCACGCCAACCTATGCCAGCTCGCGCCAACCACCACGTCAACCCACGCCAGTCCAGACCAACCTACGCACTCCGCGAACCCCCGCCAGCCCACTAACGTAACGGTTGCCAGCGCCGCTAATTGTGCCATTTTCGCAGTACGGAGGTTGTAACGGTTGCAGCAGCGGCTATTTCAGCCGAAAACGCCCGTTTCGCTCGATAACCCCAAAATAAGCGCGGTGGCAACCGTTAGCTTTTCCTTTTTCGGGAAAACGATCGATTAAGCGCCACTGCAACCGTTAGACGTTGCCGGCAGGATGCGCGCCTTCGATCGCATACTATCGATCGCATACTATCGGTCGCATACCATCGACCGTATGCCATCGATCGCATACGATCGGTCGCATACCATCGACCGTATGCCGTCGATCGCATACGACAACGGCTTAACCTGACAACATTGGGATTCGCCGGCCGTCACGCCGGCTCGCCTAACGGGCTTCCGGACAGCCTCCGCGCGGGCGCGTCCGCAGGACGGCCCCTTCCTGTTGCATGTTGCTCCGGGCCGCTTCGCCCGTTATGATGAAGCTATAACATTGCCAGCGAAGAGAGGTCGTGCGGATGAAGATCGTCGTCGTATCCGATACCCATATGCCGAGGATGGGCAAGAAGCTGCCGGACCGCTTGCTGAAGGAATTGAACGGAGCGGACGCGATCGTGCATGCCGGGGATTGGACGAAGCTGTCCGTATTCGAGCAGCTCGCCGCTTTCGGTCCGGTCTACGGAGTGGCGGGCAACAACGACGGCTCCGAGCTTCAGGTAAAATTCGGTCGACGCAAGCTGCTCCAGTTCGAGGGCTGCCGGATCGGCGTCGTGCACGGCCACGGCGCGCCAGGCCGCTCGTCGACGGAAGCTCATGCGCTTGAAGCTTTCAGAGGGGTGAAGCTGGACGCGCTCGTCTACGGGCATTCGCACCTTCCCGTTCACAGAACCGAAGGGGAGATGCTCGTATTCAATCCCGGCTCTCCTACCGACAAGAGGCGGCAGCCGCTGTACTCTTTCGGCCTGTTTCACGTCGACGGGACCTCGCTAAGAGCCCGTCACGTTTTCTATGAAGACAAATCCTGAAAGCGGCGACGGACGTATGCTATAATCAAGACGAATCGAAACGGCAAACCGGAACGGAGCATCGAATCTTGAAGAAATTCAAAAAATTCTACATCGAAATCACGAGCATCTGCAATCTGGCCTGCAGCTTCTGTCCCCCGACGAAAAGGCAGGCGAATTTTATTTCAATCGAAGCCTTCAAGCATACGCTGGATCAGATCAAAGGGCATGCCGATCATATTTATTTTCATGTGAAGGGCGAGCCGCTGCTGCATCCGAAGCTTGACCAACTGCTGGACATCAGTCATGAGAAAGGGTTCAAGGTCAATCTGACGACGAACGGGACGCTGCTCGCCAAGAACAGGCACAAGCTGCTGGGCAAGCCGGCGCTCAGGCAGATGAACTTCTCCCTGCACAGCTTCGACGGGCACGAAGGCTCGGTCGACAAGGAAGGCTACGTCGCCGGCGTGCTCGATTTCGCCAAGGAGGCTGTCGCTTCCTCCGAGATGATCGTGTCGTTGCGCTTATGGAATTTGACGCCGGATAACGAGACGAATCTGAAGAACGACCGCAACCGCGCGATTCTCGAGCAGATCCAGCGAGCGTTTCGGCTGGATCATCGGATCGAGGAGCGCTTCGTAAGAGGCCAAGGCGTCAAAATTGCCGACCGCATCTACTTGAATCACGAGGAAGAGTTCAAGTGGCCCGATCTGAAGGAGAAGGAGGACGAGGGCCGGGGCTTCTGCCACGCGCTGCGCAATCAGGCCGGCGTCCTGGTCGACGGCACCGTTATCCCTTGCTGTCTGGACGGAGAAGGCGTCATTAATCTGGGCAATCTGCACGCCAAGCCGTTTGCGGAAATCATCAAGGGAGAGCGCGCAACCCGGCTTTACGAGGGCTTCTCTCGCCGGGAGGTCGTCGAAGAGCTGTGCCGCAAGTGCGGTTATCGTCAACGATTCGGCCATTAAACAACGGCTGAAGTCGCGGAAACGCTGCTTTTTACACATTTAGAGGTGGAAAAACATGACAAAAGCACTACAGCCGGCTCCAGACAGGGATTATATAATGAAGATACTCGAAGCTCATCTGGCTACGCCAAGCCCGAGCGGCTTCTGCATGGAAATAATGAAGCGCGTTCGAGCCGAGACGGAGAAGCTGGGCGTTCCGCTGGAGACGACGCCGAAGGGCAATGCCGTCATTACGCTGGCGGGAGCGGACGACGGAGCGGGAGGTACGCTGGCTCTGACCGCGCATGTGGACACGCTCGGGGCGATGGTTCGCTCGATCAAGCCGAACGGCATGCTCAGATTTACGCCGGTGGGCGGCTACGCCATGCAGACGGTGGAAGGCGAGTATTGTCTCGTTCATACCCGCAGCGGCCAAACGTACGAAGGCACGGTGCTGTCCACTCAGCCTTCCGTACACGTCTATCCCGACGCCCGCGATCAGAAGCGCGAAGAAGCGAACCTGGAGATCCGGATCGACGAACACGTCGGCACGAAAGAAGAGACCGAGAAGCTCGGCATCGCGCCCGGAGACTTTATCTCTTGGGATCCTCGCACCCGGATTTTGCCGAACGGATGGATCAAGTCCCGCCATCTGGACGACAAGGCAGGCGTGGCCGCGCTGTTCGGCGTAATGGAATGGCTGAAGCGCAAAGGCGTTCGCCCGGCCCGCACCGTTAAAATCGTGCTGTCGACCTACGAGGAAGTCGGACACGGCAGCGCCTACGTCCCGCCGGACGTCACGGAGCTGATCGCCGTCGATATGGGAGCGATCGGGGACGACTTGTCGACGACGGAGCGGGACGTCTCGATTTGCGCCAAGGATTCGTCAGGGCCTTACGATTACGCCATGACTTCCAGGCTGATCGAGCTGGCCCGCCGGGAGCGCCTTCCGCATGCCGTCGACATCTACCCGCATTACGGCTCCGACGCGTCGGCCGCTTTGCGCGGGGGCGGCAACCTTCGCGCCGCGCTTGTCGGTCCCGGCGTGCACGCTTCTCACGGAATGGAGCGGACCCATGCCGACGCTATCGTGAACACGGCCTCTCTGCTCATTGCCTATATGATGGACAAAGGAGAAGATGATCGATGACTCACCCTCTGACTCGACGCCCGACGAAGGAAGAATACGGCGGACATTTCGGCACCTACATCGAAATCGTCCCCGATGGCTCCATTGTCGATATTCTGGCGGACAGCTTGAAGTCGACTTCCGAATTTCTATCCGATCTCCCGGCGGACAAAGCGGAGTCCCGCTATGCGCCGGGCAAGTGGAGCATTAAAGAGGTCATCGGGCACATCGCCGACACCGAACGCATTATGAGCTACCGGCTGCTCCGCATTTCGCGGGGAGACCGGACGCCGCTGCCCGGCTTCGATCAGGACGATTATATGAAGCACGTCGATTTCGACGCCTGCTCCTTGTCCGATCTGATCGACAACTACATATCCGTCCGAAAGGCGACGCTCGCTCTCGTGCGCGGACTTGCGGACGAAGCCTGGGCCAGGACGGGAACGGCCAGCGATATCGTCATGAGCGCCAAGGCGCTCGCCTATGTCATTGCCGGGCATGAACTGCACCATCTTCGCCTCGTCAAAACCAAGTATTTGACCTAGCAGCACGCAGCCGCTCGATGCACGCCGATCTATAGAGACGTCGATGCTTGTACGGCCGCCGATCCGCTCTCCGCGGAAGGCGGCCGTTTGTATTTTGAAGCTCCGGCGGTCGGCTGCTCCGGGCAGGCCGACGAGCCAGTCCGAGGCGTCAAAAGAGGGTTTGAAGATTTGCTTTCCGGATGGTATAGTATGAAAGCTGGGCATCTTAAAGACATTATTGGATACGGAGGAAACCTAGAAGTGAATACCGCAGACCACGGAGCGGGAACGCAGTACAAGGAATTGGAGAACGTCAAGAGATTGCCGATCCTGATCACGCTGATCGTCGGCGCGTTCTTTTCCATCCTGAACGAAACCTTGCTCAATATCGCATTTGTAGACCTGACGATCGATCTTAACGTGCCGTATACGACCGTGCAGTGGCTGTCCACCAGCTATATGCTCGTTGTCGGCATCCTGATTCCGGTATCCGCCCTGCTGGTCCAATGGTTTACGACCCGGCAGATGTTTATCGGCGCAATGGTTCTCTTCTCCATTGGAACGCTCGTATGCGCCATCGCGCCGGGATTCCCGGTGCTGCTTGCCGGCCGAATCATCCAGGCGTTCGGCACCGGCCTGATGCTGCCGGTTATGATGAACACGATCCTCGTTCTGTATCCGCCCGATAAGCGCGGCGCGGCGATGGGGAGCATGGGACTCGTCATTATGTTCGCCCCGGCGATCGGACCGACGCTGTCGGGACTCATTCTGGAATCGTTAGACTGGCGCTGGCTGTTTTACCTGGTGCTGCCTTTCGCCATTCTGTCCGTCGTCATCGCCTCGGTCTATTTGAAGAACGTGACGACGGTCACGAAGCCCAAAGTCGATATTTTATCGATTATTTTGTCTACAATCGGCTTCGGGGGCATCGTCTTCGGATTCAGCAGCGCCGGCGAAGGCGGCGGCGGCTGGTCTGAGCCGAAGGTATACTGGACGCTGATCGTCGGAGGCATCGCCCTTATTCTGTTCGTCTGGAGGCAGCTCGTGTCCAGGCAGCCGATGCTCGACCTGCGCGCCTTCCTGTCGCCGATGTTCTCGCTCAGCACCGTTCTGCTCATCATCGTCATGATGTCGCTGTTCTCGACGCTGATGCTGCTGCCGATCTTCCTGAGGGAAGGGCTGCTTATGACCGCTTTCGCGGCGGGCCTCGTGCTGCTGCCCGGCGGCATTCTGAACGGCTTCCTGTCCCCGGTGACCGGCAAGCTGTTCGATAAGTTCGGTCCGCGGGTGCTGGCCATCCCGGGAGCGATCATCCTTGTCGTCGTCATGTACCTGTTCACGCAGATCGATCTGGAGACGTCGAAGGGTATGATCATCTTCTATCACTGCATCATGATGGTCGCCATCTCGATGATCATGATGCCGGTCCAGACGAACGGTCTGAACCAGCTGCCTCGCGCCTACTATCCTCACGGAACGGCGATTCTCAACACGCTTCAGCAAGTGTCCGGAGCGATCGGCGTGGCGTTCTTCATCAGCATCATGACCAACGGGGCGAACCGATATGCGTCCAACCCGCCGGCCGATGCCGCGCTTGAGCAGCTGCCGACGCTTGCGCTGAATGCCGGTATACACAATTCGTTCAGAGTCGGCATGATCTTCGCCATTGTGGCCGTCGTTCTGGCGCTGTTCGTGAGAAAGTCGAAGGCGCCGGATGCCGAGCCGCAGCAGAAAGCCGCATAAACGAGATCGGCGTTTTATCGCCTTCAGCTAAAGCCGCGCGGAATGCGCGGTTTTTTCTTTCGAGGCCCGTTCGACAGCGCGGGTTTCAGGTCGGACGGCGCTTCGGTTATACTATCCATAACGTCTAATCTTTCCCTAAGAGGTATTCTCCATGAAAACCACGAGAACGAGGTATATCGCCGCTCTGTCGTTAATCGGGATGGGGGTCGGCTTCGTCGTGACCCTGCTGCTGCCGTATCATCCGGTCACCGAGCTGCTTAAGGGCGGCTTCGAGGCGGGATTGGTCGGAGGCTTCGCCGACTGGTTTGCCGTGACGGCGCTGTTCCGCCATCCGCTCGGCATTCCGATCCCGCATACGTCGCTGCTGCTTAAAAATCGGGACAAAATCGCCCGATCGCTCGTCTCCGCGCTGGAGAACGAGCTGCTCAACAAGGACAGCATCAAGGAGAAGCTGAAGCACTTCCAGTTGATGAAGTCGGTCGGCTCGGCGGTCGTCCGGCTTGCGGCCAAGAGAAGCCATCGCGTCGGCGCGCTTAAGCTGCTCCATGCTCTGATCGCCCGGATCCCTCTGGAGTCGTTCGCGCCTTCTATCCGGCGCGCCATAGCGGAAGCGATCAAGCAGGCCGACGTCCAGCCTCTGGCCGGCAAGGCGGTGCAGGCCGTCGTCCGGGAACGAATGGACGAGCGGGCGCTCGACTACGCGCTCAGACAGGGCGGGGAGTGGGCGAGCAGGCCCGAGACGGCCCGAATGCTCGGGACCATCGCCATGCAGAAGGTGTCCGAAGCCAAGGTAGGCGGCTTTATGGGCTTCGCGGTGCAAGCGTTCGCCGGATTTATGAGCGAGGACAAGCTTGGCGCGATGATTCAGCAGCTGCTGCTGTCGGGCATCCGCGACCTGCTGCTGCCCGGCAACCCGAACCGGGAGAAGCTGCTGGCGGAGATTCGCCGTCAGCTGAGCCAGGCTGCGGGCAACGAGGCGCTGCTGGAGCGCGGCAAAGCGTGGATCCTGGACCAGGTCGAGCATCCGGACAGCGAGCGGCTGCTGCTGGATCGAATGGAGTCGCTGCGGCGTTCGGCGCTCTCCGCGATCGAGCGCGAGATGGAGCGGGGAGGACGCAAGGTCGTTTCCGCGCTCCGTTACGTCGTGCGCAAGCTTCAGTCCGAGCCAGAGACGATCGAAGGCATAGAACGCAGAGTGCTGGCCTTCGTCGCGGATGCCGTAGAAGCCAATCACTATCGAATCGGATTGCTGATCAAGGACAACATCGACAAGATGAACGACAAAGAGCTCGTTCGCATGCTGGAGGAGAAAATCGGCGGAGATCTCCAATGGATTCGCGTCAACGGCGCTCTGTGCGGGTTCCTTATCGGTCTCGTATTGTCGGGCATTCAGTTATTAGGCTGATCGAGCATGCGCACAATTTCCCGCACGATCAAGCCGGGCTCGGTGAAGGGGATCAGATGAGCGGAATTCGCCGCCTCGACCCAACGGGCTCTCTTTAGCGAGGCGACCGTTTTTTTGTGGGCTTCGACGATGGCCGGGCGAATTTTACGCTCCTGTCGGTTGACTTGCGTTCCCGAGACGACGCTGACTTCGAGGCTGCCCAGCTCGGGCGGTCGAGCGCGAAGCGCGGCCAGATCGTCCAGGAACGGCTTCATCTCGGCGGCTGCGGTGCGGGCTGCCCTTACCGTGAAGTCTTCTTGACGATGATCGCGGAAGACGTCGGCCGGAAGAACGCTGCCCGACTTGCTTCCCAGCAGGCGGTACAGCCCGGTTCGCGCCAGCATCGGATAGAGAAACCGCGATATTTTGAACCATCTGACCGAACGGGGTTCGAAATATAGGTCGGCGTTCTCGTCGCTCTGGTCCACAAGCACGAGGCCGCGAATCCGGGAAGGCGCGGCGGCCGCTGCCGTGCGGACGATCGGGCCTCCCCAGCTGTGGCCGACCAGAACGAACGGCCCGGAGCCCAACTCGTCCAGCAGCAGAAGCAAGTCTTCGACTATTCGCTGCAGCGTTCTCGGCTGCGTATCGTCGTCGCTGCGCCCCGTGCCGGCCCGGTCGTAGACGACGGCGCGGACACGCTTGGCGACCTCGGGCTGCACCAGCCCCCAAGTGGAACGGGAGAACCCCATGCCCGATTCGAAGACGACGGTCGGTTCTCCCGACCCTTTCGTCATATAGTGCAATTTTCGGCCGTCCGGCACGGTCAGGAAGCGCGATTCTCCGAAGGAATGGGAAGACGGGAACGCGTTGGCATTCGTCATGGACAGCAGCTCCTGCTCAAAATGTAGACATATGATTGATAATTATTCTCAATCGTTATTATGAACGAGCGGCGAAAAAATGGCAATGACGGATTCATTTCCGAGCAGTGAAAATTTAGCGTCAGATGAGCTGCACGGAGCGCGGCCCTTGTCCCGGCGGTCAAAAGCAAATTTCCGGTCAAGCCTGCTAAGATAACAAGGGCCATTCCCTAAGTGTCGGCTTCGACGACTTGAGGAATGGCTTTATGATTGTGTACGGTAAAATAAAAATACCCAAAATGATCAAACGGATTTCCCCAAAAAAATCGTGCAAAATTCCCCACTTTGATCGTGGGGAAATCGACCGAATCTAGCAACTCCGCTACCCTATACGTAGA